>DRGP01000065.1 GCA_011050015.1 Leeuwenhoekiella sp. | reverse complement strand
ATATGCAGCCAGAAATGAGCGCAGGTAAAATACAGGAAATGATACTCCCCGAACTTGAAAAAGAAGAAGTGGATTTTGTTTGTCTCAATTTTGCAAATCCTGACATGGTGGGACATACCGGTGATATGGATGCCGCAATAAAAGCCTGTGAAACAGTAGATAGTTGTGCCAAAGAAGTAATAAGTATGGCTCTCGCACATAATTACAGTACGATTGTCATCGCAGATCACGGTAATTGTGAAACGATGAAAAATGCTGACGGCAGCCCCAATACGTCACATACCACAAATCCGGTTCCCCTTATACTCGTAGATAAAGACATTAAGGAAATCAAGGATGGTATCTTAGGGGACATTGCCCCTACCATTCTTAAAATGATGAACATTGAGAAACCTGCCGAAATGGATAGGGAATCGCTTGTTGAATAAAAATTTAAAATGATGAATAGATTATTTGTAATAGCCGCAACACTAGTCACACTGGTTATTGTAGGTTGTAACAGCATGGCTAAAACAACAGGAAAAAAACCGGTTACAGAAGAAATGGCATCCACTGAAAAACCGGTGGTTAAGACGCCATCTTACACAGAAGAAAATGGTATGCTCGTAGGTAAAATAGACCGCCAGCAACTGGAGGAAGGTGACTATAAGAAATGGTTTGAACCCCGTTATGATGCCTATAAAGTAGATAACGAAGCGGTCGCAACTATTGCAGAACTATTGGACGGTGTTGAAGTAACTATTTTTATGGGAACCTGGTGTCCAGACAGCCACCGAGAAGTTCCTAATTTCTATAAGGTTATAGACGCTACCGAAGCAGCTCCATCTGTAGATCTTTTTGCCGTTACACATGCTAAAACAACTCCTGCCGGATTTGAAGATGGTAAAAACATTCAGAGGGTGCCTACTTTTATTTTTACCAAAGACGGTAAAGAGCTGGGGCGGATTGTGGAATACCCCATAGAATCCCTTGAAAAAGATATGATCAAAATTTTACAAGGAGATGATTATAAACACGCGTACGCAGAATAAAATTTCCGGTAGTTTTGCCAAGTATTTTCAATAAAAAATCAGCTTTTTTAAGTGAAAAATGTCCGTTTTTGATTAAAAAACGGGCATTTTTATTGGAATCCATTTATCCTATAATCCAATCGTCTGTCTTGGTAATCGATGCCTGACTTGGGAAAACCTTTTCTACAAGCACCCGGTGCACTTCTTGATCCTTATCAAAACAGCAATCTTCCAGAACGGTGAGCTCATAATCTTTATCTGCGGCCTCCCGCAAGGTTGATAAAACAACCCCACTGGTAGATACCCCTGCCAGCACAAGATGTTTAATTTCTTTTGCTCTTAAAATCACCTCCAGGTCGCTACCAGTAAAAGCGCTTATGCGTCGTTTGCTGACCAAAATATCTTCCTCTCGGGGAGCCAGCATTTCATCAACTTGCATAAATATTTTGGGAGAGATTGTCGTAAAACGCTCCTTTGCCTTTGAAAAAAGCTTGTTATTGGCACTTATTTCCGGAGCTTTTTCCCTAAATCCAACTCGTACAAAAATGATGGGAATGTCATTTTTTCGTGCTTTTAAGATAGCTTGGGAAACAAGCTTTAAAAATCCCTCTTTGCCGGGGAGGTCTGCAATAATTCCATGTTGCATATCCATAACGAGCAGTGCCGTATGATTTGTTTTATTGTTCATTTTTAAATTTTTAATTAAAAAATACAGGTTTACGCTGAATGTTGTAATTCAGCTTTCTTACTTATTCGTTTTTCCCTACGGTTATTCTTTCGCAAAAACCAGTAGGCCAGCACCGTAGTTAGTAAGCCTATCCCAGCCCCAAAATAGAAAGAGGCTTCAATATTAAAAAAATCTGTAATAGCACCAAATCCTACTGGTCCCAACACTTGACCCATGGCTAAACCCGACATAAAAACACCGGTTACCCCTCCCATACCATGCACCCGCCCTCGATCTGTGCGTATCGCTATAGATGAGGCCCGTGAGGCTGCACTAAAAATACCCATGATCACAACGAGTACGATCAACCAGCTTAAATGGGTAAAGACAGGTACAAAAAAAGTAGTAGCCGCAGCGATAAGGCCGCCTATGAGTACCATTTCTGAGCGATACCGCTGAAAGCGATCTGCCACCCAGCCAAATGGATATTGCAGCACCGCCCCACTGATCATATAACTGGAAATCACCAATCCCACTTGTTCTTTGCTGAGCGCGGCCTGGGACACGGCATAAATAGGAAAGAAAGTACTGAACCCCCATCGGTAGAAGCCACGCCCTACGATATAATATAAAATACCTTTGATTTTTTGATCTTTGAATACATTAAAAACAGATTTCTTAAACTGCATTCCTTTAGAGGGATCAGTTTGTTTTTTTACCCCTGGGGGAACAACTATCAAAACAAGTAGAAAACCTATGAGCGCAGCTCCTCCCATAACATAAAAGGGAACGGTACGATTAAAATGGTCAACAAGATAACCACCTAAGGCAGGGCCAATGGCAATACCTCCAAACTGCCCCAGATAAAACAGGTTCATAATACGCCCTTCCTTACCCTTTGGTGTCAGGTCGCCAATATACGATTGTGCGATGGGCGTTACCATGGCAGAAGCCATACCCTGTAAAAACCATAAAACGGAAATTATAATCAGATGATGCAAAAAAAGAATGAAGCCTATAGAAAGTAAAGCGTAAATTAAAAGTCCACTTAGCATCATTTTTTTACGACCATACCGATCGGAAATTCGTCCGAAAACAGGTCCAAAAATTCCCCGTGCCAGTGCAAATCCCGCGAAAACAATTCCTACGACGGTACCCGAAGCACCCAGGCTTTTCGCTAAATTGGGCAAAATAAGCAGTAAAATACCCATTCCCATCATCTCAGACATGGTCGCAAAAAACAAACCCGCAAAAGTAAAAGGTGGTATTGTTGATCTGGAAGAGTTATTGGCCAAAGCGTAACTTTAATTTAAAAAACAGGGTATTATTCATTTTTTCAGTGTTTTAAAGATCATTTTTAATGAATTTGACCTTCTGTTTTTTTATCATCCAGAAAGCGTTGTATGTTTTTTGAAGCATGTTTGGTACCTATTTCGATCCCATCGGGAACCTTGCCTGAGTTGTGGGGAGATCCTAATAAATTGGGCAGGTCAAAGAAAGGATACTCCAGTTCAAAGGTATCATCTTTAAAAGGCTCTTTCCACCATACATCAAGTCCTGCATAAAAATCAGGTTTGTTTTTTAAATGCTCATACAAATCTTGTTGAACGATGATAGGCCCGCGCGCCACATTAACCAGAATAGCATCATCTTTCATCAATGCCAGTTTTTCCCCATTGATCAGATCTTCGGTTTCCGCATTTAATGGACAGGAAATAAGCAGTATATCTGCATTTTGCAACACATGATCTAAATCGGCAAAAGTGCCTATAAAATCGGTTTTTTCATCGGTTTTTCCAGTAGTATTTAATCCCCATATTTTTACCCCAAAAGGTCGCATCAAGTCGGCCGTTGCCTGTCCAATGGCCCCGAATCCAATGACACCCAGCACGGAGCCCTTCAGCTTTTTAGTCATGCTCTCATTCTGATTGAATTTTCCCTGTGCAAGATTTTTATGATATATAAAAAGCCGTTTAGAAAGTGCGGTGATCAATGCGACGGTGTGTTCTGCCATCGGCGAGGCATACGCGCCTTGATTGGCAGCAATTTTAAGATGATCAGGAAATGCATCAGTACGCACGTGATCATACCCCGCCGAAAGCAACTGCATAAACTGTACATTCTTAAAATCAAGCGCTTCATCATAAAGTCCTTCATCTTCGGGATTCCATGAGAATAAAACAGTAGCCTCAGCGATCAATTCACCCAACTCCTTAGAGGAATCTTCTATAAAAACAAGTTTGGCTTTGTCTTTAAAAAGGTCTTGTAAAAGTTTTTTTTGCCCTTTATGGGTCGTAAAGGTTATCAGGATTTTCGCTTTCATCGCAGTACTATTTTTTGAAGCTTGAAATTACCCAATTTTCAATTATAGCCGAAAAGTAAACCTTTAAAGTCCTGTTATTTTTAGATATGAAATCATAATATATAAGTTGAAAATCCAGAAATAGTAAACCTCCGGAAAGATTTAGTGTATGTTCTTTCTAAAAAAACTCCACCTTTTATCTGTTTATTGAATTTTAAATCAATTTTTCCTCGCAATCAGTAACCACTCCCTTTATTTTATACTTATAAAAAGTTCCCATTAAAAAAGTCTGTAGTATTTTTAGAACAGTTAAACTTATAGTTTCAAACTTCAAAAATGCGTTATGAATGTAAAGGTAATACGTAAAAATTTTCAATTCCTTCCTGATTCCAGCAGGGTGGTCGCCCGTTTTTTTAATACAGGAGATGAGCGTACCCAATTACTCATAGGCAGGATAATGAACATGAGTGATGAGCTGGCGCATAAAACCCTGGAGAATGTACTTCGCGATTTTGCAGGGCGGCACAACAATATTTCACAAATATTTCTAAGACATTTTTCTAATATTCAGGGATTGCTGGAAGCCATAGAACTGGATCCCAAAGAGATTTCAGATAAACGTAAGATGCTCATAGGCTCTTACCTCACGATGGAATATTCTCTGGAATCTGCCGCTTTTTTTAATCCTTCCATCGTCCCAGATTTTAACCAGGATCAATTAAACGAGGGCGAACTGCGCGTGATAATTTCCTTTCGGGCCACCGGGGAAGGCCATTTATCTTCTATTGTTTTTCGCCGCGGTATCATAGACGCAAATAACGATCTGCGCCTTACCAAAGTGCGTAGCCATATCACGCCTGCCCGTATTTCAAAAAAGAAATCGTATGACAAAGGCAGGTTTGTAAAAAAAATGCAGGAAATGAATATTCCCCAAAAATATTCAGATGCCATTATGGAGCATTTACCGCAAAAATTTGAGTATCATATTCTTAAAAACGCTGTAGATACGTTGTTGAAAGATACTTCTATAAGCATGGATAAAAGAACCGCGCTTGAAGAAATGACCTGGCTGGTAGATTCATACTACGATGTGGAATTCAGTATCGATTCAGACATTTCAGAACGTGTCTTATTGCCTATTTCTGAATCAGAAAGCCGTGGTATTGAAGACGCCCGCTTTGTAAATTTTACCGAAGACGATGGCACTAAGAAAATATACGCCGTCTATACCGCCTATAACGGCCATACCATCATTCCCAAATTACTTTCTACCGAAGATTTTTACACCTTTCGCATCATGCCCATGCACGGTAATGGGGCGCAGAATAAAAATATCACCCTTTTCCCCCGAAAAATAAAAGGGAAATATGCCATGCTTTCCCGCATTGACGGCTACAATAATTACCTTATGTATTCTGATCGCAAAACGCTGTGGCAGAATCCTCAAAAAATACAAGAACCCGAATACCCGTGGGAATTTACCCAGATAGGTAACTGCGGCCCTCCAATATACACAGAAGATGGCTGGCTCATCATCACACACGGCGTGGGGCCTATGAGAAGGTATAGTTTAGGCGCGGCTCTTTTTGATTTAGAAGATCCCTCTAAGTTAATAGGACGCCTTAAACAACCCCTACTCTCCCCGCTTGAGGAAGAACGAGAGGGTTATGTGCCCAATGTGGTTTATTCGTGCGGGGCGCTGGTGCATCACAACAACTTGATATTGCCTTATGCCGTTTCAGATTATGCTTCTAGCTATGCCGTAGTAGATCTCGGCGAACTTTTATATACCTTAAAAAACGACCAGTAGCTCACTGGTTTTCATACCGTTCTATTGTTTTTTGATACGCGTTTTCATATAAGCTTATCATACGCTCTATACTGAAATTTTTCCGAGCATGTTCTCGACAATCTTTTGTTTTAATGGTATCAAGGCGTTTTACAGCTGCCACGGCCTCGTTCCTGCTAATGACCAAAAATCCCGTTTTCCCCTCTACAATAAGTTCAGGCATGCTGCCACGGTTATAGGCAATTACAGGCGTACCGCACATCATGGCTTCGGCCACACTCAGTCCAAAGGGTTCTTCAAAAGCAATGGGATGTAAAAGCGCTTGCGCCCCTCCCAGCAAGGAGTCCCGCATTGCAGGGTCGGCATTCCCTAAATAGGTTATATGTTCATTTTCCAGAAACGGTTTTATCTGTTCGTCAAAATAGGTTTGATCTTGGATTAAACCAGCGATTTTTAGCGGAAAACCACTAGATAAAGCAATTTTTATGGCTTCGTGGGTTCCTTTTTCTGGATGAATACGTCCAAAATAAAGTAGATATTGCTCTTTTTCCTCCTGAAAGGTAAACTGTGTTGCATCAATACCGTGATAAATGGTATCCATATAGGTCAAAGAAGGATGCCGATTTGCATCAGATATCGAAATGTAAGCGCTAGTGGTATCATACTTCTGGTACACCGGAAAGATTTTGTGTGATGAAAAGCCATGTATCGTGGTAATCATAGGTGTATCAATGAGCCGCGAATAAGTCAATGGCAGAAAATCGAAGTGGTTATGGATAATATCAAATTCGCTGGCGCGCTCCATAAGATGGCTTACGTGCAGACATTCCCAGACTTTTGGATCTATATGCGCCGCTTCGGCATAAGGCTGCTCGCATACCCACTCCAGTTTTCCCGTGGTACGGGAATCGGCAGTTGCAAAAAGGCTTACCTCATGCCCCCTGGTTACCAAACCTTCTGCGATGGTGGAAGCGACCTGCTCCCATGGGCCGTATTTTTTGGGTGGTGTGCTCCAGGCAATGGGTGCGAGAATAGCTATCTTCATGCGTTGTTTATAAACCTAAAAAATTGGTGTTTGTGTTAAATAAATGGATCTTTAAAGCATTAAATCAGTCTGTTATGCTACAGAAAAAGATAGTTTTAATCCTGTAACTTATTGACAAGAATCTGATCACTAATAGTCTCCAAAGTTTCATTACTATTCTTTGGAACATTTTCTTCAAGTACAAGTCGGCTTAAAAGATAACTCAGCGTAGATTCGGCACCTTGGTTCAGATTTACATTATGCTCTTCCAGACCATCGTAACAACCGCCCGTCCTTGGATTATAGATAATCTGATTCAAATGATTATCACCCAAAAACCAGTTAAAAGCATCTTTAAGCTGATCCAGATATCCTGCTTCGGGAAAAACCTTATGAAACCTGGACAGCGCCATTATGGTATAGGCCACGTCAATGGGCTGCTCACCACCGGGAATGACTTTTTCCTGAGCCTTTTCTTTATGCAACCAGCCTCGGTTTGAGATCACCCGTATGCTATTTTCAATGACAATTTTTGAAAGCAGAAAATCAAAAGATTCGTTGGCAATTGTTTTATATATAGGCGTACCGGTCATTTCCCACGCACATAACAAGGCCTCAGGCAGGATACTGTTTCCGTAGGTCATATAACTCTCAAACCATTTCCACTTCCCTTTCCCCTCATGTTGGTACATGTGCACCAGGCGATCTGCGAGTTCACTGGCCAATGTGCAATCACACGCTGATCCTGTCTCCAGATGATGGTAATAAAGACCTTTTATGATAAAGGCCATCGCACGTGTAGAGTGTATTTTACGGAGTTTATTTTTAGAATTTTCTAGTATATTTTCAGCGTGCTGAAGCATTTTAGTACAGGATTCCGGTAAAATTTCGCGAAGCGAAATCAGATAGCCCAGTGCCCAGATAGCGCGCCCATTAGCATCTTCAAGATTTACTTCATCATTTTGGGATGTAAATTCCCTATTGGCATTGACGTAATTTAAAAAATGCCCATTGGGCTGGAAACAATAGGCTATGAAATCAAAATAAGTATTCAGGTATTTTAAGTCTTCATGCTTCTGCGTTAAACGGTAATGCTCTCCCACAGCAACCAGCGCACGGGCATTATCATCCAAGGTGTAGCCAGAATTTAAATCAGGAGTATTAATCTCACAGAACTGCACCATACCAACGGATGTCGTTAATTTTTTAAGATGTTTCAGGTTAATGGGCGGCAAGCTATAGCGTAATTTTATACTCCCTTTGGCCAGTTTTTTAAAAAGTATGGCATGGGAAATGGCAACATTTTCCCAAGACGTAGGTGCGGTGGCGAGAATCTCATTTTTACTTATCTCTTTACGAAATGGAACATCTTTCAGCAACTTTATTACTGCTTTGCTCAGTTGTCCGGGGTCTTCAAAATCTACGATAACTCCCATATTTTCCTTTAAAACTTCTTTGGCGTGTGGGATGGGCGTAGAGATAATAGGGCAACCACAGCTTACTGCATATGAAAAAGTGCCACTTACGGCTTGATTTCGGTCTTTTGAGGTAAATAAATAAATGTCTGTGAGTTGCAAATAATCAAGCAATACGGGAAGATCTAAAAACCGGTCTAAAAACTGTACATGATCTTCTAAGCCCAGCGCTGCAATTTTATTTTTTAACATATCCCGATAATGCTCCCCTTGTTCCTTTAAAAGACTGGGATGGGTTTTTCCTATTATTAAAAATAATACGTTGGGTCGCTCGGAAATAATTGCCGGAAGTGCCTGTAATGTAGTTTCGATACTTTTGCCTGGCCCTAAAAGGCCAAAGGTACTGAGCACCTCGCGTCCGGTCACTCCATAATGCTCTTTTAATAATTGCTTGTCCTTATGCAGCACTAAATGAGTCCCGTGCGGTATAATTTGTATTTTATTGTTTTTAATGTCATAATCCCTTTCCAGTATTTCGGCCGATTTGCGGGTCATTACCGATATGTATTTGACCAGAACACTCATTTTTTTTACCTGTTTTCTCAAAAGTTTATCGGGGTTGGGCAGTACCGTATGAAAGGAGATGATTATGGGAAGCTGTAACTGCGCCAAAAAGCTCATAAAACTACTCTCACGTTCCTTATAAAGGCCAAATTCATGTTGTATAAGAACCATCTTGATAGCTGGTTGCTGACTTATATAATCTGCCAGCCTCAAAAAGGTTAGCGGATCACGCTGGTCAATAATGGGATAGATATCATTTGATTCCCAACCCTGACCACTGGAGGAAATAAGCGGGCAAACAGTCATTTTAAAGGCTTTATCAAATTTATCTTCAAGAGCCTTTACCAGATCGCTTGAGTAGGTAGCAATACCACATTCCCTTGGAGGGTAGGTAGTAATACAGAGAATTTCCGGTAATTCATTTGGGTTCTGTGTTTTTTCATCCCCATTTTGAATAGTATGGTTTACGTAATCCTTAATCATGGTTTTTAAAGTTGGCAACGTTAATTTCTGAATTTAACTGCTCCCTAAAAAAATCCGCAGAACTAAAAAATACACATAGAAACCTTAAGGCTTTGACATGAATTTATAAGTTGGGAAATATAAATATAGTTTTTAATTATATTTAAGCAGGTAGCTAAAGTTACAGCTAACTACTTGTATGAAATTACATTTTTAACATGATTTTAATCTTACATCAATTATTACTAAAGGTTTGCCAAAAAATCCTATACAGAAAGTCTCTTTGACGAAAAAATCAGAACAATCATCAATTAGCAAAATATTATCATTTGAAAGTAGAATTTATTATTAATAATATCGAAATTTAAATCGCCGATAACTTAATAATCTATTTAAACATGAAGAATTCCGAAAAAGGAAAAACCAACGCAAAGCAGGAAGATCTGGCTAAAAATACAAGTAGTGGGAAAGATAAAACCATGACCACAAATCAAGGCCTCAAAGTAAATGATACTAATAATTCATTAAAATCAGGAGAACGTGGTGGCACGTTGCTTGAAGATTTTATACTTCGTGAAAAGATTTTCCATTTTGATCATGAGCGTATTCCAGAGCGTATTGTACATGCACGCGGGAGCGGTGCGCACGGTTATTTTGAATTGTATGAAGATCAATCTGAATTAACCAAAGCCGGTATTTTTACCGATACTTCCCGAAAAACACCGGTTTTTACCCGTTTTTCTACCGTAGCGGGTTCAAAAGGTTCTGCCGATACAGCGCGTGATGTTCACGGTTTCGCAGTCAAATTTTATACGGAAGAAGGTATCTTCGATCTTGTGGGTAATAATATGCCCATCTTCTTTATACAGGATGCGATGAAGTTTCCTGATCTTATTCATGCCGTAAAGCCAGAGCCAGACCGAGAGATTCCGCAGGCCGCTTCGGCACACGATACGTTTTATGACTTTGTATCCCATACCCCAGAAACATTACACAATCATATATGGGCGATGAGCGACAGGGCCATTCCACGTAGTCTTCGTATGATGGAAGGTTTTGGTATCCATACGTTTAGATTGATAAACGCAGAGGGGAAATCACATTTTGTTAAATTCCATTGGAAGCCTCTTTTGGGCGTAAAATCAATTACATGGGATGAAGCGGTTAAAATACATGGTGCCGATTCAGATTTCCACAGGCGTGATCTTTGGGACGCAATTGATGCAGGACAGTATCCTGAGTGGGAACTCGGTTTTCAGATCGTACCCGAAGAAGATGAGCATAAATATGACTTTGACCTGCTGGACGCTACAAAATTGATTCCTGAAGAAATGGTGCCCGTGCAGCGCATTGGTAAAATGACCCTCAACCGCAACCCAGATAATTTCTTTACAGAAACGGAGCAGGTGGCCTTTCACCCAGGACATCTCGTACCGGGCATCGATTTTACGAATGATCCATTATTGCAGGGGCGTTTGTTTAGTTATACAGATACGCAGCTTTCACGATTGGGAAGCCCTAATTTTGCTGAAATACCTATTAATAGACCCATCAACCCTGTGCACAACAACCAGCGTGACGGACACATGCGCATGACCGTTAATAAAGGCAATACTGCCTATTTCCCAAATTCAATTGGGGGTGGTTGTCCGCATTTGGCTTCAATTGCAAATGGCGCTTTTGACTCCTATGAAGAGCGTATAGATGCTCGTAAAATAAGGGATCGTAGCGAGAGTTTTATAGATTTTTATTCGCAACCCGCCTTATTTTACCGCAGTCTTAAAGAATGGGAAAAAGAGCATTGCGCCAATGCATATATTTTTGAGCTTGGTAAATGTAATTACGACCATATTAAACTCAGAATGCTGTGGTTATTGAGCCAGATAGATGATGATCTAGCCGGTCGCGTCGCCAAAGGGTTGGGCATGGAAATTCCCGATAGCATTGAGCAGCCGGTCAACCAAGCCATAGGTGCTGATGCCGATGTGGAAAAACACCAATCCGGTCCTAAAAAAATGTATCTGGATGAATCACCCGCACTCAGTCAGGAACATATAAAAACCGACAGCATTGCGACCCGACAGATCGCTTTTCTGGTAGCCGACTCTTTTAGTGGAGAACAATTTGGCACCATGAAGGAAAAGCTGGAAGCGGAAGGCGCCATGGTTAAAATCATAGCACCCCACGGTGGAACCGTTAAATGCGATAAGGGCAAAGACCACAAAGTTGATGCAGCGATTATGACTACAGAAAGTGTACTTTTTGACGCGGTTTATATACCCGGCGGTAGTAAAAGTATCGCAGCGCTTAAAAAGGTAGGTAAAATCAGCAAATTCATCAATGAGGCGCTCAAGCATTGTAAAGCTATTGCAGCCACAAAAGAAGGTGAAGAGTTGCTTGATGCAACCTATGTGAAGGATTTTAAGGATTCTGAAGGTATTTGTATCAATACAGATCCTAAAGAATTTATTGATGCTATCGCAATGCACCGCGTTTGGAGCAGGGAAAGCAAAACGATGGCTATTCCTGTTTAATCGTAGAAATTGGAAAATAAGTGTATAAATAAAAGTCCGTGGTCTTATCGCTACGGACTTTTTTATATGCGGTTGTCACTTACAAACCATAAAAACATGTCCAAAGGATTTAAAATTCATCACCTGCCCCCGCCGCATAAAGCGTTGAAACTTATTGTGACAATTCCGGTAAAAAATGAAGCTGAATTCATTATTCCCACATTACAGGCGCTCGCGCAACAAGATCTAAGTACGGAAAGCGCCACCTGTTTTGAGGTTATCGTTCTTATCAATCACAGTAGTGACGACACTTTAAAAAAATGTCGGAATTTTCAGTTAAATAATCCCACATTTCAACTACATATTCTGGTTACCTATGCACCAGACATTTGCAACGTAGGTGCTGCCAGAAAAGTAATGATGGATCTGGCCGCTACACGCCTTACCCATACTCATCATATTATTGCCATGACCGATGCCGATACACGCGTAAGCAAAGATTGGATATCAAAGTTGCTGCAGTACATTCTCAAACCCGTTGATTTTATTTGTGGTTCCATTCGCGTTAACTGTACTTATCTCAATCCTTTCGCACAAATGATGTTTGATGCTAAAGAGTGCTACTTGTTGTACCGCGCTCAGCTGGAAGCATCCCTCATGCCCGAAACCCATGACCCGTGGCCACAGCATGCCGCCAATTCAGGGCCTAATATGGCAATAAAAAAAGGGGCCTACTTAAAGATTGGAGGTATGCCCGCACTGGAGTGTCTGGAAGATTCGGCTTTTCATCAGCGTGCGGTACACCATGGTTTGCGGGTACGCCACGATCCTGAAATTCAAGTAGAAACCTCAGCGCGTTTACATTCACGCGTAACCCGTGGTTTTGGAGAGGAGTTAAATTTTTGGTCTCAACTCACCGATTCTTCCTATGTGTACGCCGTAGAAGGACTTCAGAAAATGCAGCTCCGCTTAGCCGCATATGCGCTGGTTAAAGAAGCATATCTAGAACAGCTAGGGAGATTTGACGAAATCGCCAATTTATTAAAATTTCCCGATCACGCAATTTCAACAATTTTTAATGCGCAGCCCAATTACCAGGCCATGAATCAGCGGTTGTTCACTGTGCTGGAAAAACACAAACCCTGGCAAGCGGCTTATCCTAATATTTCAGTACTGGAAGCCAACGAGCAATTGGAAGCATTTTTTGCTAAAGAAACTTCGGCTATTGCATATTCTTTTCCCAAAGAACTAGTTCAAATTCCGGCTGAGTGATTTCGTTTATTTTAGAAAAGATAGATTTTTTTGCATTGTATATTTTAAACAGCCGATGCACTTCTTTTCCGCTCAATGGATATTCTTCTACATAGCCAGTCCAGTGTACGAGTAGTAACTGACCCTGATTTTCAAGGTGTTTTTGGCAATTTTCATAGAGATTGATCAGTTTTTCTTCGGTTAAATAATAACCCATTTCAGAAATGAGGATGAGATCGTATTTTCTTTTTGGAAAATCATCTGACACATCTAAAACATTAAAAGTTACCTGAGGTTGGTTTTTACATCGTTTTTTGGCGATTTCCAGTGGTTTTTCGCTGATATCCACAGCCAAAAGTTTTGTGCACCGAGCAGCTAGTTTTTCTGTAAGCACTCCTACCGAACAGCCTATTTCCAAAACAGATTTGTAAGCGGGATTGAGAACTTCTAAGGTTTTATTGTACTTATCGTTTTCGTACGTACTATGTTCAAAATTCCAAGGATCTTCCTGTTTTTGATATAGCGTGTCAAAATATTCTTTATCCAAGGCTTGCGCTGCTTTTTTTTTCCGGAAAAAGAAATATTCCTCATTCTCGGTAAAAGGTTCCAGCTGCTCGGGGGTAAGACAAAAGCCTTCGGGATCATCGTCTATAAAGCGTGTCACCTGACTTTTATGTGCGGCCACTGCCCTATTTTTAACCTCTTGCACCTCGCCCACGTTCAGACGGAAAAAATTATAAATGGAAGAATCGGGATAATCTTCCTGTTTCCCATTTTTCCAGAGCCAAATGGGGTATTCGGCCAGTGCTGGTTTATTTATGCTGTGCTCTACCGCCTGTTGTGCCAGTTGCCAGGTCTCCCGGTGGTCATCATGGGCATCTTTTTCATAGGGTGCAAAAACGGTTTTAATCTGCCGTTTTTCGATAATTTCAGTCAGTTTCTCAATCAAAACAGTCGATTTTTCCAATCCTATGGTATGCAGTTTGCCATCTGGCTGGTCAAAAAATGTTAGCGCTTCGGGTGCAATTCCTAAAATGGAACAGGCCGTGATGGCTTCCTGTTTCCGCAAAGCGGCCAGTTTTGCTGGCGGGAATTGAAGCGAATTGGGATGGGAAGCGTTACCGTTTGTGATAAAAGCCACATATACGGGAACGTCTTTTTTTAGCA
Source organism: Leeuwenhoekiella sp. (assembly GCA_011050015.1). Classification (GTDB taxonomy): domain Bacteria; phylum Bacteroidota; class Bacteroidia; order Flavobacteriales; family Flavobacteriaceae; genus Leeuwenhoekiella. The sequence goes on along the minus strand of DRGP01000065.1, from coordinate 1,542 downwards.
ACAGCGCAAGCATACCGCCGCAACCCAAAGACTCATCGTCGGGATGTGGAGCAAGTACCAGGCTGGCACCTATATCATAATGTAAACTGTCTAGGTGCAGCAGCGGTGCATCCCGAAGCGTGTCAAGGGTATAAATAGTGGTATCCACCATATAAAATTGCGTTAAAGCCGTGAAACTGCCCTACTTCGTTGCTATATTTATAAAAGCTTGCTGAATTTTTTTCAGCATATTTTCAGGCCGTATAAATATACATTTTTGCCTTTCATTATAAACTGCTGGATGGCATTAAAACAGCCTGTGGTTTTATTTAGTTTACCAAACAAACCGCCTTTATGAATCAAACTACTTTACAAAACCAGCAATTGGACTGGAAGGCAAACGCCGAAGCCGAATTTCCACATAACGCTTTTGAAACGTTGCACCAAACGGGATATCTTAAAAAAAACGTACCCATAGCTTACGGAGGTTGCTCGTGGGGGCTGCAGCAAAAAACGCCTCAACTGCTCCAGCTGCTCACCCAGGTGGGGCGCAAGGATCTTTCGGTAGGGCGTCTTTATGAAGGGCACGTCAATGCGCTTTATCTCATTTATTTATATGGCAGCGCCGCACAGCAGGAACAGTATTTTCAAGAAGCACTTGACGGAAAGCGTTTTGGCATCTGGAACACTGATGAACCCAAAAATCCGGTGAAACTGGTCAAAAACGGCTCACATTATGAACTTTTTGGCACCAAACGTTATTGTTCTGGGGGCTTGCACATGCACCGTCCCATCATTACCGCCGCTACAGATCAGGGACCACAAATGGTCATTATACATACTGAAGAACTGGACGAATCCAGAGAAGACGCCTCCGGTTGGAATCCACTGGGCATGAAGGCATCCCACAGCGTCACAATCGATTTTTCAACCTATTGTCCAAAACCTGTACAATTGCTTGGTGCACCACAGGATTATAGCATCCAGCCCTATTTTAGTACGGGAGCGGTACGCTTTGCCGCCGTACAACTGGGCGGTGCCGAGGCACTTGCGCAGTGTGCTTTCGCCCATTTAAAAACCCATAAGCGTGACAGTGATCCCCACCAGTTGGCGCGCATGGGCAAAATGGCTATCGCACTAGAAACTGGCCGTAACTGGCTGCGCGAAACCGGGAGAGTCTTAGACTCCAGCATTTATAGCGAAAATGATAAAATTAACCATGCCAATATGGTGCGCACCGCCATACTGGATCTATGTACGGAAATCATGCACCTGGCCGAAAAATGCGTGGGTCTCGCCGGAATGATGGAAGATCACGCTATGCACAAGCTGCACCGCGATCTTGCCACCTACCTCAAGCAACCAGGTCCCGACCGGGCATTGACGAGCGTGGGTGAATGGGTTGCGCAAACTACAGATACCCTCAATACATATAATTAGAGGTTACGAAGACAACGATTTAACCATTTTTCAATCTTGCATAGATTTAGAAACACTATTATATATTTCAATATAGCACCGTCTTAACAGGTTAAGTCTCTAGAGGGGTTAAATCGTTGTCTT
>DRGP01000064.1 GCA_011050015.1 Leeuwenhoekiella sp. | reverse complement strand
TCCAGACCATACAGAACAGCAGCTTCTCGCAATATACCATTGCGGGAATGAAAACGCTTGCTGTACTGTTCTTTCCGATCAACATCCTCAAAAAATATAATGAGGGCGTTGCAGATCAGGGTGGTTATACCTGGGGCCTAAGCCCGGGGGAACTAATCAATAATTTTGCGGTCGTACTTCTGGTCATTTTTTCAACGCAGGTGTTGGGCTTTTTTGATGACATTCTGGTGGCCATTGAAGGACAATATCGCGGCACTGCTCCGGCCTTACTGCCTTTACAAATGCAGGACATACCGATTGAAGAGGATGTTGATCAGAAAGAACAGTACAGCAAGCGTTTTCATTCCCGCAATGGTATATTGCGAGAAGCTGCTGTTCTGTATGGTCTGGAAAACGGTACCAACGTATTCCAATCCTATCCCTAAGATTATTACCGCGGTCATAATTAATATTCTGTTTCCCTATTATTGATTTTATCTTGCATTTTCCGGAAGGAAATAATATCGCGGTAGCGTTTTGTTTTGGTCTTCACGTTGGAGACCATTTCCTTAGATTCCAGTTCTTTTTCTTTGAGTATTTCAGTACGTTCAGCATCGGACATTTTGAGATAGTCGCTGGATAATATCTCATCGATAAAGTCTAGTGTTTCCATAGAGTTATCGACTACCAGACTAAAGGATTCCGTAACACGGGTTGCTTCTTCCGGTTTTATATAGGGCGAATCAAGAATATCCCTCAAATCATTCTGCACCACCGCGATCAGGCGCCGGTTGTTCCGTCCTATTTCCCGAACAGCTTTTAACTGCTTGACCACATCGTTGACCTTTTCAATGTTCTCCTTTTGTGTCTTTAGAAACTTGACGGTCTTGATGATGTTGGCGGTCTGTTTCCCTGATTCTATCAACTGTTTCACCAAGCTGATAAAATTGGTGTTGTCATACGTTGGCAGCCCCTGTGCCTTTATATTAAGGCTGAACAAGCTTGCGATTGCAAGTACCAGGATTTTCTTCTTCATTGTTTTATGTTTTAGTGAATTCCTTTATTGCTTTTTCCATATCCTGATGCTCCTCGTAAAGCTTCATTATTTCTTGGTTTTCCATTCCATCGGTCAGGTAAGCTGCATAGACCTCCTTGGGAACTTCGAGCCGGAAAATGTTACTTTCCTTTCCGATCTTGATGAACATTTCAGTGTATTTACGTGCCCCGGACAGATTGTTTTTTATGGATTTTAACTGGTTCAGATCGTGACTGGATAGGTTGAGCCTTTTGACCAGTTCGGAGTAGCCCTTCTCGTTATTCAGGCTATAGATAACCTGTGTGTTCTCTAAGATGCTTGCCGATGTTGAATTGTTCGGCAACTGGTTGATGGATTGCAGGATAATCCCAATCGAACCGTTTTGCTTCCGGATAGCTTGATAGTAAAACTCAACGCTTTCCAGTACGTTTTCAAACTTCAGTTGTTTGGCAAATTCATCAAAGAGTATGATGCCTTTTTCGGCACGGTTTTTCCATATTGTTCTTTGTATGGCGGATTTAATCAGCTTCAACATTACGGAAAGGATTTCCTTATTATCCCTAACTTCATCCAGTTCAAAAACAATCAATCGTTTATCCTCGATTTTATAGGTTTGGTCTTCGTTGACCTCGAAGAGGAAGCTGTATAGACCATCGCCAACATACTCCGACATTACGTGCAAGAAGCCCGTAACATTGAAGTAGTCAGGATGGATTTTAAGTTGACCCAATAGATCTTTTTGGTTGCGCTCGATGAAATGGTAAAAACCATCCAACGAGTGGTTTTCTGAAATGCTATCGTAATAATGGCGTAGTATCCTCTTAACGGATACCGATTGTGCCTTAGTCACTTTCAAATCCGAAGCAAACAGTTCAAATAGGAACACCGATAGATCTTCCAACCGTTCCGGTGTTAGGTCATTGGTATCGCTGATATAAAAAGGATTAATGCCCAAGTTCTTTCCGCTTTCGTAGCGAAGTACTGTGTACTGCTCTGGATAGAGTTTGGCAAATTTGGTGTAGGAACCGCCCAGATCAATAATGACCAGACGAACACCACTTTCAAAATATTGGCGCAGGATATTGCTGGCCAAAAAAGATTTGCCTTCGCCCGTTGGTGCGAAAATGGCAAAGTTTCGAGCCTTGATGCGTTCTTTGCGCTTGTCCCAAACATCCTTTAAAACGGGAATGTTATGTTCCCGCTCATTGAAAATGATGCCGGTAGCATCCGATTTATAATTTGTATTGTTGATGAACAGGCAAAGCGCGTGTTTTAAATCCGTTACATACAAATCGTTATTGGAGAAATTAGAAGAAAAACAGCAGTAGCTGTTGAGGATATAATACTTTCGTTCCTCCCCCCTCGGATAGTACGGTACCATATCCAGCTCCTTGAACTCTGTTTTTATTTTTGAGGCAATTCTTTCAAGGTTCCGGGCATCCCGGTCCCAATAAACAATGTTCAAATGGCCACGGATGATCCGCGCATTATCATCGGCATTGATCTGGTCAAGTATATGCTGGATTTTCCCCAGTACCACCTTGTTCTGTGAACCAAAGTTGGAGCTTTTGTTCAGTTCCTCTACTTTCCTGTCGAGCAGCTTGCGCCACTTTTGTTTATCATCCAAATAGATGATTTGGTTGACAATGTGGTTCTCATTAAGCGTAAGCCCTAAACCATCAATAAACCCTTGATGAAATACAAAATCGTCCGAAGTGAATTTCTCATTGGTCTTGCTGCTCTGTACACTTTCGCCAAAGCACAGTTCGCTGTTGATGGCCAGGGCATCAAAATAATTTTCGCCGATATTGATGTTCTTTGTCTCAAGTAAAATATCGGTATCAAAGCCTTCATTGAAACCGTTAAAGTACCCGTTAGTGAGCTGCTCAATCCCTTTTGCCTCAAGCGGAAGGAATTCCATTTTGCGGCTATTATTGATAAAGGAAACCGAATCACTTACCGAACCGATAAAGTCTTGCACGGTATCATCAAGTTCCCGTATAATGCCCTTGGAAACCTTACGAAAGGGATTAACATATTTTGGATTGTTGAGCGATTTATTCTTGGTTAGAATAAAGAACAGGAAGCAGCGGTGCTCCATATATTCGCGCCCTTTAAAATGATCGTGGGTCGCCTTTTCTAAAAAGGTTTTGTTGGGCAATTGTTCTGAAGAGTAGGATCTTTTCAAATAAATATCCTGCTTGTGAACCACAGTACCAACAGGCAACGACTTTAAAGCCTGAAACCAAGCCCCGTGCATATCCTCAAAGTCTTTTTCCGATAATGAATATATTTCGGGTAAGTTTCCCTTGTAACATAAAACCACGTTGCCATTGTTGGCAAAGATGATATTGTCCTGAATATCCGCGATGGGCCGGTATGCCGAAAGATTAATCTTGTTCATAGTCGATGCCGGAGTTTCGTTTGTTGCTGATGATTTTTGGGAATGCTTTTGCCATCTGAAATAGTTGTGGATTGCCTGTTATCCGAGTCAAAGCGATATATAAAGCGGAATTGAGAAGCAATACACCAATGATAATCCCAAAGCTGAACGAGAAGATGATGACCAGTAGCGAAGCGAGAACGGAAACCATCATTATGGCAAACAGGGATATGGGCAGCCCAAAAATGACCGCCCTTTTCCTGATGTTTTTATAGACCTCGAATTTCTTCATATCACACATTTTTAAAATGCCTCTTAGAGGCTTAGACTACAATTCCGATTAGGTAAGTGAAGATTCCTACGACAGCCCCAGCGATTAATACAAAGACGAGGACACGGGTAATCCCTTTTTTGAGATCTGCATTTTCCCCGAAAAAATGCCCGGCGTTGAACAAGAAGCCAACAAGAAAAATAACTCCGAGAATGATCGGGAAAATGGTTCTAATGGTATTGGAAACATCATCGACTGAATCTTCAATGCCCCCGATTTGTGCAAATAGCGATGTTGAGAGCAACGAAAGAAAAGTTGCCGAATAGATTGATTTTTTCATGACGGAAAAGATTAGATTTTTGATTCGTTTTCTTTATGAGAAAAATACATATATTTGTATTCAAATAACTGTAAATCAATTATTTGTGAATAAAATATTACTTGATGGCGTTTGGATTCGGTTGCTGTTAATTGGCATCAAATTCTATGGAAATCTTACGAGCAGTTGTTAATAACCTGAAAAGTAGAAATGAAAAAAGTGCTCAAAAAGGTCAGTTTTGTCATTTTGCTCCTTCAACTATGCATCGTTTTTGGACAGGAATCGGCAATCCAAAAACGAATTGTTATTGATGTTGGACACGGCGGAAAAAATTCCGGTGCGATAGGTGTAAATGGGATAATGGAAAAAGAGGTAGTCCTGAAGATTGGAAGTGAAATAAGCGTACTCAATAAAATGATTTTCAAAGGTAGGTACGATATTTATCTAACGCGAGACGATGACAGATTTATTCAGCTTTCAGACAGAAGCCGATTGGCAAAATCCCTGAAGGCCGATTTGTTTGTTTCGCTGCATTGCAATGCTTCCGCAAACAATTCCAGAGGGATTGAAGTTTACACCTTGAATTACTTTTCTAAAGATTCAGAGCTGAACATCAAAGAATCTATTGCACTGGGAATGGAAGTTCTGGACGAGGCCAACCTGAAACTGAAAATTGAAAATAGAGGGATGAAATTTGCCAACTTTCAAGTTCTGAGGGAAATAATACCACATTGTCCTACCTTACTTCTAGAAACTGGATTTCTTACCAATGAAGACGAGGGCAACTATTTTTTGATACCTGAAAAAATTAGGGGAATGGCATTGGCTATTTTCAAAGGAATAGATAACTATTTAAAATCTAGATTATGAACGAAGTTTTTTTAGAAACGATAAAAAGTATTCGGGAATTAGGCAAGCAATTTTTAATTGAGGTTTTTTTATTGTTTAAATCCTGGCGGGCTTAATCTATTTCCTCTTATCGCCTGCCCTCTCATCAAAAGCAATTAAATTGAACAGTTCCCGCATCCGACTGCGAACCCTATTGCCATAGCGTTCTTCAAGCTCTTCAGCATTTAAGTTGGTAGTTGCGTGAGTTTTTATTTTACGCTTGGTCTGAAGGGAAAGTTCATATCGGGACAAAAGGACTTCGCCCATCACATTCAGATCCTTGCCATAAAACCTCCCGGCAGGTTCTACGCCCAAGTCGTCAAAACAGAAGAACTTTGTGTTTCCATAATCCTCGATGGTTTTAAAACCAAGATGATTAAAACTGAATGCCACATTCCGGCAAGGGATCATTTCGTAAGGGCGTTGCAACGGCACTAAATGCCGTAAAAGTTTCATCAGGCTGGTTTTACCGCATCCTACGGGCCCAGAAAGTAAAATGCCTTTGTCAACATCGATTTCAAATTTTTGGCAGTTTTCCTTGTCCTTGATGAAGTAGGAACAGAGTTTCAACAGAATATCCTTGTCCTCTTCATAGATTTTGAATTTCTTTCCAAAGAGGAGTTTTCCCTTAGCATTCAGGTAAATCAGGATTTTTGGAAAATCGTAGAGCACACATTTTCCGTCAAATTTGCCCAGTGAATATTCAACACCGCCTTCGGTTATTTTAGAGGGGTTGTCCATAATCCTTGGTTTTAGCGGTTCGCAGGTTGTCCCGATTTTGGGACACTTCCTTTTTTTTTGGTTTGTTCTGTTCGGCGAATAACTCGCTTCTGTCCATCCAATTTGTGGCCAAGGCCTGCCAATCCCTGATCGCTTTTCCATCGCTTGTTTTCCACTCGTTGGACTCATAATGCGCAAAGAATTTTTTTCCTTCATCAGCATTAAAACTTTTTTCAACAAAAAAATCTAAAACGGCCTGCCTGCCCTTTGGTTGTTTATTAATGTTTACCTGTTTGGTATTGTTTATATTAGATACCAATGCTTGTCCACTCATGGGACTGTGTGGGTACACAGCTTGTCCGTCAATGGGATTGTGCTGGTACACTACTGGTTCACATATGGGACGGTACCGTTCCGCAAGATGTTCCAGTTCGGGACTGTACCGTTCCATATCATGTTCATCGGTTGTCCCGATAATGGACATCTTGATCATACTTCCCTTGTATGGATTTTTGGACGGGAGATAGAAAAGATATCCCCACGTGTCAAGCTCTTTAACACAACGATGATATGTTGATTTTGAGCCGATTTTCGCAACCCGCATCAATTCCCTGCGATTAACGTAAAATTCATTGGCAAAGCGGCTGCTGTTCCATTCCTGAAATAGGGCCATATACAGGCTGATATGGGTTGGGTTTAAGCGGTCATCGAAGAAGAATTTTTCAAAGGCCGCATTGAGTAGCTTTATATAATTCATGGCCTAAGAATTTAATCCGTGATGCACCCGGTTTGCGGTCATCACGTTCTGGATCTCCTCGGCATCGTAATAGATGATACCGCCCACCTTTGTATAGGGAAGTGTACCGTTGATCCGAAGGTTCTGAAGGGTCCCGGGGCTGATCTGGAGCAGGTTCATGACCTCGGCCGATTTCAAGTATCTTTTGAGGTTTCCGCTGGTGGATTTTTCCAGCAGTCCCCTGATCTCGTCCAGGAGCTCCATCTTGAATTCACGGAGGTCGTCTGTGGTAATGATTGTTGTTGGCATAATAGAACGTTTTTTTTAAGAAAGGGGCCGTCAGGTTTTTCCTTTTGATTGACGACCCCTATCACGATTTGACTTTCGTTCCACAAATTTGTTGTTGTTTGTTTGATATTATTCCCTATGTCGTTCGTAGTTACGAGAAAGTTTAACAGACCAACAGTAGGAACTAAAAGAGCCTAAACTTTATGATTTAGGCTCTTTAAATTCTTAAAATTCAAATCTGTTTCAGCAATTGGACGAAACCCCATACGTTTCGTAGTTCCGCTTTTTTACTGGTCATCCTTATCCATTTTATATTGCAGGTGAACGGTCAGTTCGTCCAAGAATTTAGTGCGGCTTCCACGGCGTTCCTTTATTTCGGAATATGTTTTATAGATCTGATCAAGCTTGATATTGAAAAAATCCTCAAATCCAGAGGTAATGGTTTTTAGATCGGCAGCTCCATGGTTGAGTGTTTCATCGGAATAAAGCGCATAGATCAACTCGATCAATGCTGTTTTGGTTCCCGTCCAAACCAATACCTTATGTTTTTTTTGTTGGCGGGTAAGGTTTTGCCCCGGTCTGAGATCCTCCAATATGCCCCGTATATAATGAATAAGCTTGTTCATTGCCCTGACCTTGCACAATAACATGTCGTGAGAGGTGGAAAATTCTGGAAATTGGTAGTAATTCGCCAATGGGTTAACCGGGTATTCTGGGTTTTTTGTACGTGAGAAGTACAGGTGGTCGAGATAGGTATACCCCAGTTCCAAGTAGTGGACAAAGTCCGAATTTCGATAAAAGAACTTATTTATTTTCTTTAGTTCCTTCTCAAGGAAATTGACCTGATACTGAACACCGGCCTTTGGTTTTTGTAGCTCGTAAGTGCGCATTTCCGTAAAATAAATTAAATGGCTCATCGGAACGGATTTGAGATTTTTAAAAAAATAGATCTCCAATGGGATGGACTCAAAATCGTTTTTTTCTACCCAGATTTTTAATCGTGATAGCGCCTTGTTGCACAAGATTATGCCCTGCAGCGCATGTTTAATGGGATTCAGTTTTTTAACGTTCAATGCTTCTACATCCTTTTTAAATTCCTCCACGATCTTTTCTGCATTTTTCATACAAAAACCTTTATTTATTTCGCTGTGATTCCAGGACTTCCGCAATGAAATTGTTCTCACTCCTCACATAAGCACGTCTTTTGTGAAGTTTTGCCCCCAGTTTCCTTTTTTCAAAATTCGCACTTATCCCAAAGTCCACTGTTAAAAAACCAAGATGGTTTGCGCGTTTGATGCTCTCGTACAATAACTGTCGATAGGTCTGGTATTCCCTGTTGTGTTCATAGTCCATCCCTATCAGGCTCGGAACATAGGTTCGCTCACTGTTTTTGTAACAGAACATCACCCCAAGGATTTCAGTCCCAATATCGTCGGGAGTCTCCAGATATATGAATTCCCATTGAGGGGAAACGTTCATTTCTTCGAAGAGCTCAAAGGGATATGGAAAAGTGTTCAGGCCTAAATTTCGTTCCTTGACATTTTTATAAAGCTCGTAGAAACGGTTCAGTTCCTTCTTTTCCACTGTTGATCGAATCCTTACACGCACCTTGTCCTGATAGGGTTGGATGTCCTTTTTAAAATGCTTCCTCGATCGGGTGGACAACCCTTTGAGAAATTCTTTTTCCCCGTCCCAAGATAGGTTTTCCACCAAGGCTGTCTCAGGCATATCCATTGGGATAAAACCTTTCTTATTAAAAGTCCTGTCCCAGTCCTTGGAGTACAGAAAATCCCGGAATATAAGTTTTGGTGCTTCATGCCTATCACCCAGTATGTCAAGTTTGTTTATCAGTATGTCGAGCGCCTTTTCATGTTCTGCATGATCCTTATCTACATATAGGGGCATTCCATCTGAAAACAGCGACCCCAGGCTCAATACATTTGATGTCAGATCATAGGGGTTTAAAAGGCGCTGCCTCTCAATTTTTTTGGACACTTCAACGGGGGCCAAGAGATCTTCCTTCCACAGACAAAGCGAAAAGGCCCCCAAAAGAACCAGCTCTCCCTTCGAATCAGTGATGCTGAAATAAAAAAACCTCCACTGGTTTTCGGGCAGTTCACCATGGCTGAACACTTTTTCTATAAAATTCCATCCATTCCAGTCCAAGATCCCCTGACCTGCAAAATGGTTGTCCCAAAATTCAGGTTTAAAATCTGTTATGGTTTTATACATCACCACGTCAAGGGTCTCAACGGTGGATGCGACGTTACCGATCTGTGTGAAATCCTTTTTGAATGATAGGCTCAACTTTTCAAAATTGTTGCCTGTGATATGCATGACTTTAGGGTACAACTCTTTGAGTGCATGGGCCAGTTCCCTTATTTCCTCCTTTTCATTGTGCCTGGACAATGTAATGCGCAGACCGGTATTTTTTGAGGGCACGGCGGGAAACAGTCCCATGTTTACATAAAAGCCTTCTTTGAGCAAGTGACTGGTAAGTTGATATCCGGTTTCGGGGATACCGGTAGCCAGGAAAAAAACAGGTGAATCGTTTTTTTCGACAATTGGCAGTTCAAGCTTTGTCAAAAGCTCGTTGAAATATTGGATTTTCTCTTGAAGTTGCATTTGCATTTCTCCGATTTCAGCGGACAGGTGAATCTTTGAAGAAGCAATGGCCGCCCCTACCGAAGCGGGATCCAATTGTGCAGAAAACGTCAGGGGGCCACCAAAATTCTTTATCTGTCGGTGATATTCTGCATCGCCGCAAATTATTAGGGAACCGTTTGCCCCAAAGGTTTTGCTCAACGTACCTATGATTACACATTTTTTGATTATACCTTGTATCTTATCAAAAACATATCCCCTTCCGTTCTTCCCGCACCAGCTCATTCCGTGTACATCATCAAAATAAAGATGGAGCTGTTTGTACTTTTCAGTGAGTTCCCGCAGTCTGTCAATAGGAGCATAATCCCCGTGCATGGAATAGACACCATCTGCCATGTACCAAATCTTATCGGATTTGGAACCCATTTTCTGGATTTTTTCCTCTAATTGGTCCATTCGGTTGTGACGCACCAGTTCGATCTTGACCCCACGCAATTTCAGGCGTTTCGCAGCATCCTGAACGCTCCAGTGTACCTGATGGTCCAAAATAATAGTATCATTGTCACCAACAAGGACGGGTAGTGCGGCCATGTGTGCCAGTGTTGCATTCTTCGCAACAATGACCTCCTGCCCGTATAATCGATTCAGCAGATTTTCGAGTTTTTCGTATAAAGGATGGGCTATATAGGATTTGGATAAAGGAAACTGGGTTCCGTACTTATTGATGGCATCACAGGCTGCCATTTTAAGGCGCTTATCCTGTTCAAGTCCGAGATACCCCGTTGTTCCAAAATGGTACAATTTTTTACCCTCCACTTGTATGAACCTTCCATCAAAATAAAGTCCTTCCGCTTTAAGGTGTAGAATTTTCATGTCTTTTGCCTGAGCAAAAACCTGATCGACCGTGTCCAAAAAATTATTGTGCTTTATCTGTGCCATAGTTCTAAAATTTTATGTGATTGGAAGCAAAGAACTTGAAGCTAGAAAATAATTAATAGTAATAGCAAACGAAATCACCCTAAAAATTAAATAAATCCCTGATGACAAAGCTTTTATCCCTGAAAGACAACTTTTTCCGAAATGTTACCATTAACTTCGTTCAAACAGGATCAAATTGAGCCAAATTAAATGAGGTTCATCAATTAACCATTTAAGAACTAATACTAGCTACCCATGGAATTTTTAAGAACACCCTATGCCCAGATTCAAGTTAAGGATGGCATTCTCTATTTTACCTATCTACCGATTTCAAATTTTAATATCCAAATAGCAAAACAGGTTGTGGCCGATCGGTTAAAGGTTCAAGGTGAGATTTCTTATCCAATATTATGTGATATCAGACAATTGAACTTTCCTGATCTTGAAGCACGAAGATATTTAGCAATCGAGGGTTCAATTTTGACCAAAGCTGTGGCCTATTTAAATAGTCCCACCTCAGATCATTTGACACATTTTTTTGTCAGGGTGGATCAACCGGTAGTTCCAACGAAGCTCTGCACTTCCCAGGACGAGGCTTTGGAATTCTTAAATGCTTTTGTCAAATGAAAAATTCCGGCGAAGATATACGTTATGAAAATTTACGTAATATGATACTGGAACTTGCCATTGGCAATTTTGCCCATCGGTTTCAGCCGGAAGGATATCAGGATCACATCGAAAAATTGGGTTTGATGCTGAATCTCCTGGCGGAAGAGCTAAGTGGATTTTTTATTCATCCAGGTTCATTCGGATTAAAGGAACTTGCCGATCCCTATGTATTTATGATGGATTCAGAATTAAAGATTTCTGGAGTGAACCGCCGTTTTACAGATTTGTTGAAATATTCTCGGTCAGATCTAATAGGAAACCCGATCACCGATTTTATGACAGAGCAGACCATTGATTATCTAACAGACCATCTAAAGGCGCATTCTAAAACTCAACAGACCTTTAGCCCAATCCGGCTACTCATATCATTTATATCCAATTACGGAAATATTATGGAGTGCTGGGGCTATTGTCATTTATTGCAGAGTGCAAATGGGATGTATTACTTTTTCCGGGGTCTTCCCATTATTGAAAAAAATGATCCCATTGATCCTTCAAAAAATATTGATCAAAATTCTGATATAACAGATGCCAGTTCTTTCAGAACCCTACAGTTTCAGGCTGATATCCTCCGGGTTAGAAAAGTACATCAATATATACTCCTAAACCTGCATCAGTCTCTTCCTCCGATTCCCGTAATGGCAAGGCAATTTAACTTAAATGAGTTCAAACTTAAAAAGGGATTCAAAGAGCTTTACAATACAACCATATTCAAATTTCATCTGGAGCGGCGTCTTGAAATGGCAAAAGTGATGATAAAAAACACCCCTGCATCTTTGAAGATTGTGGCAAAGAAATACGGGTTTCGGAATTACAGTCATTTTTCCAAAGTATTCAAAACCAAACACGGTAAAAAACCTTCCTACTACAAAAAGAAGCGCAATTGATTTTGACCTCAATTAGCATGATTTATAGATAAATCCTTTGTAGTCATTTTATTATCCTTAAAAACCAACTTTTGTTTCTCAATTTTATATCATTAATAATAATAACAAGAAACAGGGGATGCGAAGAATGTCTTACATATTGGTATTTATTCAATATATATTGATCGTATTATTTATTTATGCCGCAGTCAATAAATTAATAGACCACCAAAAGTTTTATAACGATCTAAGGAACAGTCCAATATTTGGCGATCAGACCATATCAATATTTCTTTCCTGGGCAGTTCCATTGGTTGAACTAGTGGTTGCTACTTTTATCATCATTGAAAAATTCACTCTAAAGGGTTTGTACGCTTCAGCCATTCTTATGATAGCATTTACCCTATATATTTCCGGGATTCTCCTATGGAGTGCAGATATCCCTTGTTCCTGCGGGGGGATAATAAGCAATCTCACATGGGGTGAACATTTGATCTTTAATATAGGCATGACACTAATTGCCTGTATTGGAATTTACCTGTTCAAACACCAAAATGAAACAGCTTCAAAGCCATAAAGAAATTATTGCGCAATGATGCAGGGGAAACCGAAAACCTGATTGAAACAGAGTAGGTATTTATTACTTAAATTTTATATTATGAAAAATTTGAAAAAAATGATGCCCGTAGTGGCATTGGCATTTGCCGCAAGTTTGGCTTTCGCAAATAAAGCGAACGTTCAGAGTGCGGGATGGATTGATTCAGACAATGGCCCACAACAGTTACGGTCTAATCCATGTGTTTCCGAACAAAATAAACCTTGTGAGGTAATTTTATCCAGCGAACCTGGGACTGTTTATCAAGTATTCACGAATTCTAATTTAGACGTAAAAAAAATGAACGGAAGAGGAATACCTTACACTATTGATGAATAGTGAAAAGTGACAAAAAGCCCCGAAAATCTCGGGGCTTTTTAATTTAAGATCAATCATTTAACCTACTAGTAAGAATAGATTTACCGCTCCCCTTGAAATAATTTTTTGCCGTTTGCTGTAAATCATACGAGGAAAATTTTTTGATGTAATCATCCATCTCGGAAAGTTCAACTGGTGCTCTTTGGAAATTATAATATTCATATAATCTTTTCTCAATATATTTATTACGTTTGCTTTGACTCGCTGACCACTTTGGCAGATAGGATGATTCTTTAACAGTTTCTAAAAAATCTTTCGATACTGGTTGGTGCTTAAGTTCAGCAATAATTGATTCACAGGTTTCAAGCACCTCATCGAAATCAAGAGGATTTGTCTGAAGATATATTTCAATACTTTTAGCATTGACCATTTCATCAATAGACCCTATAGCGGCGACGAAATAGACACCCAATTTTTCGACGAATCGCAATCTTTTAAGCTTAAGGTTTAACGCCTGTTTCAGAAACTCCAATTTTACTTCTTCATCAAAGCCTTGTTCTGTAAGCGGCGTTCTAAATAAGATAGACAGAAATTTATTGTCTGTCTCTTGATCAAAATTTAACTGGGAATTACGGGTATTGTTGGTAAAGCTTTTTCCTTTAAAATTTACGGTACCGCTACACTCATATTCAGAATTTTTACTTGGAAGGTTCCCTAAGTACTTTTGAAATAAAGAAATACAATCTTTCTCTTTGAAATCCCCAACGATAATAAATGTAAAATTAGCCGCATTATCATGTAGAATTTTATATTTCTCAAAACTATCTTTATAATCAACTCGCATGCTTTTTTTATAACGGAGTGTTCCTCTGGGCAATTCCATTTTTCCAGAATTTTGGTCTACGAAATCTCTAAAATTAGTGTTAAAGAGATTTAGTCTTTGTAATCTCTGAAGTTCTTTAATCTTCCAATCTTGAAATGCATCAATATCATAGCGCGGTGCTGTAAAAGATAGATAAATATACTGTAATAGTGTTTCAAGATCCTTCGAATCAATTTCAGCTTGTAATCCCGTTTCCCATTCAGTTATATAATCTCGGATTGAATATCTCAAACTAGTGCCTTCTAAAACTTCATCAATTTGCATTTTATTGTAATTTCCAAATCCTGAATTTTTAACTATTGACGGCGACAGCAACGCATTTATTTTTAATGATTCAAAGCATGATGCGCCATAAGGACTAAATCCATGCAACATAACTTTATTTTTAAAAGCTCCAGATTTAGGCTTTTGGTTTTTCAAGACAATTTTTAGCCCATTTTCAAATTTGAGTATCGTTTCATTTAATTTCCCGGATTTGTGATAAAGAATTTTGGCTTCATCCAACGTATTGATTGTCTTCTGAGATAAAAGAGTTTCGGGAACGCTTTCAGGTATATACCTTTTCGGATCTTGCAGTCCCAAATTGATCCAATCATTAATTGTTTCCCGATTAAATTTTTGAATATCTTTGTTTTCTGGTAAAATTGCTACAATATCATCTGGTGTCCAATCAATATTTTTTACAAACTCATTCAATTGAAAATGATCGAGGTTTTCGAAAAAATTAATAATATTCTGACGATTTGGATTAAATCGTTTTTGATTATTACTAACTGACATTAGTAATGCATTAACCCAAACTTCCGATGATGTATAATCTTGATGTTCTAAGTTCTCAATTCTACTATTTATAGCAATTTCAAATTCTTTACTTTCAAAACCAAAGTCGGAAATTCCCTGAAGTATGCCAAATATTTTTTCGCAAACCTTTTTTTCGTCACCTCTTGTCCATAGATACAGTTGCTCTGCAGGTACACGTCCACTCTGATGTAGTGTACTTCTGTAGTTCTTGTTATACGAAGCCGGATCTGCTTTCAATCTATTGGTAATCATATCGCTGAGCAAACTCCACAAATATTTGGATTCCGATTTCGAAAATTTTTTGGAATAAAGATGACTGTTTCGGAAGAAAAACTGGAATTCTGTTTCAGGTACAATAGTATCGTTGGACCTTTCTTTTCTCTTTTCAACAATGAAACGCTTAGGGCCTAATAAATAATTTTCATTACAATAAACTTGGTTATTTTTAGGCCGTAAACGCTTTAAGCCCTCAAATTTTTTACGAATCTTACGCTCGATCAAATTGACGTCTTTAATATTACCTACAACGGTTATTACCATTTCATCTGTACTATACCATTTTTGGTAAAAATCTATTAAGGCATTAGTAGAGGAATTCATGATTGATGACTTAATATTCCTCAACTCTGGAATATGATTACAACCGGTCAATAGAGAGTTAATTTTACCGTTGAGATAAACATTTTCAACTCCACCACTAAACAGTAGTTCTTGATAGAGCGCTTTCCGTTCTGCCTGGACGGACTTTTGCTGAAAAAGAACCTTTCCAGAGGCAATATCATAATATAGCGATAGGGCTTGATCTATGGCAGTTGGTGATGACTGAGGATATTGAAAACTATATTGTGTGCTTGAATTTGAAATTTGAGCCCTTAGATCTCGCGGCTCCATGTTAAATTCGGAAAAAAAAATTGTATTGTTTCTCAAATCTGGAAAGTTTTCGGTGCTATTATAAGCCATATGCTCCAATAGATGTGCCAGTTCATATTCCCCAATATCTTCTTGGTCACTGCCTACTTTTATAATCAAGTTACTTTTTATTTTACCTTCATCTTCTGGTAAATTTTTTATGGCATATCTTAAACCATTTTCCAACAATCCGGTTTTTAAATTATCTACATTAGTTGTATCATTATTAGTTTTGATTTGCTGTGGATACAGAACTTTGGGTATCAGAATTATTAATATTATGCTTATCAGTTTCATAAAATTATTTTAGTAACCTGGATTTTGGGTCAGGTTTGGATTGTTCATTAGTTCACTTGCAGGGATCGGGAATAAATTGGACGTTATTTCCCAATTTGAGTTTAGTTTGTTTCGCAATATTGCCGATTGTTCAAAACGCCTTAAATCGAACCAGCGCTGACCCCATTCCGCGAATAATTCCCTTCTTCTCTCTAAAAGAATCAAATTCAACATTTCATTTTGACCGGAAACGGTATTTACTACAGGAATTGATGCTCGTGATCGAATAATATTTATATTCAAAACAGCATTCTCAAGATTATTCATCCTAGCCGCAGCTTCAGATCTTATAAAATACTGTTCAGTAAGGCGCAATACCATTGAATATTCTCTGATATCACCTCCCGAGGCATCGTATTGAATCTTATACTTATTTGGGTAATAAAGACTGTCGCGATCCGTGCTTAAAACATCAATCCAATACTCTGTACGCTTGTCTTGCTGACCACGAAAATCATTTAAGAAACTTTCTGAAAGTTCCACAGGAGTACTTGTGGTAGGAGTTTTTATGAAAATATTTCCTTCTCGTGTGTGCGTTAAACTGCTGCCGGAACCAATCGGCGAAATCTGCCATATAGCTTCTCTGCTATTGGCCAAGAAAACCGAATTAAGATCGCCCATTAACTCATATTGAGATGATTCGGCAATAACTTGGGAGCTAAATGCATCTGCCTGCTCCCAGTGGCCTAAAAAAAGATGTACCCTGGCCAGCATTGCCAAAGCTGCAAATCGATTGGGTCTGGTACGATCATTATCAGTATAAGAATTATTTAACAATTCTGAGGCACTCTCAAGATCCTTTAGGATTTGGTTATATACCGATTTTTTATCGGTGCGTGTGGCCAATGCATTTTGCTGATAACCTGTATCAAGAATGAGTGGAACATCACCATACAAATTGACGAGATAGAAATAAGTGAAACCTCTAATAAACCTACCACTTCCCTCCAACCGATCCTGGGTGCTTTGAGAAAGATTTCCAGCATTGGGAATACCGTTCAACAAGGCATTTGTTTGATAAATGATATTATAAGCTCCTGACCAAAGACTGAGATTATAGGCATTGGTTGTCGTAATTTGATTCGTATTGAATTCTGTCAATTCTGGAGTAATGGTGGTTAGATCGAAATTATCGGCTGATAGTCCAGCTAAATATGTTACTGACTGTGCTCCACCACCGGAATAGCTTGTGTTGAACAACTGATTATAAATTCCGTCTAAAACCCTTTGTGCCGAATTATCGGTACTAAATACAACCTTACTATCTAATTTGTAATCTGGTGTATTTACATCAATAAATTCCTCACAGGATTCATTAGCGGAACATAGAAGAAAACAAGAAACGATGTACAATATATTTTTTTTAGTCATATTAGTAGATTTTAAAATTTTAGATTTATTCCGGCAGTTATACTTTGAAGTACCGGCAAGCTTACAACTCCAGGGTTTTGGGGGTCCTGTCCTGGATAATCTGATATGGTAAAAAGATTTTGTCCATGCACAAAAATTTGTGCACTTAATATTTGAACTTGCCCCAGAATTTCTTTTGGGATATCATAGCCCATTGAAAAAGTCTTTAAACGTATAAAAGATGCATCAGTAATAATAAAATCACTGTTGTAGGCATTTAAATAGCTTATTAGGCCATCTATTGATTGCGTGGGAATTTGACCATTTGATTCGTTCGTCCGACTACTAAAAGTATTTTCTCCATAATCGATGGAATTTCCACGAAAGCCAGGAACTCCATTGTAGAATTTTCTACCTTCTTGTTTTACAAATTCAAAAAGAAAATTGAGACTCATATTTCCATAGCTCAATTGGTTACCAAAACCTCCATAAAAATCCCTTCCCAGATCTACGGAAACTATTTGATCATCAGAATCCAACCTACCATCTTCATTGGCATCAACTACTTGAAAAAGCCCGGTTTCTGGATTTACTCCATTATATTTGTAAAGGCGGGCGATATTCAGGGACTTACCAACCTCAAAGGAGTTGCTGTATGAAGTTTGTTCAATATTTGGGAACTCTATCAACCTATTTTTAGGAATGGTAAAGTTGACCGAGGTTCTCCATTTGAAAGTCTTGCTATCCAAGTTTAGAGAGGAGATCTCCAGCTCCCATCCCGTATTCTCTACCGTGGCAGGCAGATTGGCCTCCACAGTGTTAAAACCCGTAATTGCCGGTAAGGGATAACCTACCAATTGGCTGGAGGAGCGATTTCGGTACCAGTTCACATTGAAACTGATCCTATCCGCAAAAAAACCTAGCTCCAAGCCGGCTTCAAGTTTTTTATTTGTTTCCCAAGAGAATTTAGGGTTCGTAAGTTGCGTAGGGTATATACCACCGGGGCCGGGAGTTGCCTCATAGGTATCCAGATAGCGATAATCGCCAATTTGATCACTACCCGTAAGACCATAGCTGCCCCTTATCTTTCCAAAACTCAAAATATTTTGGCTTTCCATGAATTTTTCCCGGCTTAGAATCCATGCGGCACCCACAGCTCCAAAGTTGGCAAAGCGCTTATCTGGGCCAAATCGGGATGAACCATCCCTTCTTCCAGTGAGATTTAAAAAATATCTGCGGTCCCAATTATACCCGAAACGTGCAAATACCGCATTATATTTATAAATAAGTGTTTGATCCCTAGAAGTAGAAATTGCATCCGCCGCATCAAGATTACCGATAAATTGTTTATTCGAATATCCTCTACCGGTAAAACCCAAACTGCTATCCTCACTTTCCTGGAAAGTTGCACCCAATAATGCATCAATTTCATGCTTTTTTAGGCTGAGATTGTAACCTAATTGAGGTTCTGCGATCCATGATTTTCGATTCACGAAATTATGGCTAGAACGCTGTGAGATCCTATCCCATATTGCCGGGTCAGAACTTTCAAGTGGAATTTTAATCACATCTTCACTATCCAGATAGGTATAGCCCAGGTTTGCTTTCAACAATAGTCCACGTGCCAATTCATATTGTAGTCCCAGATTGGAAACAAGATTATTGACCTCTGCACTACCTTCTCTTTCTAATTGTGCTAAGGGATTGTCCCAAGTAGAATTTTCCCAGTTCAAGCTGCCATCTTCATTATAAAGTTCTGGCGCGTTGGGCGGTAGGGATAACGCATCACTCACAAAATTTCCACTGCTAAAAAGGTCATTGTTGTTTATGGAATAGTTGACCGTCAAATTCATTTTGAACTTTCCACCTTCGGTCTGATGGTTTAGATTGAGATTAACTGTTTTTTTCTCAAAGGAATGGTCATCAGGAAAAACGGTTCCTTGATTTTGATAACCGGCCCCGAGCCTAAAACTCGTAGTCTTATTCCCGCCTGATATATCGAAACTTAAATTTGTGACCTGGGCAGTTCCTCCAAATAGTTTTTTCTGCCAGTCTGTATACCGGTTTTGATCCCAGAGTATAAGATCTGGGGCGTTGGCCTCGGTAGGTTGTACTTCATCATTCTCAAATGCTCTGCGACGTAGGTCAAGATATTGCTGAGTGTCTAAAAGATCAACAAAATTATCTACACGACTTATACCGCCATAATAGCGTAAATCGACCTCAGTCTTATGCACAACTCCCTTACCGGTCTTGGTGGTGATCAGGATTACTCCATTGGCACCACGAGATCCATATATTGCGGTGGCATCTGCATCTTTTAGTATTTCTATGCTCTCTATATGAGAAGGATTGAGGTTGCTTAGAGGGTCCACACCCTGTCCACTTATGAATTGATTAAGGCTTTGTATGGGAGCTGAATTAATGGGCACTCCATCTATAATATACAGGGGCAGGTTCCCATTGTTCCCATAAATACTGCGCAGGCTGTTTCGACCTCGTATCTTTACACTGGGCGCCGCCCCAGGGATACCGGTCTCCTGTACTATTTGCAATCCGGCCACTCGGCCTTGCAAAGCTTCCAATGGACTTATTACTGGCTGGTTCTGGATTTCCTCACCGGTTACCTTGGCGATACTTCCCGTTGCTTCCCGCTGGGTGGTACTGTAGTACCCCGCGTTGATCGTTACAGCATCCAGCGCAGTTGCAGCTTCTTTCAGTTGTATATCTATACGATTTTGAGCGGCAACCGGCTGCTCCTGGATCTTAAAGCCCACATACGAGAATACCAGCGTATCTCCAGCTACAGCGTTTATACTGTAATTGCCATCCAGATCGGTGCTGGTTCCGGTCTTATTGTTCTTGATCATTACTGTGACCCCGGGCAATGGCAAACCATCTGTATCGCTCACGGTGCCGTTTACCGTTTGTTGAATAAGTGAAGGTGGGCTGCTATTGTGCGGTCTCGCCCAGAGGGGAATAACGGGATTTATTAAAAATAAGGCAGTAAAAAGAACCGCGACCAGCCTTAGGCGCGTAAGTAGAATTTTCATAATTTTACGGTGTGTTTAAATAAAGCTTAAGGTTTTGTTTAAAGCTCACGCCTTCCCTGTCTGACTCCAATCTTTAAGGGAAGGCTTTTTTGCTTTTCACCTGCATTGCTACAGGCACACTCATTCTTCTTTTCTCACAGGCAATTTTCTTTTTTGGCTAATTAAACATGTTGATCTGGCAGTTATGAACTGCTGTACCCGGTCTCTACTAGCTACCCATCTTACGAAGTGATAAGAGACCATACCCAACCCATAACAGACTGCCGGATCAAGGACAACCTGTACCCACGGGATCATAGATTTGGAATATGCCCCTGCTACCCGTAAAGCAGGTACTCCAATACAAGCGGCCCAATGAGGAACCAATTTAATTTTTAAAAAGAATTACAAAGCTTCATAAGAAGAAGTGTTAAGCTTTGATCATTAATAAGAAAGATACGACCTAATCACAAAAAAGGGCGTGGAGACTTAACTTATAGCATCAAGGTACTGGTATGAACCGAAGAACAATAAGTAAGCCCACGCCCGGGTCGTGAGCATTTACACTTATCATCTCGTTCTTAAAAATTACCAGTTTTTGATGCGAGAATCAAAGCGAATGCTTCTAATATTTTACTTTAAGAAGTTTCGCAAATATATAATTATGAACCAAATATAATAAAACTTTTTATTTGTAAGCCATTTGGCTGACAAAAATTTTGGTATTAATTTTCACATTGCAGGATGGCTGCATTGTCTGAACAAGATGAAATATTTAAGATAAAGATTTCACAGAGGATGAAAGAACTTCGTGAGGGAACTGGCCTTACACAATCCCAGTTTTCTGCTCGCCATTTAATAGATCGACAAACTTTAAATAGGTGGGAAAATGGTAGAGGTGTTACAATCTATACCATAAATAGATTTTCTATTATGGTTTCTATCACGTTAACCGAATTTTTTGATCACTCTATATTTAAATGAGGTGAAGTTGATCACTTCAGGTGCAGCAACATCGCCTCCTGCAAATTGGCTTCAAACAGATTTTGACGATCCCGCTCCAGTTTAAAGGGATATTTTTTAAAGTTGGAAAGGAGTTTGGATTTTTTTGTTGATATAATTTCACTTCCTTATTTTGATTGTAAGCCTTATTTTTATATACAGTTCATTTGTAGCAGAAGGACGGGAATTTTGAAACCTCACGCAGAAATAGCTTGCCCTATCATTTCAGTCTCCAAAAAGGTATCTATCCTACTTAATATTACCGGCTAAAGTTAATTATGGATTTTACTAGATATAATTATGAACTATTATGTGAGAAATTATATATATATATGTCATCATTTCACTAGCAAAACTTCTAATATCTTCTTCATTACTGCTTGTAAAAACATTTGAATCAGGATTTAGTATTGTCCTAAATTCATGGAATTTCTTATTCACATCTTCATTCGTGAAGATTGCTTCAATTTTTTCGCTTAGAGTTCCGAATGGAGTATCACTTTCGGCAAATTCTTTAAACTCTTTTATATAAAAATGTGGTAACATTGACTTTCAATAAATGGTCTTAAATCATGTCTTATGTCTGCATCACTTTCTCGATTAATAAACGCATGAATTTTTGAGAATACTTTATTATACGTAGTTTCTGTAAAGTTTTTACTTTCAATCTCCTCAAAAAACTTGTAGTGTTATTTTGAGAGATTTCAATGAACGAAATAGTAAAATCATCATTCATTCTTCGCTCCATAAAATTTCTAATGAAATTAGAGTAATGTGTTAAAACGATGATTGACCTACTGCTCTTAAAGCTTCTTTAATGCGGGTAATTGATTTTAAGATGCGATTGTCGTCAAAACTTGTAACTGGATCGTCCAATACGATTATCGCTTTTTGCTTTTGCTCGGTCGTTAAAAAATCCATTTTAGCCCAAAATAGCAATAGAGCTAATGCTCGTTTATCAGACTCACTGAATACTTTAGTAATGTTTGAATCGCTTACTTCTACATTTTTGAATTTTACTTTAAGGAAATAGACCGGTTGATGCCCTCGCTTGTCAGTTCCTTTTTCAAGTGTAAAGTTGTCACTCCCAAACTGCTTAAAGTGAAAATTAATTTGAGTATAGAACCTCTCAAGGTATTGGTTTTGATTTGCGGATAGTGCCTGTTCGTTCGCAGTTATCCTTGTTTCAATAGCTGTAATTTCTCGTTTTTCTCTTTGATACGAAACGCAAACATCATCTTGTTCAACTCTCGCAATTGCACTTTTTTTAATCTCAATTTCCGATTGAAGCTCAACAATCCTAGTTCTTATCTGGGAAGTCACGATATGGCTCTTTAAATAATCGTATCGCTTCCCTTATTCTGTCGATGGTTTCTGAAATTGCAGATAAATTTCTTTGGTAGTCGGAATGATTTCTTAATAAGATCGAAAAATCAATTGATTGTACAATTTCGTGCGGTTTTCTTTCCTTACTATTAAAGACTTGATTTACCTTTCGAGAAAACTGACCTGCTAATTTATTAGGAACTATCTCGTTCGTTGAATCTATTAACTCATTTAATCGAGTGACTAATAAAGTAAAAGCATCTGAATTTAGTAACTGAGTATATTGTATTAGAAGAGCCTGCTTTTCAATGACCGCATTCAATGAATTGTAGTTTAGTGCTCTCCACTGTCTTCTTAAGCTTTCAACGCTATCCGATATATCGGAAATAAACTCGCGGTATGCTTCATTAAAATAGGAATGGTACGCATTGAGTAAATCAGCTTCTTTTTCCAAAGATTGACCACAGAATGAGCAATTCTAAGAATCATTTTTGCGAGTGTCTAAACCCTCTTTAATCCATTGTTCTGCGTTTTCAGTTATTTCAAAATTATTTTCAATATGCTCTTGAAGTTTAGCAATTGCAGTAAAACTAATCTCATCAAATTCACGTTCCAATAAAACGGTTGTTATGCTTATCAACTTTTGAACATCATTTCGGGAAACATTGAATTGGGATATATGTTCAATCAATAATATTTCTGTTGGCCTTTGAAGCCTTTGTTGTTCTTGCCTGAGCCTTTGTTCTAAATCAGCCAATTGCTGCTTTGTTTCTTCACGGTTAATTGAAGTTGAGGCAGTAGATAAAAAGGATAAATGTTCTGAATCTGACTTATCTCTTAAAATGCCGGCAACAAATTGGGAAGCGCACCTGTCTTAAAAGTTTTTTGGCGTCAGCGACTTGTGTTACCAACTGAACCCCTTGTTGACCTAAAACGAATCTTGTAAAGTTTTCTTTGTTTTGAAGTTTAATTGAAAGACCTGTAAATAAATTTCTATGTAAAAAATCAGAATCAAAAATGTGCAAATCATCATTTGAGTTCAACTGTGTCCAAGATTTATTTGAAAAAATACATGGTAGCTGGTTAGTAAAATTATGAGCTCTTACTGATATTCTTACACTCTGATTTGTGTTAACAGTTGGAATCGACTTTCGAGATGTAATTATGGTTGGTTCATTTTCTTTGAGCGAAGAAAGTATATCTGTTAATGTTGTTTTTCCTTTTGTATTAAGTCCATAGATAAATGTCAGTTTTTCAAATTGAATTGAGCCGCCATTCGGAAATTCCCGAAAAGCACCCACATTATTTATACTGTTAATTTGCTTTATCATATATCTAATTTTCAACTATTTAAATATCCTTCTCGGTCAAACCATACAACATATAAACCAGCCGGTCTACTTCTGCTTCTAAAAGAAAAGCGGCATGGTATTTAAAAATGATTGGGATCGCTATAGATTTACTTTAAAATCGCTTGATCTGGAAGCAGTTAGGTTTGACTTTTAAGTAAGCCGTATTTAGTGCTTTTCATGGTCCAAGTATTGGAAGGTTATCAAAATTTGATTGGTGTTCCGTATGCATGCAAAGATTTAGATTGTCGCTAATAAAGCGTATAGCGAATAATTTCCCAGTTAATTAAAGTGATATTAGCTTAATTTAACGATACTTCCATTCAAATCTAATGATTTCGGTCTTGTTAATATTTTAACAAGATAGGGAAATTTTAAAAATTTACTCATAAATAATATAAAGCCCGTTTAACCAAAGTATTTTAACCACAAAACGGTGTTATCAAGTTTTATTTTTTGTAATAATGTTCCGTGAAACAAAATTTACATATTTTTGTTTAAGAATAAATCGGAATATGCGAATTGTGACCTATAAACGAATAAAAGACTTTTCCAAAAAACATGCAGATGCGGGGACCCCTTTAAACTTTTGGTATCACACGGTTAGCGTAAAAAAATGGAAAAATCTGAATGAAATAAAGCAAACATTTAATAATGTGGATTACGTAGGTAACCATCGATTTGTTTTTAATATCAAAGGAAATGATTATCGGCTTATAGCCATTATTTCATTTAACGCTCAGAAAGTTTATATCCGATTCATCGGTACGCACAAAGAATATGACAAGATAAAGAACATTAAAAATTGTTGATATGATACAAACCGAAAAGGAATACAAGGCCATTCTTACCCGTGTTGATACTCTTTTGGAAAATCCAGAGGCAATTGAAAATATGGATTCTGAGGATTATATTGAATTGAATCTCCTGTCTGATCTAGTTGCCGATTATGAGGAGCGCACCTTCCCAGTGATTAAACCCGGTCTGATAGATGTAATCAAACTGCGTATGGCTGAAATGAGCCTAAACCAAAAGCGCCTCTCTGAACTCTTGGGAGTAAGCACATCCCGAGTAAGTGAATATTTGAATGGTAAAAGTGAACCTACATTGAAAGTCGCCCGGGCGATAAGTGTAAAAATGGGTATCGACGCCTCTATTGTATTGGGGGTCTAATAGTAAATAAGGTTTAACCACCTATTCATTAACAGTTCTCATCCCCTTAAAATCACAGGTTTCCGATCTAAGCTTAAATAGTTCATTCGAAAATTGACCGCGCCTCCTCGTAGACCCGTTCAAAATTGGTCTCTAAATCCGCTTGTGAAAATTGATTGGATTCTTCGGGAAGCTCCCGCTGTATTTTCCTTAATCTAAACTGTACCCTTTCATCCTTCCCATCAGCATAGGTTATAAACTCGCCCTGTTTTAAGCGAAAGAAAACATCTGCCCTGATTTTGGGAATCTCCTTCTCCCCCGTGGTCACTCGGGTATCAAAATCGAGGTTATGCCCACGGCTCACACTTTTAGTGGGGTCTTTAATGATCTCAAAGAAGCGTTCATAATATTTGGCGGTGTCCGGATCGTTGACCTTGCCGAAGAACTGATAAGAAAGGTTGCTCAATATGGCCTTACTGGCCTTATCCCCGTACATCATATCATTCTGTATTTTGTCCTGCATCACATATACGGTAGCTATGTCATAACTGCGCAGCGTTGCGGGAATGCGGTGCATGTTCAGTAGGCGAATGGTTGGCGCCTCTTCCATAAGCAAGAAGGAGGGTCTGGAATTCCGAACGCTCATCTGCTTGATAATGGTATGGATGATTGTAGCAATGACCGGTGCATAGGAGGTTTCGAATTTGGGGTTGTTCACGACGGAAATCACGCATAGATTTTGTGGGTTATTTATATTCAGCGGCACTTCATCAGCAGAAAGTGCCATAAAAATTCGTTGGGTGCTGATACGTTTCAACGCATTGGCAAGTGTACTTTTAACCCCGGCGGTCTGCCTATCGGAATCCTTACCGCTGATAAAGGCATCCGCCATCGCCCGCGATGTTGTATTGGTCTCCAAAAACCGTATGAGACTATCGGTATCCAGATATTGATAGACCGCGATCAAATGGGGAAGCGTGCAGAACTGTGGGTAGGAAGTTTTCAGCTTCCAGATCAGCCCTCCGATAAGTCCCTCGGCAGCATCATTAAAAAATTTACTTGTACCGCTGATCCCCGACTCCCTTTGCTCCAGAAGGTTCTCGATGAGCACCCTTGACACCTCATTTACACTTTCCTCCTTCTCCAAATAACGGGGTGCAATGGGATTGACCCTATGGATGATCCTATCGAAGGAAATGATCTTAAAAGGGATATTGCCATCCTTAAAAAGCGGATAGGCCATTTCGGTAATCTCAAAATCTTTGTAATCGTGAATGATGCCACAAAAACCTTCTTTGCGGAAATGCCTCAAAAAACCGTAAACCACACTCTCGGTCTTGCCACTTCCGGCAGATCCTATGACCGATGCCCCACGTTTGATGTTTTCCAGTTTGAAGTTTCCCCTGTTGCTTGCGAATTGGACCCGGTATTTCCGTTCAGCGCTTTTTGGCCTGTTGGTCGTATGCAGAAAAACATACATTCCGGTATTGATCAACAGCAATGGACACCCCAATTCGAGCATGACCACTATCAACGGGTCCTGGAGGGAAACATAAAAGATAAATCCCATTAATAAAATGGTATTGAATGCAAAGGCATATCGGTTGATCTTATACATCATATAGAACAAAAAACCGATCAGGCCATTTATGATGAGTACATTAGGTATGTTTTCCATTTTTATAGTGATTTATTTAAATACCTATGGAGCTTGACCGGACCGCAATATCGATACCCTTGCGAAGTTGATTGAACAATTTTAGGGCAAGCTGTGCCTTATTGGTGGGGATACTTGGCATGATCGGGATCCCCGATTTACCCATAATCCTGAAGGCAATCGCCCGTTCGTTGGTGGGCAATTTCATCAGCGAGGCAAAATAGATCTTGGGGTTCTTTATAAAATCCTTCCGTGCCTTATAAGTTTCCGCAAAGTTCCGCCGATACCCAAAGGTCTTGTCAAAGGTCTTTTCTGCCCGGTCAAAAAATTTATCCCTGTCAAAGCCCCGTTTAATCTTCTTGCCGTTCATTTCAACATCGGAGGCTTTGTATTTGCTCCCTGGCGAAAGGCTGAACGAATTGGATGCGTCCTTTCGGCTCACGATGATATGGATATGGCTCTGGTTTCCGCCCTTTGGCATCCCCTGGACAATCCGTTTTCCGTCCTGTTGATGGGGCGCATCGCGTTCCAATCTGGCGATCTCCTTTTTTCTGGACTTGATGCTTCCCTCCATAGAACCATTCTGAATGTTGCGAACCTCATTTTTCAACTGGAGGATCTTGGTAGCATAGGGCTGGTTTTCCCTTACCTGTCTGTCCGTACCCTTGAAAGCCCTTTGGTGTTCTATCTTGGCATAATATTTTATATCAGCAATGTTTACCGGATGGCCATTGATCTCCCTGTTAAAGGATTTGACATAATCCTTCATCAGCTCCCGGGTATATTTTTTAAGGTCTTTACTGCTGTTCTGTAACCGGTTCAGTTCATATTTGGAAGGGCTGACCGTGATCGAATAGAATTTCGGTTCGGTCTTTTTGAGCTTGGCACCATTTCCATCGATCTCCCTTATGACTTCGTCTGGTGAAATTCCCTCATCGTAATGATTGAAGAAATGTTCCATATCTCTCTGCCCCAGATTCTCGTTTTCCTTTTCCAGATAGCCCACAAAATCCGCCGAGCTCTGGGAGTAGTTCCCGCCCAATTTCTGGGGTGTGATCGTGATGTACATAATGCAAGATTTTAAAGTTGGTTGTCCGGGCTTCCCTTCTCCTGAAAATAAACTTCTCGCTTTTCATCTTTAGATTTCTTCTCCAGTTTCAAAGCCTTCTTTTTGGGTTCCCCTGCCTTAAAAAGGGATTCGATCATCGCCACGGTCGGTTTGGTCTGGGTCTTTTCCATGTCCCTCATTATGGCAATGACCGCATTGATACGTTTCTTTAGATTGGCCTCGATAGTCCTCCCGGTAGGACCCAATCTTTCCCGTGGTGATATTTCATTGTAGAAGAAAAAATCTAGCATCGTGGCCATGGCCTCGGTGTGCGATTTGAAGTG
>DRGP01000063.1 GCA_011050015.1 Leeuwenhoekiella sp. | reverse complement strand
TAACTGAATAGCTGGCGCGCTCACCAACCGAAGTGACCGCAAGTTTGAGTAGTTCTTCTGCTTTTGGTAAAATTATCTGGTCTGATCAGTTCTGGATTCAACCATATCACATTATTTTTAAAGTGATTAGCGATTTCTTGAATATAAAAAATACCAGGCATTTCATTTTTGTGATAGTAGTATATCGAACCATACTTTTCCGTAAGTTCCCAACTGGCCATCGCAGCGTCCCCAACTATTACGATCTTATAAGAGCTATCGAACTTCTTCAAAAAATCATCAAATTCAATTGATTCCGTTCCTATCACTACCACATTTAAAAAACCGCCCGTAATAGTAAGATGTGAACATAATCACCAAAAACTGTCGGGAACGGGATCGCTGGGTACAGAAGCTTATTCCAGTGCTAGAAGAGCTACAACACACCTACACGGAACTCTCCTCCGTGCATTTTTATGGAGGAGATATACACAACGCGGTGCCAATCAGATACCTGCAACCGGAACGAGAGTTGGTCATCTTCAAACGGGAGGGTATCACCGCGAATTCCTACCGGGAAATGATGAAGGTGTTTTGCTTTTACTCTGATGCCTATTATGTTACCCATAATAATTATGCCACACTCATCAAACAGGTTGGAAGATTGCAAACGATCTCACTGCAATCATCTTCCTTCAAGTACGTAAACTTGCTTTCAGACCTCATGGACACCTTTATTGTCTGCATGCTCTCTGGAAAGTACATGAACTCTTTTAAACGGTTTGATGCCGATACCGAAATACTGCGTATATTGGAAGCACCTATAAATACCGCCTACTCACAATTTGACAGTAATCCGTTTTACAGCTTGAGCGCCGCCTACGCAAAAAGTATGTTGGAACATTTCTGTAAGGTACCCTTGAACATACAGCTTCCTTCGTACCAATCAGCCCAGATAATTTTACCAAAAGCAGAAGAACTACTCAAACTTGCGGTCACTTCGGTTGGTGAGCGCGCCAGCTATTCAGTTACTGAATTATTTTATCATACAGCAAGCGTATTTATCGACTCCACCATACATAACGCCCAAAAAATTACACACTGATTTTTTTACCCAACTCCGATGATGGATGTCAGTATGCGGGCTTTAATAAGTGGGAAAACATCCCCACTTCTCATACCCAAAATGAATATTATCTGTGAAAAAAATGCCTAAAAAAAATAATGAGATAAATAAAGATAACGATGAGATGAAAAAGTTCATGCAGGATATGCTTCACACGCTTGCAGACCAGCTTCCCGAAGAAGTCAGAAATAAAATAGAATTTACCACCATCACCAACAAGGATCTTGAAAATGGATCAATACTTTCTAAGGACTGTAACGATCCAGTAATATACGGCTTCAAGATACATATCAGGAACGATAACCTTATCCCACTCGGTAACATCTCTACTAAACATAATTTCAATAGCAAAATGATATTACCACTCGCACCACTCTCTCGAGAACCGTACGTTGAACTCAATGAAGTTGATGATCAGGTGATAATTGTGGCCGAAATGCCGGGAATAACATTGAAAGATATTGACGTAAAGCTAAATGATGAGCTGTTAATTATTTCGGCACATACCACCAAAAAATACTACCAGAAAACGATAACACTACCCTCTCCTATTACTGGATGCGCAAAAATGAGCTATCGAAACGGCATTTTAGAAATTATCTATAGAAAGATCTAGGCCTTTTACTACAATCGGTTGTTATTTCCTTTTGATGAAGGCGGTATCTCCCAACGAACTACCGGTTGTTTTTTTCATATATTTCTTGATGTGTACCTTCAGTTCATCACTGAGTTTCTGTAACAATGTTATATCGTAGACTCGTTGAATTTTCTGCGCCAGTTTTACGGTCGGTTGTGTCTTGCCTGCTTCAATCCTTCGTAGTAATGCCGGCGTTTCATTTAACCTATAAGCAAACTGATCCTGAGTCAGTTTAAGACTATTTCTTGCAGTTCTAATCCGCGTCGCATAATTGGCTACTACTTCTACTGTTGGTTCTGGTTCAAGATTCGGTGGTGGAGATCTTCTTCTTGTAGATCGGTATCTTTGGATGGCATCACGTCGGGTAGTTACCTGCGCTACACGGATTTTCTTCCCGTGAATGGCACACCCTTGGCATACTCTGATAGGAGCTCCTTCGAGCAATACCTCGGCTCCTCTACCATTCATCACTGCCCCGCATACGGGACACTCTTGTTCATCACTATACCTTTGCGTGGACAATACATATCACTTTTCTTTTTCCTTTTTTCCATTTTTAATTGGTAGTAATATTTATCTTTATCAATTACCCTGAAAAAGTATACAAATGGAAGAAACGGTACTGCTATCATACAACAAAACAATACCAATACTTCTAGCTAGGGCTCGTAACTTCATTTTTTTCATTATTTTAGTAATAATACCATTACGATTATTTTTTCTATATTTAAAACTATTAAAGAATCACTGATTCGTTTTCTGTTTTTCTGTGTTATTACCCAAAAATAAATGATTTGAGTTAAACGTCCCATTCAGTATAAAACATAAGAAAATTACGTCTGAAGTGATTTGATATTATTTTTAATAAATTTGTAACCTCAACCAGCTTTCAATACTAATTCATAGAGATTCATGTGATTTTGTATTGAGCTATGGATTTCCTTTGTTTAAATGATTTTAAAATTCTTAGTGGTAATATTCGTATCAAATACAAAGTATTGTAAATTTTGGCAGTGTTGACTAGTATCTCAAAGTTTAAAAAAAAAGATTAAAAAAAAATAGTTATTTTATTATTTACGCTTTTTCAGAACGAATAGTACTATTACAGTTACACTAGTGACACCAATTATCGTTCCAGCTATTCCTATTAAAATACCCATCGGAAATCCCGGTTGCCCTCCACCTTCTGGATCTGGAATGTCTGGAGTTTCTCCGTAATAGGCAGTGAAGACCGGATCGTGGACAAGCTTTTCTCCGGACCATACTGGATAATTTTGGGTTTCGATCGAAAACAAAGAGCTGTTAACAACAAAATCCGGATCGTTTTGCACGTAGGAGTCAAGCGAAAATACCACATCAGTATACACCTGTGTTCGGGTTGACGGAACATTTTCAATAGAGTAAACAATCATATTACTCACCGTGGAGCCGATCGCATCATACACCGATTGATTTCCAAGTTCCGGATAATCAAATAAGGTGTAAGCGGTCTTGTTTGGGTTTGACATACTAATCTGAGCGACTTCGTTATTGTTGGCAAGAAACTTGAATCTATTATTGGGTACCGTGATGACCAGATCTTGCGCTTTTTCGATTTCTGTTGAAGACACAAAATAGGAGTAGTGCGGCATCGCAAGCCCGTACCCTTGTACAGCATCGTACAGTGTTGAGT
>DRGP01000062.1 GCA_011050015.1 Leeuwenhoekiella sp. | reverse complement strand
TCAGCTATTTTACCCAAGAAAATAACCTCAAACAAGCTAAAAACGCCGAAGAAATCCTGCTTAAAAACTATGAGACCGGTACCATAGATTTTAATGATGTGCTGGATATTCAAGAGTTGCAATTAGAATTCCAGCTGGATCGTATAGAAGCGGTGCAGCATTATTTTACCCAAGCCGCAGTCATAAATTACTTAACCCAATCCTGATGAAAAAAACGCTGTACATAAAAAACATGGTCTGCGACCGTTGCATTAAGGTGCTCAACGAGGAGTTGTCACGCATCCCGGTGAAGGTTTTGAATATAAAACTGGGGGAGATCACAGTGAATTTGAAAGCCGGCGACGAGGAAGAACTGGCCCGGGTAATTAATAGAAATGGCTTTTCGATCATAGAAGCAACACCTTTAAAAATCGTTGAGCAAACTAAAATCGTGCTCATTCAACTACTGGAAGAACTTCCACTGGTGCGCAACGAGAAACTTTCGGTATTCCTTTCGCGGAAGCTGAACCAGGACTATTCTAAAGTAAGCAAGGTTTTTTCGGTTACTGAAAAAATCACGGTCGAAAAGTATTTTATCAAATTAAAGATTGAAAAGGTAAAGGAGCTTATTCAGCTGCAGCAATATAATTTCACAGAAATAAGTCAGCTGCTCGATTATAGCAACAGCAATCATTTAAGCCGGCAGTTTAAAAATGAAACCGGTATGAGCCTTTCGACCTATAAAACCCAACAGGCAAATTCCAGAAACGCGTTAGACCAAATTGTGTAGATATGCGCCATAATTATAGTAATGATTTTCAGGGGATAGGCCTAATTTTATAACAAATAGTTTTGGGCAGCTTGCAAGTATTACCTTAAATAATTTTCCTTGTAGGTTTGGTCCAGAAGTATTTTTATCAACCATTTTTTAATAATTATAAACCAAAAATCATGAAGAATTCAAAGTTGATCGAAACAATGTTAAACTGTGTTATGCATTGCAATTATTGCGCAGATGCCTGCCTATCTGAAGACAATATTAAAATGATGGTAAACTGCATCAGGACAGACCGCGCCTGTGCAGAGGTATGCGACACCACAGCAAAATTACTGGCCGGTAATTATGGACATGTAAATGCGCTTGTTGCCTATTGCCAGTCTACCTGTGAGAAATGCGCCGAAGAATGTGGTAAGCACGACCACCAGCATTGCAAAGACTGCGCAGAAGCTTGTGCAGCCTGTGCAAAAGCCTGTGCGGAGTATTTAGCGTAAACCATACTGTTTTTAATGCCCTTTCCTTAGGGAGAGGGCTATAAAAAAAATCAAATGAGAAAATTGATACTACTCGTTGTTTTTTTATTGGGTATCATTAACCTGCAGGCACAAACTGCAAATACCTACGAAGAAAACAAAGACAACTGGCCAGAGCATACTTACAATTTAACGGTAGATTATCAGACCGTAAATTATACGGGTAAAGCGGTAAAGGCCATGACTATTAATGGGGGCATCCCAGGGCCAAACCTCGTTTTTGAGGAAGGTGAATATGCCATTATCAATGTGACCAATACTATGGATGTAGCAACTTCCATACACTGGCACGGCCTTATCCTTCCCAATTATTATGATGGGGTACCGTATGTCACCACTCCGCCCATAGCACCCGGGGAGACGTTTACTTATAAATTTGCCATTAAGCAAGCGGGCACCTACTGGTATCACTCCCACGCTGGTTTGCAGGAACAACGCGGAGTTTATGGAGCGATACAGATCAATCCCAAAGAAAAAACACTTGATTATGATAAAGATCTCGTGCTTACCCTTTCTGACTGGATGGATGAAAACCCCAAATCTCAATTAAAAAACTTAAAACGGGGTAATGAATGGTATTTAATCAAAAAAGGCCAAATACAGAGCTGGGACAAGATCATCAAGCAAAAAGCTGTAGGTGCAAAGCTTAAAATGATCTGGCAGCGTATGCCAGATATGGCTATTTCTGACAATCTATACGATACGTTTTTTATAAATGGGGCAAACACCCAGGAATACCCGGATTTTAAACCGGGAGAGAAGGTTCGCTTACGTTTTGTTAACGCATCGGCGGCAACATATTATTGGTTAACCTTCGGCGGGGAAGACCCGATGCTCATTTCGGCAGATGGACAGGATGTGGTGCCCGTTAAGCATAACAAAACGCTTATAGCCGTTGCCGAAACCTATGATTTTATTGTTACCGTTCCGCAAAGCGGAAAACTTCAACTACGCGTGACCCCTCAAGATGGTTATGGAGAAGCCACAGCCTATTTGGGCAAGGGGGATATTCTACAAGCGCCCAAGGTACCAAAACCAGACCTTATCAAACAGATGAAAAAAATGATGGCCATGGATATGAAAATGGGTGCGCCGGCATCAAAATTCAACCCTTCTAAAAACGACTCGATCAAGTATATGGAAAAATATAGCATGAACATGGATAACATGGGCATGGATAAAATGAAGGAGAAGAATAAGAATGGCGAGATGAAAGGCATGGAAATGAATGCTTCTCAAATGAAAACGGAAGATACCACACAAATGTCCATGAACGGAATGAATCAGGATAAAATGAATATGAAGGGGGATTCCACAACAATGGCAATGGAAAGAATGGGTACTGGCAATAAGATGCCAGGCAAGAAAATGGGAAAGTATAAAAAGGGAATGAGCACGATGAAAATGGGTTACATCGTACCGCAGGATAAGGTAGTGGGAAACAATATGAAAACGGGCGGGAATCCTGAATTCAATTACGATTTTCTAAAATCTCCGGTAAAAACTTCGTTTTCGGGCGATAAACCGGTCAAGGAGCTGCTTTTTAACTTAACGGGAAATATGAATCGCTACGTGTGGAGCATCAATGGTGTTCCTCTTTCAGAAACCGATAAGATCAAGATCAAGCAAGGCGAGGTCGTGCGTATCACGCTTAACAACTTGACCATGATGCATCACCCCATGCACCTGCACGGACACTTTTTTAGGGTACTCAATAAAAACGGTGATTATTCCCCGCTTAAACACACGGTAGATGTGGCGCCCATGCAAAAAGTGGTCATCGAGTTTGATGCTAATGAAACTGGAGACTGGTTTTTTCACTGCCACATCCTGTACCACCTTAATGCAGGTATGGCAAGGGTTTTTAGTTATGAGGGGCCACGTGACAAACGTTTAAAAATGTACCCGCTATCTACGATGACCTCAGAGGCCAACCAGATATTCACTTGGGGTGAAGTTACCGCCGCAAGTCACATGACAGAACTCTATGCCACCGCCACCAATATCAGGAACCAGTTTACCTTTCGTGGCGAGTATGGCTGGAATAAAAATCTGGAGGGCGAGTTTACTTATGAGCGCTATCTCAATGATTATTTTAGGGTTTTTGGCGGGGTAAATGTAGAGAACGAGATCGAGATCGAGGATAGCCTTGATGAACTTACGACGACCGGTATTGCCGGGGTGCGTTATTTAATGCCCCTGCTCATCAATGCCGATGTTAGGATGGATACCAAACTGCGCCCGCAGATCAGTTTTTCTAAGGCAACGATGATCTTTCCGCATATTTTACTTTATGGGGAATATGAATACCAAATGGATTTTGGCTGGGATGGAAAACTCCCCACAGATCAAGAGTATGACGAAGAAACGACCTGGCAAGTGGGGCTGGAATATATTCTGGGAAGAAACCTATCGCTCACCGGAAGCTATGATAACCGCTTTGGCGCGGGTGGTGGACTTTCGTTGAGATTTTAAAATTTGAGTTTACATTAATTAATAAAGTAATTTAAAATGAAAAAAGTTAAAGTAATGCTATGGGCAAGTGCCCTGGCCGTAACCGCAATACTATCTATTTCCTGCAAAGAAGGTAATAAAGATGAAGACACAAAAACACCTATGCAAAGTCCAACCTCTCAAAAGAGCATGGATGTTAAAAATGATACCCAGGATTCTAAAGCTACGGCCATTGTAGCTATGTATTTATCTGTCAAAAACGCACTTGTTGCAGACAATAGTGAAGCCGCTGCAGAAGCTGGTGGTAAGCTCGTTGCCCTATTTGACGGTTTTGATGTCTTCAGTTATTCAAGTGCTGAGCAGACCGAATTAAAGGACATTGTTGTTGACGCTAAAGAACAGGCAGAACATATATCTAAAAGCCCAATGGAGCACCAGCGGGAGCACTTTAAAACATTGAGCAACGACATTACAGATATGGTGGCCATAACAGGAACAGATAAAAAACTTTACGAGCAGTTTTGCCCCATGTATGACAATGGGAGTACGTGGTTAAGTGCCAGCGATGAAGTCAAGAATCCGTATTATGGCAGTAAGATGTTAAGCTGTGGTAAAGTGCAGCAAGAGATCAACTAAGTGAAAACTTTAAAAATCATAGGCATTGTTCTGTTGATCGCATTATTGGGTATTCAATTTGTACCCACAAAGCGCAATTACAGCAATACTGTTCCTAAAACAGATTTTATGGTGGTCAATGATGTGCCGCTGTCTGTTGAAGAAAGTATTAAGATGTCTTGCTACGATTGCCATAGTAACACTACCCATTATCCATGGTACAATAAGGTGCAGCCCGTAGCTTGGTTTTTGGAGAACCACATTGAAGAGGGAAAGTCAGAACTTAATTTTAATATTTGGTCAACCTTTTCCGATAGGCGAAAGAAAAAGCAAGTTAAGGTCAATAATTAATCAAATTAAGGATGGCGACATGCCCTTGGATTCTTATACTTGGATTCATAAAGATGCGATTTTGTCAAAGGATAGAAAATCGGATTTCATTGATTATATGATGAGACTCAAAGATAATTTGGATTAAAGTTTTTAATGCCGAAAAAATATTGGAAATAAGCATAAATAAATGATATAAGCATGAACGATTTTTTACAACATTGGGGAAAAGCGGCGTTTACTACAGTGGGATTTTTCTGGATGGCACTCTGGGCCTTTGCCTTGGGCTATGTGATAAGCAGCATGATCCAGATTTTTGTGACCGAAAAAAAGATGCAGGAAACCATGGGGCAAAATGAATCCAAAGGCGTGCTTTTGGGTACATTTTTTGGGTTTATAAGTAGTTCCTGCAGTTTTGCGGCCTTGGCCTCTACTAAATCACTCTTTAAAAAAGGGGCAAGTTTCATTTCGTCAATAGCTTTTTTGCTGGCATCGACAAACCTGGTGATTGAACTGGGGATCATTATCTCGATCTTTTTAGGGTGGCAGTTTGTAGTGGGCGAATATGCCGGGGGGATTTTATTGATAGGGATCAGTTGGATGTTGATCCGGCTCATCAATCCCAAAAAACTGATCGAAAAAGCACGCAATAACCTCAAGGAGAATGATGAAGATGAAGATACTGACGATAGCAAATCCTGGAAAAAGAAAATGAAGTCAGAAACAAGTTGGGCGAAAGTCTCTCAGCAGTACGGTATGGAGTGGAAGATGGTCTGGAAAGATGTGACCGTGGGCTTTACCATTGCTGGGATTGTCGCGGCCTTTGTTCCCGATTCTTTTTTCCAGACGCTTTTTATAAATAGCGGTCAGGGCAATACCGACTTTACTTTTTTTGAGATTCTTGAGCATATTATTGTAGGGCCGGTGGCTGCTTTTGTGACTTTTATTGGTTCTATGGGTAATATTCCGCTTGCGGCGCTACTTTTTGGCAAGGGCGTGAGTTTTGCCGGCGTTATGGCATTTATCTTTAGTGACCTGGTCGTTTTTCCCATTTTGCGTATCAATGCAAAATATTACGGGTGGAAAATGTCGCTTTTCATCCTTTTTCTACTTTTTACATCACTGATAGGCGCTTCATTGATTTTACATTATTCCTTTGATCTTCTGAGTATTTTACCCGATCCATCGCAGGTTACCATTTCAGAAAACAACTATTTTGAGATCAACTATACTTTCTTTTTAAACATAGCCTTTCTGTTGATTTCGGGATATTTAATTTATCTGGGCTTTTTTAAACGGAAAGATATTATGCACATGAAAGAAATGGCACCAAAAAGTAAGTTGCTGGAGAACATTTTGAAATATGCCGCGCTTATTTGCTATGTCTGGCTTGCAGGGGGACTTATTGTAAAGTTTACAATGAACGGTTGACAATGATGAATGAAAAATGAAAAATAAAAAATAAAAAATTTTTGACCCTGCAAGGCGATGTGCTGAGCTTGTCGAAGTGTGTTACTTGAAGATTGAAGAACTCCTTGTAGGTTTAAGATGGAATTTGGGTTTTTCAGAGAACAATGCTTCTCGATACATCCCGATGAAAAATCGTGACACTCCAAGTCACTTCGAGTGCGCGACGGCAGGAGCGTGTATCGAGAAGGGTTAAGGAAGAATGATAAAAGAAAATATTAAATGAAACATACATATCATATACACGGAATGAGCTGCCAGGGCTGCCGCGGTCATGTTGAAAAAACGCTGACTGAGGTAGAAGGCGTGAAAGAGGTTTTGGTAAATCTAGAAGCGGAAGAAGCGGTAATTACTATGGACAAGCATATTCCCCTGAATACTTTTCAGCAGGCTTTGCAGAAAAATGGCGGCGGATATTCCATACATGAAAACCCCCTCCAGGCCTCCCCCAAGGGGAGGAGCACAGCGCGTGATAAGTCTGATGATAAACTCCCCCTTCGGCGACGTGCTGAGCCTGTCGAAGTAGGGCAGGGGGGATCTGTGGCGGTATTCTATTGCCCCATGCACTGTGAGGGCGACAAAACCTACGACCAGCCCGGCGATTGCCCCGTCTGCGGAATGGATTTGGTAGAAGAGAAATCTGTTGCTGGCAGCAGTTCCGGGGGAAAATACACTTGCCCCATGCATCCCGAAGTGGTTAAAGACGAGCCCGGCGACTGCCCCATTTGCGGAATGGACCTTGTCCCCAAAGCACCTGATCTGAGCGCGGAAGAAAAAACCTATAAAAAACTACTGAGAAAATTCTGGATAGCGCTGGGTTTTACACTTCCTGTTTTTTTGATCGCAATGAGTGATATGATCAGCAACAATCCGTTGTATGATTTGATATCGGTAAATTCTTGGAACTGGGTGCAACTGGCGTTGTCAATTCCCGTGGTTTTTTACGCCGCATGGATGTTTTTTGAACGGGCGTACCGCAGTATTAAAACCTGGAATCTCAATATGTTTACGCTTATAGGGATCGGTGCGGGTGTGGCATGGATTTTTAGCGTTTTTGCACTGTTTTTTCCTGATTTCTTTCCACCCCAGTTCAAGACCGAATCCGGTAATGTACATGTCTATTTTGAGTCGGCTACTGTGATTTTAACCCTTGTCCTGATGGGGCAAGTGCTTGAGGCACGGGCGCACAGTAAAACGAATGCCTCGGTGAAAGCATTGCTGAAATTGGCGCCCAATATAGCCGTTAAAGTAGTGGATGGCGAGGAACAGGAAGTGGCTATTGATAAAATTGAATCTGGTGATATCTTGCGCGTAAAACCGGGTGACAAAATTCCCGTAGACGGAAAGATTACAAAGGGGAACACCTCGGTAGATGAATCGATGATCACCGGTGAACCACTTCCCGTGAGCAAAAACGAAGGCGACGCCGTGCGCAGTGGAACCATAAATGGGAACCAATCCTTTCTTATGGAAGCCCAAAAAGTAGGTTCTGAAACCCTGCTTTCGCAGATTATAGACATGGTGAACAAAGCCAGCCGCAGCCAGGCGCCCATTCAGAAACTGGCTGACAAAATCTCTGGTTATTTTGTGCCCATCGTGGTGCTTATCGCGGTGGCGACCTTTGTGATTTGGGCCGTTTGGGGGCCATCTCCGGTTTA
Organism: Leeuwenhoekiella sp.; assembly: GCA_011050015.1. GTDB lineage: Bacteria > Bacteroidota > Bacteroidia > Flavobacteriales > Flavobacteriaceae > Leeuwenhoekiella. The sequence goes on along the minus strand of DRGP01000062.1, from coordinate 36,803 downwards.
TGTGTACGCTTTGGTCAATGCTATTGCGGTGCTCATCATCGCCTGTCCCTGTGCGCTGGGTCTCGCCACGCCCATGTCGGTCATGGTGGGTGTGGGCAAAGGCGCGCAGAATGGCGTGCTTATCAAGAATGCAGAAGCGCTGGAGAAATTGGATAAAATAGACACCTTGATCATTGATAAAACAGGTACGATCACCGAAGGAAAACCTTCCGTCGAAAAAATTGAGGTGCAGGGCGATCGTTTCCGAGAAAGCGAAATTTTAAAATATATTGTTTCCTTAAATACCTTAAGTGAGCACCCGCTGGCCCAGGCCACGGTAGATTATGCCAAAGAAAAAGAGGTGCAAGCGGCCGAAACAAGCGATTTTAAAGCCGTTACCGGAAAAGGAGTTACCGGAACTGTGGAAGGCAAAAAAATTGCCCTGGGCAACATTGCTCTGATGAAACAAGAAAGCGCCAAAATACCAGAAAATTTACAGGAAAATGCTTCAAAAGAGCAAAAAACGGGCAAAACAGTCTCTTTTTTGGCCATAAACGGTCAGGTTTGCGGATTTGTGGTAATAGGCGATAAAATAAAGGAAACAAGCAAAAAGGCGATTGGCAGATTGCAGGAAAAAGGAATTGAAGTGATCATGCTCACCGGTGACAATGCCGCCACTGCAGAAGCCGTTGCGGCAGCAGTGGGTATTATTCATTTTAAGGCAGAAATGCTTCCGCAAGACAAGTTGGCCGAAGTAGAGCGCCTGCAACAAGAAGGTAAAAAAGTAGCTATGGCCGGTGACGGTATCAACGACGCTCCGGCACTTGCCAAAAGCAACGTGGGCATTGCCATGGGCACCGGCACCGATGTAGCGATAGAAAGCGCTGCGATAACACTGGTGGAAGGTGATCTGCACGGTATTGTAAAAGCGCGCCAACTGAGTGAACAAGTGATGAAAAACATCAAGGAAAACCTGTTTTTTGCGCTTATTTACAATACGTTGGGCATCCCGATCGCTGCTGGGATTCTGTATCCATTTTTTGGGCTGTTACTATCGCCCATGATCGCAGCGCTGGCGATGAGTTTTAGTTCGGTTTCGGTGATTGCCAATGCGCTGCGGTTAAGAACTCAATCAATTAAATGAAATATTAAATTAGGAAGAAGATGGAACATAACGACCGAATGAAGAAAAATAACTATACACGATTTCTACTTATGCTTGGGCTATCTTTTGTGGCAATGTATATCACAATGTACCTGAATACGTACAAGTTAGATCACGTATATTTTAGTCTTACACGATTTTATATGAGCTGTTTGGGTATTGCCGTAATGGCTGTGATAATGCTTTCGCTCATGCTCCATATGTATAAAAACAAGAAGAAAAACATAGCGATTTATACAGGCAGTCTTGTGTTGTTTGTTAGTGCGTTAGGTCTGGTACGGGCACAAAGCCCCATTATAGGGGACGTCCTGTGGATGAAAGCCATGATACCCCATCATTCCATTGCTATATTGACTAGTGAGCGTGCAGATATCAAAGATCCAGAAGTAAAAAAGCTGGCCGAAGAAATCATAAAGGCGCAAAAAAAGGAAATTGGTGAAATGAAGGCGATGATAAAGAGATTGGAGAATAAATAAGTGATGTTATTTTCATTTAGTAGTGATTTATTATAAAGGCGAAAGCAAAAACAGGTTATGAAAAAAAACATTCTATATATTGTAATAGCGGTCAGCGTGGGACTGTTATCGGGTTATTTGATTTTTGGGAGGACAATCAAAAAAGATAGTGCAGTTAAGGACGTTTCTGATACCCATGAGCATGAAAGCATGGAAGAATTCTGGACCTGCTCTATGCATCCTCAAGTCATGAAAACCGAACCTGGGGATTGTCCCATTTGTGGAATGGATCTTATTCCGGCGGCAGCTGGTGATCAGAGCCTTGATCCCAATGAGATACGGATGACTAAAAACGCGATGGCGCTCGCCAACATTCAGACCAGTGTAGTGGGAGATGGAGAAGGAGAAGGAGGTACCAATGGGCTTAGCCTTTCGGGGAAAATCGCCCAAAATGAGGAGAAAATCTCCGTCCAGGCCAGTTATTTTGACGGTAGGATCGAAAAATTAAATGTCACCTACGAAGGGCAAAACATTCAAAAAGGGCAGCTGCTCGCCACGATTTATGCACCAGATCTGGTTGCGGCACAACAGGAACTGCTTACCGCAGGAACCTTAAAAAAAGATCAGCCCAGTCTTTACAATGCCGTGCGCAATAAATTAAAACTGTGGAAACTGAGCGAAAATCAGATCAATTCCATCGAAAAATCAGGACGAGTATTAGAAAATTTTCCAGTGTATGCCACTGTTTCAGGCACGGTTTCTCAAGTGATGAGCGCTGCGGGGGATTATGTAAAACGCGGTCAGCCGCTTTTAAAGGTGAGTAACCTAAACACGGTCTGGGCAGAGTTTGACGCTTATGAAAACCAGATTGCCCAACTTAAAAAAGGAGATACCATCGCGATCATTGCAAACTCCTATTCCAATAAAAACTTTAAAGCACAGATCTCATTTATCGAGCCCATGCTGGATACACAAAGTCGTACAGTGCGCGTACGCGCCACATTAAATAACCCTGAAGGTCTTTTAAAACCAGGAATGTTTGTGACGGGCAATGTGAGTCAAAAAGATGGGTCTTCTTCGGCAGGTTTGATCATTCCGGCTAGTGCGGTATTATGGACGGGAGAGCGCTCGCTTGTGTATGTGAAAACCGACAAAAACACGCCCCTTTTTGAAATGCGCGAAGTGACTTTGGGAAATAGGAGTGGTGAAAATTACAATATTGCGAGCGGACTTACAGCTGGGGAGGAAGTGGTGACCAACGGTACTTTTACCATAGACGCCGCTGCCCAGTTGCAGGATAAAAAATCAATGATGAACCAAGTTGGTGAAGCTTCAGCGATGAAGGGGATGCCTATGGAATTATCCAAAAATTTTCAGCTCGATTTTCAGCTTATTTTACCCGATTATATGGTGCTCAAGGAAGCTTTTGTAAGTAGTAACGATGCTCAAATTTCCGCTGTGGCAAAAAAAATGGTGACCGCTATGAAGAAAATAAATATCGCTTCCTTAAAAAATATGGTACAGTCACATGTAAATACAATTATCAAAACCCTTCAAGACATAGAAACAGAGAATAAATTAGAGGAACAGCGCAAAGCTTTTGCTATACTCAATGAAAATTTTGTACCAATTACAAAAGCGCTAAAAGGCCTGTCACAAGAAATTTATATTCAAAAATGCCCTATGGCTGCGAATAATAAAGGAGCACTATGGTTGAGCGATAAAAAAATAATTAAAAACCCATATTATGGAGAAGTGATGATAAACTGCGGGAGCGTAATAGATAGTATTAAATAAAAGAATTTTGAACCGGGAATTTCAAGCTTTTAACTGTAATATATAGGGATTAATAGGGCTGGGAGTATGTATTTTATGAAAATTTTCACAATTAACGGGTGGGTAGCCTTCTTCTTTTTTATTTTTACGAGTAAAATTGACGATTTTCAAAAATGAGCGGTATTATCCTCAAGGTTGACAACATCTCTAAGCAGTACCGTCTGGGCCTTGTGGGCAGCGGAACATTGCGTGATGATTTTAAACGTTTCGTGGCCAGGGTACGAGGTAAGGAAGATCCCTTTCTCAAGGTGGGATCTGTTAACGACCGAAGCATGCGATCAGATAGCGATTATGTGTGGGCTTTACAGGATATCAATTTTGAAGTGAAGCGTGGCGAAGTTTTGGGTATTATAGGTAAAAATGGTGCCGGTAAATCTACATTGCTCAAGATCTTGTCTCGGGTCACGGCACCTACCACGGGAACCATAAAAAGCAAGGGGCGCATCGCCTCGTTACTTGAAGTGGGCACAGGCTTTAATCCTGAACTTACCGGGCGTGAGAATATTTACCTGAATGGTGCAATTTTAGGCATGACCCGTGCAGAAATCACTTCAAAACTGGATGAAATCATCGATTTTTCGGGCTGTGAGCGATATATTGATACTCCTACCAAGCGCTACTCTTCAGGAATGACCGTTCGGCTGGCTTTTGCGGTGGCCGCACATCTGGAACCGGAAATTCTTGTAGTGGATGAGGTGCTGGCGGTAGGGGATGCCGAATTTCAGAAAAAAGCGATCGGTAAAATGCAGGATATTTCCAGTGGGGCGGGAAGAACTGTTCTTTTTGTAAGCCATAACATGGGGAGTGTGCAGCAGTTATGCACACGGGCTATAGTGCTCGACAATGGGAATACTGCCTTTGAAGGTACAACGACCGCCGCGGTGCGTTATTATCTAGACCAGAAAAAAGAAAACCACAACACTTTAATTTACAGAAGTTTATCAGAAAATAATTTATTACAGGAGGTTTATGTGGAAACCCCTAATAACTCGGGACTGATTGTTACGGGTAAAAGACTAGCTTTCAATTTTAAAATCTCTAAAAAAAATACAGAACGTTTTAATATTAAAATCGGTATCTACGATCAGTCTGAAACTAAAGTAATTCACTTAAGCAGTGCTTATTCAGCGCATGGTTTTTTAATGAAAAATAAGTCCTTATATACCTGTGAGTTGGAAAAAAATCCGTTGCCTACAGGTTCTTATTATGTTAACATTGCTGTTCAACTGGAAAAGGAACAAGTAGAACACGTGAGATATTGCCTCTCTTTTACCGTGCTCAACGGTGATTATTATGATGTGGGAAAACTGATCGATAATTTCTCGTCTAAGGTGCTGGTAGAACAGGCATGGAGGCAGGCCTAACTGTAAAAATTTTGGAACTATTTTATTATAAAGCGGCGATAGGGAATTTTGGGGATGACCTGAATCCTATTTTATGGCCCAAACTCTTGGGTGATCTATCGCGGTATAATCCGGAATATACTTTTGTGGGAATAGGTTCTGTACTTGATGAGCGGTTGAACATGGGTTGCAAAAAAATAATCTTTGGCGGTGGCGTGCGCGAGGTCAAACCAGAACTTGAGAAAACCCATTGTGATTTTAGATTTGTAAGGGGTCCCTTATCAGCTAAGGCGCTGGGCGAGGTTCCGTATATAACTGATAGCGCATATTGTTTAAAATTACTTCCTGATATGCTGCCTGCTCCCAAAAAACGGTATAAAAAGTCTATAATCCCTTATTTTAGGCATAAAAACACATTTAATTGGACGCGATTTGAACAGTTTACCGGGATACATTTTATAGATGTTTCCGCTCCTGTTTCTCAGGTTTTAGAGGAAATAGCTGCTAGTGAAAGGATTATTTGTGGGGCCATGCATGGCGCAATCGCAGCAGATATATTACGGGTACCTTGGATGCGACTGCGTTTTGGAGTGCACGGATATGAGACCGAAAAAACGTCGACGTTAAAATGGAACGACTGGCAGTTATCTATGCAAATGGAGCATGTGCCCTTTATTGACATTCCACAACAAAAAATCAATGGATTAAAAAGTGTTTATGCATGGAATAAAGTGAAGTTTTATGGCTCTTTTTATAAGCAGCTGCAACAGAAAGGCCGGTATCACCTTTCTAAAGAGAGTGTATTGAATGAAAAAGTCGAAAAGCTTGAAGTTGCGTTAGCTTCTCTGAAAAATGATTATGCGTTATGAGAGTTTTAATACCCGCAAAAAAAGACGAAAATCCATTTTTTGATCAAGTTATGCTTCATTCAAAACATACGTTTGTTTTTGGGGGTTTAAAGGAAGATATTTCATCATATACTGCGGTTGTGATACACTGGCCAGAACAACTTTTTAACTGGCAGGAGCCCACGGATCAAGAACTCGACAGTCTAAAAACAACTTTTAAAAAATGGAAGCAACAAGTAAACTTACTCTATGTAGTGCATAATCTGCACCCTCATCAGCGACCCACCCTACAGTTTAAAAAACTCTATGATATTGTAGAGGGCATGGCTAATGTGATGGTTCATTTTGGACAGTATAGTCGGGATTTTTTCCGTACACGTTTCCCTGATTGTGAGCATCGTGTTATACCCCACCCTTTATATTTAGATTTTTACAAAACCTATGATAAAACTATAGCAAGACGCCAACTTCATATTCCGGAAGTGGCAGCGGTATTAATCGCGCCGGGAAGCATACGCAGCACGGCGGAAAGGAACATGATACTTCAGGCCTTTAAAAGACTAAATCAACCCAATAAGCTTTTACTCGTACCCAAAATGCTAAGGATTCAAAAAGAAGTTTTAAATTTCCCAGGGCGCTACCGCTTAAAAAGAATTTTTGACATTAATAAATGGATTAGGCAATTTAAGGAGCGGCGAGAAAAAAAGAAGGGTTTATATTTTAATTACAAGTATCTAAGTCCAGATGATCTGGCCTTGTATATGTGTGCTGCAGATGTGGTCCTGTTACCCCGGCTGGAACTTTTAAATGCCGGTACGCTTTTTTTGGCGCTTACCTACAAAAAAATAGTAGCAGGCCCTAAAACCGGTAATTTGTCTGAGGTGTTAAAACAGTTGGGAATGCCAGGGTTTGATCCCCAGTTCCCAAATAGCGCAGCAGATGCTTTACAAGAAGCTTTTACACTCTTTAGGGAAAATAACAAGATTGATGAAGAACGCTTAATCACCTATCAACCGGAAAACGTGGCTCGAAAATGGGATATATTAATAGAAAATTCAGTAAAAAATGGATTTTCTATTCACTGAAGTACTTATCAATATAAAATGACAACTAACAAAAAACATATTTTCTTTCTATCTGCTTCCGATAGACTGAATTACGGGGATCTGTTATTTCCCATAATTTTTAAGAAAGTGCTGCAGGAGAGTGGTTATATTTTCCACAATTATGGGATAATTTCCTCAAATCTAACTGATTTTGGTGCCTTACCCACACAATCTTACGCGGAAATGCTAGCTGATATAAAACAATACTCAGGAAAATTAGTGATAGGGGGAGGGGAAGTTCTTTTTCCGGAATGGGAAACACTTTTCAGCTTTATAAGCAGTATTTATGCTAGGCTCAATAGCGTAGATTTTTTTTCAAAAGTAGAGCGCCGTCTGCAAATAGCAAGAAAATTACTGGGAGGTAAAAATGTGGCGCTACCATTCAGTCCACATCCTAAGGAATTAAAAAGGCCAGATATGCAAGTTTATTACAGTTCTGTAGGCGGCCAGTTTTATGGTGATCTGAGCAGTAAAAAAAATAAACAGGCTCTTAAAGCGATGAATGGGGCAACTTACGTTTCGGTAAGGGATCAACGGTCTAAAGATGCCATGAATGCTGCAGGTTTAAGTGCTGAATTAGTACCAGATTCTGCTCTGATCATGTCTGATTATTTCTCGATTGAATCCTTAAGAAAAGAAACTGCTATTGAACCAAAAGTTTATGAAGGCGATTATATTTTTGTCCAACTGGGACGTTTTAAAGGTCCAGAAAATTTAAAATTATTCAGTAAAAAATTAGATATTGTAAGCAGAAGTCTATGTTTAAAGATAATTCTTTGCCCTATAGGCATTGCTCCAGGTCATGAGGATGATATTATTTTAAAGGAATTAGCATTACTAAATCCAGATTATGAATTTGTCATGCCAAAATCGATAACCGATATCATGCTGCTTATTGCCTTATCTAAATTCTATTTGGGAACAAGCCTGCATGGTCTTATCACCGCTCAAAGTTTTAACGTACCTCACCTCCCTCTTAATAAAAAAATAAGTAAAGCAGCTTCCTATTTACAAACCTGGATAGATGATTCATTGCGGGCTGCAGATTTTATTGATGATGAATATATTATCAACACTTTTAACCAATGGGATACAGAAAAAATAAATAAAAAACCCACTTGCAAAAAGGAATGGTTCGAAATAACCTCCAACATATATTAAACCATTCATGAAAGAGAAAATTTACATTATAATTGTCACGTATAATGGCATGCGATGGCTTGAAGAATGCCTATCAACTACAAAGCCTTACCCAGTAGTGGTAATTGATAATAATTCTACAGACGATACTGTTCATTTTATTGAGCAGCACTATCCCGAATTAATTTTATTGAAACAACATGAAAATTTAGGATTTGGAAAATCAAACAATATAGGTATAAAATATGCTTTAGAACAGGACTGTCATGGGGTTTTCTTATTAAATCAAGATGCTTATCTTGAGCCAGATACGATCTCTAATCTATATGATTTTTATGTTGCGAATCAAGAATATGGGCTGTTATCGCCTATTCATCTTGATGGATCGGGGAAGAGGCTAGACCGTAATTTCTCGCACTATTTAGAGTATGATCATAACCATAATTTTTACAGCGATGCCCTTTTAAGGGATGTTGAGGGCTGTTACGATGTCCCCTTTGTAAATGCTGCAGCTTGGTTTTTACCCAGAAAAAGCCTAGAGGATATAGGTGGCTTTGACCCGATATTCCATCATTATGGAGAAGATGATAACTATTGCCAGCGCTTAATTTATCATAAACGGAAAATTGGTGTTTTGGCCAAAACATGGGTGCGTCATGACCGTGAATATAAGATAAAAAATAATTTATCGTTGACCCCAACTGATTATTTTAAGAAATCTGAGCACATATTTAAAAAAGTCTGGGCCGATATTTCGAAGGAAACGAGTGAAAAAGAAGTGCATTATCCATTGCAGCGTCAATTTTTAAAGACAATTCTGTTTTTTCTTAGAGGGAAATTCAGTGTGGCCAAAAAACAATTAAAATTGTATAAATTCCAGAAAAAGTGGTTGAAAGAGGTATTAATAAGTAAGTCGATAAACAGGAAGAATGGGGCACATTATATTTAAATATGCAAGAACTGGTTTCCATAATCATCCCTACCTACAACCGTGCACATTTGATTGGGCAGACATTGGATTCTGTATTGGACCAAACCTACACGCACTGGGAATGTATTGTTGTAGATGATGGCTCTAATGATTATACTGATGAGTTGCTGGAGTTATATACGGAAAGGGATTCTCGTATCAAGTACCATCACAGACCGGCAGATCGTCTCAAGGGTGCAAATGCCTGCAGGAATTATGGGTTTGAGCTGAGTAAGGGAGCGTATATCCAGTGGTTTGATAGTGATGATTTGATGTTAAATTCTATGTTAGAATCTCGAACTAGTCAATTAGTCAAATATAGCAAAATTGACTTTGTAGTATCTTCCATGGGATTATTGGATGGGATTAATAGAATAATCGACCATAAAAAGAATCCTGAAATATCTGAAAATGGTTATATTATAAAGATGTTTTTAGTAGGAGCCTATTTGCCTTATAACGTTAGTAGAACATTATACAAAAGAAGTGTAGTTCAGCAGATATCTTTCAATGAATTCCTTCAAAGATTTCAGGATGTAGATTTTAACCTTAAGTTATTAATCAATCAAAATCCTACATTTAAGTTTGTAGATATACTAGACTGTTATTATAGGCTTAATAAATCTAAGTACCATAATTCTGTTTTTGTAAATAATATGTTTTATAACTTATATATTTTTTATCAGTCTATTTTTGCAACATTAGATAAAACAACTAAACAAAACTTAAAGCAGCAACTTGCTGTTAAACTTTTTCAATTTATAAAAGCATATTATAAAAAAGATACCCCGATTAAACTAGGTATGAATCTAATATTTTATTTTAAAAGGGAATTAAAACTGAGTTCTAGAAAAGTCGTGATTTTAATATTGATTATTTTATGCAAAAGAAATTGGTATGATAGAAAAGGTTACTTCAGAATCGCTAATTTTTTAAGTAAAGCGATTGGAGAATAAAATTTCCATCATAATACCTTGTTTCAATAGCTCTAATTATCTCAAAGAAACGTTGAATTCTATAATTTCACAAACTTATGAAATATGGGAATGCATACTTATAGATGATGGTAGTACAGATGATACTTGGCCCATAATTAAGTACTACGAGAAAAATGATCATAGAATAAAAGGATATCAGAGACCGAGCACAATACCTAAAGGGCCAAGTGCATGTAGAAATTTTGGATTGAAAAAATGCGATGGTAACTGGATAAAGTTTTTTGATAGTGATGATATTCTAATATCTTATGCATTAGAGGTTATTACTCAAAAATTCAAAAAAGATATTGATGTCGTCATATCATCCCTTAAATATGTAGATGAAAAACTTAAACCTTTAGATAAAAAGCATAAATATATAAGTGATAATTTGATTGAGGATTATATCACAAATAAAATTTCATATTACACTTTCACTCCCACTTGGAATCGATTTTTTTTAGAAAATCAGATGGAAATGTTTGACGAAAATATAATTAATATAGAGGATTGGGACTTCAATCTAAGAATGCTATATAAAAAACCAATAATAGTATTTATCGATGAGGAACTTATATTATACAGAAAACATTCTCTTTCTTTGTCTAAAGAAATTGAAAAGTTGAATGTTAAGGAATTTTATTCTGAGATTTATGCCAGAAACAAACATTTGAAATTATTGGCCATTAACAAACAAGCGGAAATCGCAAAATTGAGAAATTATATAATTTATAGAACAAAATTCTTTATTAGAATATTTATAAGTGAAAAACAAAGAATTCCCTATTCGGCCTTTGCCGCGCTTGTGAAACAGAGTTTCTTAACAAGCAATGGGAAGTGTGTTGTTAAGTCCTTCATGGGCTTATTTTCCTTTTTATTATTTAAAAAAGGATATATTTTTTTTAAATAACATTTAGTTTTTGAAAATAAAAATACTTCTAATATCGATGCCTTCTATTCATTTTAAGAGATGGCTTAATAATATAGATCAATCTAAATTTGAAGTTTATTGGTTTGATATTTTAAAGAGGGGGAAGCAATCTTTTAGTAAGGATATTACTCAATTAGTAGATTGGGAGTCAAGAAAGATTCCTTATATTAAAGGAGAGTATTTCGTGGAGAAAAATTTCCCTTATATCTTCTCGAAGGTTGATTTTTTTCTAAGAGTAAATGCTAGAGAATATATATCAAAATTTATAGAAGAAAATAATATTGATATAATTCATTCATTTGAAATGCAAAGTTGTACTTATCCGTTAGAAAAAGTATTAATGCGATCAAAAAAACCTTGGATATATTCATGTTGGGGGAGTGATATTTTTTTCTATAGAAATTTTTCAAATCATCGGAAAAGTTTAAAAAAAATATTGGGAAATATTACTGCTTTGCAAACAGACAATATTAGAGACATTAACTTAGCCAAAAAATTGGGATTTAAGTCTAGACTTCAAATAATTTTACCTGGAGGAGGAGGATATGATATAGAAAAGTATAAAAAACATGTTACACCCTACAATAGAAGAAATATAATTCTAATCAAGGGTTATCAACATAAATTTGGAAGAGCTTTAAATATTTTGCAAGCATTAGAAAGGATAGAAAGTAAACTTTTCAATCTCCGCCTTGTTATTTTTGGCGCTCATTCAGAAATATCCTCTTATGCTTTTAAGTCATCGATTAATTTTGAGATTTATATGAAAGGTGATTTAAGCCATAAAGCGATTATTGAGTTAATGAATAAATCTATTATTTATATAGGTAATAGTATATCTGATGGTATTCCAAATACATTACTTGAGGCATTTTTGACGGGTGCATATCCCATACAATCAAACCCTGGAGGTGTGACAGAAGAGATAATCTCAGATAAAATTAATGGTTGTTTAATTAATGATCCCTTAAATATTTCCGATATAGCTAATCAGATTAGTTGGGCGCTAGATAATAAGATTCAAAGAGAACAAGCTATTATTAGGAATCGCTATTATTCCAATAGATTCGACAAAAAGTTTATTAAAAAAAAAATAAATCACTTTTATCAAGATGTATTAAATGCGGATAGGTAAAAATCCCCAGAAGTTTCAATTTGTAAAAGAGAATAAATACAATCATTTAATCCTCATCCCTATTTATATACCGCATAATAAAGGTTATTATTTAGAGAGCTTTGAGATATTACAATATTGTTTAGAATCATTAATAAAAACCATTCATTCAAAAACCTTTATAGCTGTTGTAAATAATGGTAGTTGTACAGAAGTAATCCAATATCTCAATAACCTTCTTAACGATAAGCTCATTCATGAAGCTATTCATACTTTTAATATAGGTAAGATAAATTCAATTATTAAAGGACTGGCGGGACATGATTTCGATTTAGTAACGATTAGTGATGCGGATATATTTTTTCAAAATAATTGGCAAAAAGAAACAGTTAAAGTATTTAATGAATTTCCGAAGACAGGAGTGGTTGGAATTATTCCCCAGCTCAAAATGTTTTCTTATTGTTGTGAAAATATCCTTTTTGATAAATTCTGGTCAAATCATCTTAAATTTGTAAATGTCCTGAATCCAAAGGGGATAAAACATTTCTGTAGAAGTATTGGCTGGGATGATAGTTATAATAAGAATTATCTGAAAAAACATCTTATTATTGAATCCAAAAATGGATTTAGGGCATTACTTGGAACAGGACATGCAGTAAGCACTTATCGTTTCGAAATATTTAAAAAAATAAATTTTAAAACAAATGATTATAAACTGGGAGGAGAAATAGAGCTTGATCAGTCTTCTTTAAAATTCGATACATGGCGATTAACCACTGAAGATAATTATGCTTATCATATGGGCAATACTAAAGAAGTTTGGATGCATAAAGAAATTCGGAATTTAAATACAAGTTCTAAAGACACTCTGAAAGTAAACTATGTTTACAAATTGGAAAGAAAAAAGTTAGCCTATTTTTTTAAATATCGAATTTTTAGGAAAATTCTAAAAAATCCTTATATATATAGATTTCTATTAAAAAAGAAAGGGTTGCCAATTCAATTTATTAAACACTTTTAAAAAGAATTTTTTTGGTAGATCATATAAATAAATATTATTCTCGTGACTGCAGCCAAAAAATCCTTCATTTAGGGCCAAAAAACAGCGAATCAAGGCGATTATTAGGTAAAAATTACCGTTTTTCAACAGAAGCTGATGATGTAGAGAAAATTGCTGAACTTCTCACGACACTTTTCAACATGTGGAAGGAAAATCCAGCCCAGTTGAACTTAGGCAGAACCGATCTCGAAATATATTTTTCGCCGGAAGCATTGAGAAAGCAAATTAAAAAGCTCCTTAAAAGTAGAACCACCTGATGGACATTTCAATTTGTATCGTTTCCAAAAACCGTAAGGCAGTACTTCATAAAACCCTAACAGTACTTCAGGCGGCTATTGATCATGAAAAAAGTGAAGTATTAGTTTTTTTGGACGGTTGTGAAGATGATTCTAATGAATTGCTAATGGAGTTCCCGGATTTTAAATGGTTAGAATCCTCAAAATGTATTGGTGCTTCACCAGCTAGGCGTGTGTTATTTGCTGCCGCTCAGGGCACTTTTATTCTGGGTTTTGATGATGATGCGCACCCGTTGCAAATGGATTTCATAGATAAGACAAAGCAGGTTTTTTCTAAAAACCCACAGGTTGGCGTACTGACTTTTGAAGAGATCAAAGGCATTTATCCCAACGATCAAGCGGTTCTTGAATCTCACGTTCCCAAACAAAAATATCTCTGCAATTCTTTTGTAGGTTGTGGTTTCGCCATTCGCCGAACTATTTATGAACAGACTGCCGGTTTTCCCGAGTGGATGGATATTTATGGGGAAGAAGGTTGCATTGCTATACAAGTGATAGATTTGGGCTATGATATTTTATTCACTTCCGAAATTTCGGTAAACCATCGTGTTGATCGCCAGCAGCGTAAAACGGGAGGCCGTAATGTTTTTCGGTTTGAGCGGCAACTTTGCCATATGGCACTTTATTTTTTGGTATTTTATCCTGCGCATTTACTTCCACGGAAGTGGAGCAAACTCTTTTGGCATAATTTAAAAAAATACGCATTAAAAGACCCTAAATTCTTAATTGCTTATTTTAAAGGTTTGGCGGGGTTTCTACTGAAATTTTTTACAGTACTTTCCTTTAGAAAACCGGTATCTAAAGCAACGGTAAAAAAAATGAATGAGTTACCGCATCCCAAGTACGGATAAAGCCTATGGACTCTAACTATTTTAGAGCCGTAGTGCGATTCAAAATGTATTTTAAGGTGTGCTGAAACTATACATTTTCACTATTTTAAACCTCATGAAAAAGCCCTTTATTATTGCTGAAATTGCCCAAGCCCATCACGGCGATTTTCAAAAAGCTCTGGATTATGTTGAAGCCTTAGCCAAAACCGGGGTCAGTGCAGTAAAATTTCAAACCCATATTGCTGAAGCGGAAAGCAGCATATTTGAGCCGTTTCGTGTTCGTTTTTCGGACGATAAAACCCGTTTTGATTACTGGAAGCGCATGGAATTTTCTTTGGAGCAATGGCAAGAATTAAAACAAAGCTGTGAAGCGCGCGGTTTAGAATTTATGAGTTCGCCATTCAGTAATGCTGCGGTAGATTTGTTGGAAAAAATTGGCATAAAACGCTATAAAATAGGCTCTGGGGAGGTCAATAATTTCCTTTTATTGCAAAAAGTGGCAAATACCGGTAAACCTCTTATTCTGTCATCGGGTATGAGTTCGTTTGCAGAATTGGACGAAACCGTAGCTTTTCTTCATCGGCAAAACGTTGAGTTTTCCATATTGCAATGTACAACCAGTTATCCCACGCTACCAAAGCAATTTGGCTTGAATGTGATCCAAGAACTCAAAGAACGCTACGCAGTTACCGTAGGCTTTTCAGACCATTCTGCAAAAGTGGAAACAGGTATTGCAGCAGTAGCACTAGGTGCAGAAATTTTGGAGTTTCACGCCATTTTTGATCGTAAAAATGATCCTGGTCCCGATGCTTCTTCTTCCTTAGAAATGGAAGAAATTACCCAGCTAGTAAAACAGGTAAAAACCATTTATAAAGCGCAGCAACATCTCGTAGATAAACGGGATAATTCGCGTTTTACCGAATTAAAAGGTATTTTTGAAAAATCCCTTGCCATAAACAAGGATCTGCCAAAAGGGTACGCTTTGCAATTTGCCGATCTTGAGGCCAAAAAGCCAAAAAATCATGGTATTAATGCTTCACAGTTTGAACAGATCATTGGTAGAAAATTGAATAAAAGCATGAAAAAATGGGATTTTTTGAATGAAAATGAGCTGATGGATGAGTAAACGAAAAATATGTGTGGTCATTACTGCACGCCCGTCTTATAGCAGGATCAAGACAGCGCTTGCGGCAATACAAGAGCATCCCAATTTAGAATTGCAACTGGTAATTGCAGGTTCCGCTTTATTGGACCGCTATGGGAATGCAGCAGATTTTATCGTGCGGGATGGTTTTAAAATTGACGAGAAAGTTTTTATGGTACTTGAGGGCGAAAATCCCACAGCAATGGCCAAAACCACCGGCCTCGGCGTGATGGAACTCGCCAATGTTTTTTACAACCTGCGCCCTGATGCCGTGATTACCATTGCAGATCGTTTTGAAACTATTGCGACTTCCATCGCCGCTGCCTATCAGAATATTCCGCTGGTTCATATTCAAGGTGGTGAAGTGACCGGAAGTATTGATGAAAAGGTGCGCCATGCCAATACCAAGTTGGCAGACCTGCACTTGGTTGCTTCCGACGAGGCCCGTGAACGCGTGATTCGTTTGGGTGAAGATCCAGAATTTGTGATCAATACCGGTTGCCCGTCGATAGACTTGGCTGAAGAAGTTTCCAGCCAACCCATATCCTTCGATCCTATTGAGAAATATGGTGGCGTGGGGGCAAAAATTTCGCCGCAGGGCAAATATCTTGTGGTTATGCAGCATCCGGTGACCAATGAATATGAGCAAGCTAAGGATGATGTTACCAAAACGCTGGAGGTTGTTGCAGAAAGCGGTCTGCCCACATTCTGGTTCTGGCCAAATGTAGATTCGGGTGCCGATGGAACGTCCAAGGGCATCCGTACTTTTCGGGAATTGCAAAACCCTACAAACATTCGCTTTTTTAAGAATATGGAACCTCAGGATTTCCTGAGCCTGCTCGATCATTCGGCAGCTTTAGTGGGAAATTCCAGCGTGGGAATTCGCGAGTGCGGTTATCTTGGTATTCCCGTAGTAAATATAGGTACGCGGCAACACAATAGGCAGCGAGGACATAATGTACTTGACGTTGATTATGATAAAAATGCAATTGCACGCGCGATTGATGCATCTGTGAGCGGCGGTAAAAAAGAACGCGCGTTTCATTTTGGCAATGGCGGCTCCGGTAAAAAGATCGCAGAAGTTTTGGCTACGGCCGAACTGCGTTACCACAAAACCATCACCTACTGATGAGAATCCTGGGAATCATACCGGCGCGAGGAGGGAGCAAGGGCGTTCCCGGCAAAAACAAGAAACTTCTGGGAGGGAAACCCCTGATTGTTTATTCGATTGAAGAAGGGTTGAAAAGCAATGATCTGGATCGTTTAATTGTTTCAACAAATGATCCTGAAATAGCCGAAATAAGCAAAAAAGCCGGAGCAAAAGTGCCTTTTATGCGTCCTGAAAAACTCGCTCAAGATGATTCTTCTTCCATAGACTTTGTCATTCACGCGCTTGATTTCTTTGAAGCCAAGAATATTTTTTTTGATGCAGTGTGTTTACTGCAGCCTACCGTTCCGTTTAGAAAAGCTGAATTTATAGATGCTGCGATACAACAGTTTGAATCTAAAGATACAGACTGTTTAATATCTGTACGGGTAGTGCCACATCAGTTTAATCCTTATTGGGTTTTTGAAAAAAAGAACGATAATCTACTTGAAAGGAGTAAAAACGGGGCTTCTATCATAAAAAGAAGACAAGAACTGCCAGAAGCGTTTTACAGAGATGGGAGTATTTATTTGACAAAAGCAAAAGTTATTAAGGCTGACAAATCCTTATTTGGAAAAAAGATAGACTATATCGTTTCAAATGATTCGGAGCATGTAAATATTGATACCTTGGACGATTGGAAAAAAGCGGAAATTAGGATCAAAAAACAGTAGCGTTGACATTAAAAGCAGAAAAGCACTTAGGGATCGTGATAGCAGATGGCGTGGGATACCGCAATTTTGTGCTGAGTGATTTTTGTGTCGAAGCGATAAAAAATTTTGACAAAGTAACTATTTATTTTGGCCTCCCAGCAGCGATTTATAATGACTTAGCTATTGAACGAGTAACCATTAAAGAACTGCCCGTTTTTAAAGAATCGGGTAAAACATGGTTTTTCAGAAAACTGAAAGAAGTCGCCCATTTACAGCAACATAAAGCTGATTTCTATGGTATTAAAGCCAATTTAGCCAAGAATAAACCGGCTTCTAATTCTAAAAGAGCATGGCTTACGCGTCTTGTTTTTAAAATTACGAGCGTTTTTCACTCAGAGCGTAATACTGAGCTATTTTATAAGTGGCAGCAAAAGAGTTTTGCTGAAAATGAGGTGACAAGAATGTATCTTCAATTATTGAAAGAAGATGAGCCAGATGTTTTATTCTTTACCCACCAGCGACCGCCTTATCTTGCACCGCTTGATTATGCCGCAAAGAAACTAGGTATAAAAACCAGCTCGTTTATTTTTAGTTGGGATAATTTGCCTTCTAAAGGCCGTATGGCAGCGCCCTTCGATTCGTTTCTGGTATGGAGCCAATTGATGAAAGACGAACTTCATTTTTTCTATCCCCAAACGAAAAATCAAGAAGTTGAGGTCGTGGGAACTCCCCAATTTGAGCCATACGTATTGGAGCGCTATGCTTCTTCAAAAAAATCTTTTTATGAGCGGTTTTCTTTGAATCCCAATTTGAAAACCATTTGCTACAGCTGCGGCGATGTTTCCACCAGTAAAAACGACGGTCTCTATATCAAAACCATCGCTGAAGCCCTGAAAAACGGTAAATTACCAGATTTAAATTTTGTGGTGCGAACTTCTCCCGCAGAAGATGGCAGCCGTTTTTCAGCAATAAATACCGATTTTCCATTTATAAAATGGAATTTCCCAAAGTGGCATCTTACCAGGGAAAATCATCCAGAACCTTGGTCGCAACGTGTCCCGCTGGTGGAAGATCTTATCGATCTGCGAGCGCTTCTAGAATATTGTGATCTCAATCTAAATATGTGCTCCACAATGGGACTTGATTTTATGCTTTTTGACAAACCGGTGATCAATCCTGTGTTTGGAAATGCTGAAAATGGATTGTATGATGATCAAAAATACCTGCGCTACGGCCATTATGAACGCGTAGTGGAAAGCGGTGCTGTAGCCGTTGTCAAAGATGAAGACGAACTTATAGATGCGATAAATTACAGTCTTGAAAATCCGCTCGCGCGTTTAATGCAACAAAAAAAACTGCTCGATCTGCAGATAGGAAATCCGTTAAGCGGAACGAGCAAAAAAATTGCAAAAACCCTTAAAAAATGGGCATAAACGGGCAAAAAATAGCAATTTTATGCGATTATCGCCTTTTGCCCGAACGTGTGGGCGGCATGGATCATTTTTTCTGGCGCTATGATGCCGAATGTAAAATACACGGAATTGTAGTAGAGTGGTTTTTCCCAAATACCGCAGTGCATGGCGAATATGAAAAACTTACGATCATTCCTGCGGGAGAAAAATCTATAGAACGGTCATTTATCAGCTATTTTCAGGCCAAAAATGATCGATTTTCACATATTATCACCCATTTTCTGGAGCTCTGCACACCGTTCTTTAAAAAAATAAAGCAAAAAACTGGGGCAGCGATCATTGCTGTAGATCACAACCCACGACCGTTGGGAGGATATTCCTTTAAAAAGAAGGTCAAAAAACGGCTAAAAGGAGCCATTTATTCCCAATATATTGATGTTTTTGTGGGCGTTTCCGCATATACTGTGCGTGAGTTATTGCGGGATTTTGGCAGTCATATAGAATCTAAATGCCGTGTTATTCACAATGGAATTGTGACTGAAGATATTGCAGAACGCACATCATCTAACCAACCGCCGCACTTTATCGTAGTTTCCCATCTGCGGAAATCTAAGGGCATCCAAGATCTCATTGAAGCCGTGCATCTTTTGCCGGTAAGCATTAAAAAAGACTTAAAAATTGACGTTTATGGAGAAGGTCCTTATGAAGCAATTTTAATGCAGCTTGCTAGAAACAAAGAAGTAGTTGAAAACTTTGTTTTCAAAGGGAGTTCCTCACATATTTCAACTGTTTTTTGTCAGTATGATTATTTATTGCATCCCACACATATGGAATGTTTCAGTTTGACGCTTTTAGAAAGTCTGGCCGCTAATGTTCCCGTGATTACAACACCGGTGGGCGGTAATTTGGAAATTGTTAAAGATGGTGCTAATGGATTCATCGTGCCCGTTGAACGTCCGCAGCAGCTTGCCGATTGCATGACGCGAATCTTTGAAGGACAAAAAAAGATTACTGTTAATACAAGAGCAAAAATCGAATCTGAATTTGGCATCATTCAGATGATTGAAAAACATTTAGCATTGCTTCATGCCAATTATTAACTTTCCAAATCCAGCGACTTGTTATTTAATTCTGTAGCTTTTCTAATATTCCTGCCTGCGGTTTTTATGATCTACTGGTCTTTAATGCAGAGATCACTAAAGGCTCAGAATATTTTTTTATTGATCTCCAGTTATATTTTTTACGGGTGGTGGGATTATCGGTTTCTGGTACTTATTCTCTTCAGTACACTGGTGGATTATGCGGTTGGTCAAAGGCTCAAATCAACTAAAAAACCACAGTTTAGAAAAATGCTGCTTTGGGTTAGTTTGGTAACTAATTTAGTACTGCTTGGGTTTTTTAAGTACTATAATTTTTTTGTGGAAAGTTGGATTGAGGGATGGGCGCAATGGGGCGTGCATATGGATAGCACTACAATGCAGATTATACTTCCAGTCGGAATTTCCTTTTATACGTTTCAAACCCTGAGTTATACCATAGATGTATATAAAAAGAAAATTGAACCTGCTTCATATTTCATCAATTTTGCCGCTTATGTATCCTTTTTCCCACAGCTTGTGGCCGGGCCTATAGAGCGCGCTTCCCATTTATTACCTCAGTTTGGCAAGCAGCGCAGTTTTGATTTTAATATGGCAAAAAGTGGATTGTATCTTATCTTATGGGGGCTTTTTCAAAAAATGGTCATTGCAGACAGCTGCGCCACCTATGTAAAAGCCATCTTTGACAATTACGCGCATCTTAACGGTGCCAGTCTTCTTTTGGGTGCTATATATTTTGCCTTTCAGATCTATGGTGATTTTGCGGGATATTCTAATATAGCGATAGGTACGGCAAGGCTTTTTGGCTTTGATTTGATGCGTAACTTTAATTATCCTTACTTTTCAAGAAATATTGCTGAATTCTGGAGACGATGGCATATTTCTCTAAGTACTTGGTTCAGGGATTATGTTTATATTCCGCTGGGTGGCTCTAGGGGCAATAGCTACCTAAAGATCAGGAATATTGCGATCATTTTTATAGTAAGTGGATTTTGGCATGGTGCCAACTGGACGTTTTTATTCTGGGGAGGGCTTAACGCACTTTATTTTATCCCACTTTTAATAGGTAATAAAAACAGGAAGTATTTAAATGATGCTGAAGAAAACCGCTCTTTTCCATCTCTAAAAGAATTTTTGCAGATGAGCACAACCTTTTTTTTAAGTGCGCTGGCATGGATTTTTTTCAGGTCAAATAGTATTGGGGAAGGCTTGGCTTATGTGGAGCGTCTATTTACACATTTTGAGTTGCATACTGAATATTTAAATGTAGAGCGGTATAGTATTGAAATGATGCCGTTGATTCTTTTTTTTATAATAATAGAATGGGTTCACCGGCGGTTTGAACATCCATTCATAGGTAAATATCGCGAGGTCAAAGTTATGGCTGCATTAGTGCTTTTAATGCTTTTCGGTGTGTTTTCAGATCATCAATCCTTTATCTACTTTCAGTTTTAATGAAGAGATTTTTAATGTACATACTGCGGTGGTTCTTAATTCTTCTGGTCTTGCTGTATGTGTTGGATGCATTATATACTTGGGTCTATAAGAATGCGTTGCCCAGAACTAAAGTATCTTACCTCTTATCTATTCAGGAGGAGAAAATTGACTATGTATTTTTAGGATCTTCTCGAACAAACAATTTTATAGATTCAAAAATCATTACTGAAATAACAGGTAAAAAAGCCTTAAATCTGGGTATTCAGGGTGCAAAAATGGATGATTATTACCTCATGCTCCAATTACTGAAAAAACAGCGTATCAATACAGATTTGATTTTCGTTCAAATAGATGATGTTTTTAATATGCGGGGCTCTTCAGACCTGGTGAAAAGTTCTTTAATGCCCTATATTCAAGATTCGCTTATTGCGAGGTATGTAAGGGAAAGAGATAGCGATTTCTGGAAATTGAAACATCTTCCTTTCTACAGGTATATGGTATATGATTATAAGCTGGGCTTCCGCGAATTTTTTAGTAATCTGATTCAAAAAAAACCCAGGGTAGATTTGAGTAACGGGTATGCCCCTAAATATGGAACTGTTGAGGATTTAAAGGCTAAACTGCCTAAACAGATTGCCTCTAAGAATGATGTGGTAAAAGCCATGCGAAGCTTTGCCAAAAAAAACAATACACAATTGATTTTCTTCACTTCCCCCTATTGCGGCCATACCAAAAACTTATTTTTTATAGATAGCCTACAAGAAAAAATAAGTCCGCTCATGAACTACGCTGAAATTTTCGCCCATGATGATCAGTATTTCTATAATTGTACGCATCTTAATAACAAAGGGGCTCAAGTTTTTTCTAAACGTATCGCAGAAGATATAGTTTCTAAATATCAAAATTAATTTATGCACATCGCCTTCCTCACCACAGAATATCCTCACCAGAAAACCGGCCGTTATGGAGGGATAGGCACGAGCATAAAAAATGCTGCAGAAGCGCTTGTGGCCGCTGGATCTAGGGCGAGTGTTTTTGTGATCAGTCAGAAAGAACCCTCAATAATTGAGGAAAACGGAATAACAATTTACCTTATCGCCCAACGGAAATACCGGTTTTTAAGTTGGTTTTTTTATAAGAAATATGTACAGCGTTATATCAATGATCAAATCAAAAAAGAGAATATCGATATTCTGGAAGCGCCGGACTGGAGCGGGATCAGTGCGTTTATGAGTTTTAACTGCCCCGTTGTCATCCGTTTTAACGGTAGCGATGCCTATTTTTGTGACTTGGAAGGGCGAAAACAAAAACGCAAAAATTTTTGGTTGGAGAAAATGGCTTTGCGAAGTGCAGATCATTTTATTTCGGTAAGTCAGTTTACGGCAGCGCGAACCCAAAAATTATTTCAGCTAAAAAAAGAAATCACCATCATCCCGAACAGCATTGATGTTAGCCAGTTTACGTCCCGGCCAGAAATGGAAAAAGAGCATAGGTTACTGTATTTTGGTACGTTGATAAGGAAAAAAGGAATGCTTGACCTAGCGGAAATCTTCAATAAAATCGTCGAAAAAGCACCAAAAACGACCCTTTTTCTGGCAGGAAACGACGTTATTGATCTGAAAACGGGAAAATCTACCCGGTACTTGATGGAAGAAATCCTTTCGCCGCAGGCAAAGAAAAACATCCGTTTTCTAGGCAAGGTGAATTACGATCAAGTGCAAGAGGAAATCGCAAAAGCCACGGTGATTATGCTTCCCAGTTACGCCGAAGCGCTGCCCATGACCTGGCTTGAAGCGATGGCGATGGAAAAGGCACTCGTTACATCAGACATTGGCTGGGCAAAGGAAGTTATGATAAATGGTGTAACCGGTTTTACGGTTGAGCCTAGAAACCATGAATTATATGCAGACAAAATACTCCAACTTTTACGAGATAAAAACCTGAGACAAACTATGGGTGAAGCTTCCCGAAAACGTATTACAACTCATTTTTCCTCGAAAGAAATAGCTCTAAAAAACCTCGATTTTTATAAACATATTTGTGATTTATGATCCTATTGGTACATCATCGGGGAAAGCGTGTACAACGGGTTTACAGCAATGGCGATCAGATATCTTGTATAAATCACATTCCCGCGTTGGCCTTATTGGAGTTGGCCGAAAATTATCCAGAAGAATTGATTGTCTGGTGTGAAGAACGCTTTGAAGAAGGAGTAAACGAATTAAAATGGCAGAACATCTTGCAGAATCGGCTCTTCTTGGTCAGTTATTCGTGCTCTGGCAGGGTTTTTCTACCGGAAGCTATTGGTCTTATCGATACTTCGGTTTTTACTAAAATAAACAGGGATGTACGCTATCCCACTTGGCTCATGAGCGGTGACCGTGGCGGGATATATGCGAAAACATTATTGGTCTTTAAGGGAATTGAAATTGGTGTAGATCATTTTGATTATTTTTTGAGCTCCATCGCAAAACGGGGAATGCCCCAGGGTTTACTAGCTTACAGCGACCCAAAGCTAGCTGATGCTTCCCAGCCAAATGTAATTAAGTATAGCAGTGATAATGCACTATTATACGATTTTGTCAAGGCGCATTATAAGAACAGATGGCTCGTTCTACTTTTTTTTCAGCAACTCATTTACCAGAAAAAAGTAGCTGTTTTAGACTTAATTACGGCTATTTTTAAGCCTAAAAAGCCATATTTTCAGTCATTTTCACTAACAATTCCCACTCACTGTGACAGTTTCAGTAATAAGAATAGCAATACACTGGATGTCCTGATCCCCACTACTGGAAGAGGAAAATATCTTTATGATGTACTTACAGATCTTCGGGAGCAGACCGTTCTGCCAAAAAAAGTCATTATTATAGAGCAAAATCCAGAGCAGGATTCCACAACGCAACTGGATTATTTAACCGCTGAAAAATGGCCTTTTGAAATAGACCACACGTTTATTCATAAAACCGGGGCGTGTAATGCTAGGAATATAGGGCTTGAAAAAGTGACTGCAGAATGGGTGTTTTTTGCAGATGACGACATCCGTATCCCCGTGAATTTTATTGCCAACACGGATGATTTTATAGCAGCCAGTGAGTCAGATGCGTTTACGGTGAGCTGCCTGCGGAAAGGCGAGCCAGAACCTTTAAAACTGATTGTGCAGTGGCGTGCGTTTGGTTCAGGCTGTAGCTTTGTGAAGGTTTCATGTCTAGAGGATGTTCGGTTTGATCTTGCCTTTGAGGGCGGCTTTGGCGAAGATGCCGATTTTGGGATGCAGCTGCGTAACAAGGGCTTTGATATCCTGTATAATCCATTTTTAAAGCTGACGCACCTAAAAGCCCCAGTGGGGGGTTTTAGGCATAAGGTGAAACAAGTTTGGGATGATGAAGAGTTTCTGCCAAAACCTGCTCCTACGGTTATGGTTTATCAGTTAAAACACACTACGCAACTCCAAAGATGTGGATTTAAAACTATTTTATTTCTGAAATTCTTCCGCCGGCAGGCCAACAAAAATCCGTTTTCTTATTTTCGCAACATGCAAAAACGGTGGGAAGCCAGCAAAAAATGGGCAAAAACCCTTATAGATCAGAATCGATGAACCTTGCCCTAATCATTTGTACTTATAAAAGGCCCGAAGCGATTTTGCAATTGTTGAAGTCGGTTGAAAAACAGACCAGTTATCCTGAGCAGATCCTTGTGGTAGATGCCTCTGAAGATGAACTTACGCAAGCGGTATGCAGGGAAAACAAGTTCAGAAATCTCGACTATTTTCACGTTTCCAAAACAGATAAAGGCTTGACCAAACAGCGCAATTTTGGAGTTTCAAAAATTGACAAATACATAGAGATAATTGCCTTTATGGACGATGATATCGTGCTTGCAGCAGATTATTTTGAAAAAATACTACATACGTATGTGCGTTTTCCGGCAGCGCTGGGCGTAGGTGGCTATATTAAGAATGGAGTGCCGTGGAAGAGCGGCCATGCACCAAATGCTGACTTTTTTGAATATGATGGCTACTACCGTAAAGACGGCAGCCGCTTTTTACTACGTAAAAAAATAGGGCTCGCGCCAGATCGACCTCCAGCATATTTGCCGGAATTCAGTCATGGGCGTTCGGTGAGTTTTCTGCCGCCCAGCGGAAAAGTATATGAAGTGGAGCAGTTTATGGGCGGCGTGGCGAGTTACCGGAAAACGGTTTTTGACCAGATACATTTTTCAACCTATTTTGAAGGCTACGGTCTGTATGAAGATGCCGATTTTACGCTGC
Source organism: Leeuwenhoekiella sp. (assembly GCA_011050015.1). Classification (GTDB taxonomy): domain Bacteria; phylum Bacteroidota; class Bacteroidia; order Flavobacteriales; family Flavobacteriaceae; genus Leeuwenhoekiella. The sequence continues at coordinate 11,596 of DRGP01000062.1, read as the reverse complement.
GTCTTTCCCAGATGGGTAAACTTTATGTCCATACCGGAGCACAAGTAGAACACCACCACGATGCATCCGGCAGGCCGGACACCTATAAATATGGTAAAATGGTAGTAAGAAATGGGTGGTATGTCTGGCGTGTAAAATACCCAAGTCCGTCTTTCAAAGCACAATTAAAATGGCATGCTACCTCCTTTTTGTTGACCTTGATACGTTATGGCAATGTAGTTAGTACATCGAATAAAAAGCAGGCATTGCAAGAGGCGCTGGGCAGAACGGCGGGTTGGTTCAGTTTATGGTTCAACACCCCAAAACCATCATGAGATTTCTTATTATAAGCCATACCCCGCACCAGATCACACAAAAAGGCTTGGCCGCTTACGCCCCATATGTAAAGGAAATAAACCTGTGGATAAAGCATATTGATGAGGTGGAAGTGATTGCGCCAAAAGCGAAAAATAAATTAGGACTTCCTTTAGATTATGACCATAAAAACCTCATTTTTAGTCCGATTCCGGCGATTTCTCTGGTGTCTATTTTTCAGGTGATTCGGGCGATTTTACTGGCTCCTTATCTATTTTATAAGATCTGCATGGCCATGAGCAGGGCAGATCATATTCACCTGCGCTGTCCGGGAAATATTGGACTTTTGGGATGCCTAGCCCAGTTATTTTTTCCGAAGAATAAAAAAACAGCGAAGTATGCGGGAAATTGGGATCCTAGCGCTTCGCAACCCTGGAGTTACCGCTTACAGAAATATATTTTAAGCCATGAAAAATTGACTAAAAATATGACCGTGCTAGTCTATGGCGACTGGCCGTCACTGTCTAAAAACTGCAAATCTTTTTTTACGGCCAGCTATTCTGAAGAAAAAAAAGTCAAGCTAAAACAGCGAAAATATGATCTACCGCTCCGTTTTTTGTTTGTGGGATCACTGGTAAAGGGAAAGCGACCACTGTATGCTTTAAAACTGGTCAGGGAATTGATCAAAAACGAAATCCCTTCAGAACTTCACGTATATGGCGACGGACCTTTATTTGTGGAAATGCAGCGGTATATTCAGGAAAATGATCTGGATAAATTCATCTATCTTTATGGAAATAAAGATTTCACAACTATTGAGCAGGCCTACCGAAAAAGTCATTTTTTAATCCTTCCATCAAAATCTGAAGGATGGCCCAAAGTTGTTACGGAAGCCATGTGGTGGGGTGTGGTGCCCGTTGTTACACGTATTTCATGCGTACCGTGGATGCTGGCAGAAGGTTCTCGCGGAATCTTAATTAAAGGAAATCTTAAGAAGGATGCCAAAAAACTAAATAAGGAACTTAGTAATAAAATTGCCCTGCGTACCAAATCTCATAAAGCCCAACTGTGGTCTCAAAAATACACTACCGAATTCTTTGAGGCGGAAGTTAAAAAATTACTGTAATGAGGGTGCTTCAACTTATAGATAGTTTACAGGCAGGTGGCGCAGAGCGTATGGCGGTAAATTATGCCAATGCACTGGTGTCGCATGTTGAAAAATCATTTTTATGTGCAACCCGGGAAGAAGGACCGCTTCTGGATGTGGTTGATAAACAAGTAGATTATCTTTTTTTGAACCGTTTAAAAACACTGGATGTTAAGGCTTTGAATACAATGAGAGCTTTTGTGAAGGATCATAAAATTAATATTATCCACGCCCATGGCACCAGTTTTTTCATCGCTTCGCTCTTAAAGATTTTTAAGGGTTCAATTGTTATTATTTGGCACAATCATTCTTTCTATACTACTTCGTTACCATTTACCGAAAGGATTGGTCTTCGCTTGTGTTCGCATTTTTTTGATGTGATTCTTTGTGTCAACGAGCCGCTTCAAAAATGGTCCAGACAGATTTTAGGCCATAAAAAAGCGTATTATATTAAGAATTTTGTGGTTTCAAATGATCATTGTCTCTGTCCTAAAACTTTTAAAGGTGTCGCGGGAAAACGAATTGTCTGTGTGGCCAATTTCAGACCGGTAAAAAATCATGGTCTGTTACTTGACGCTTTTGCCCAGGTCGTAAAAAAAGATCCGGAAGCTACACTGCACCTATTTGGTTCACATTTTAACGATATATATGCACAGAGTATTCTTGAGATTGTAAAATTTAATGTTCCCAGCGTTTATTATCACGGTATGCACCCAGCTTTAAGTTCAGTTTTACCTCTTTTTGATGTGGGTGTTTTGAGTTCAGATTCTGAAGGATTGCCTCTCGCACTTCTAGAATATGGCCAGGCTGGCCTCCCCGTTGTGGTTACCGATGTGGGGCAGTGCAGGGAAGTTTTGGGCGGCTACGGAAGCTGTGTTGAGGTCGGGAACGCGAAGTCCTTGGCCAAAGAAATGTATCACTACCTAAAAAATCCCAAAGAAGGCAAAAAAATAGGTCGTGCCTTTCAACGGGAAATTCTTGATTTTTATGGTAGGGATACTATATTGCCGCAAGTGATGAAGATTTATGAAGAAGCGCTTAAAGAAATATAATTCCTTATACGTACGGTTAGTACTGCTTCATATAGGCATCGGCTTTGGGATTTATCTATTCCGGTTTTTGGGAACAGTTTATTTTATGGCCTCGGTCGCTTATTTTATCTATTTCATTTTTAAAAATGGAAACCGTCAAAATCAAGCCCTTGTCGCTGCTGCTTACATGACCGGAGGTGAAGTGGTTTTTAGGATGACCAGCACGATAATACCTTGGGAAACCGGTAAATATTCGGTGATTTCCTTTCTCTTGATCGGTCTATTTCTTAGCGGAACCTCGCGGAAATCGGCTCCTTATTGGCTTTATCTTGTATTGTTACTTCCTGGCGTCATCTATGCAGCTACAACTCTTAACTTTGACACAGATGTACGCAAAGCAATTGCTTTTAACCTGAGCGGTCCCGTTTGCCTTGGGATAGCAGCCCTGTACTGTTACGATAGAAGGATTACAAAAATACAGTTACAGCAGGTACTCTGGGCGATAATTATGCCAACTGTTACGATGGCAACTTATCTTTATTTTTACACCCCTGGCACTCAGGAAGTACTTAATGGAACGGCTTCCAACTTTGCACTGTCTGGTGGATTTGGGCCTAATCAAGTGGCCACAATCCTGGGTCTGGGAATGTTTGCCCTTTTTGTACAGGTGTTTATCAACACGAGGAACAAATGGATCTTTAGCATCAATCTTCTATTGCTTATGTTGTTGACCTATAGGGCAATACTAACCTTTTCAAGAGGCGGGGTATTGACGGCCCTTATTATATGCGTGGTTTTTTTGTTCAGCTACTTTCAGGGTATTTCAAAAACTAAGAAATCTACGATAATGGTGTACATAACGGTGGTAGCGGGTGCCGTTTTATTGGTCTGGTTTATTACTTCAATACGGACTATGGGCCTTATAGATTTGCGTTATGCAAATAAGGATGCAACAGGAAGGGTTAAAGAAAATATCTCAACAGGCCGCACGGAACTCATCAGTTCTGAACTGGTCTTTTTTAAGGAAAACCCTATTATGGGCATCGGGGTTGGTAAAACAAGGGAATACCGCGAGAAAAAATACGGTATTCTTGCCGCGTCGCACAATGAGCTGAGCAGGTTGCTCTCAGAGCACGGCATTTTTGGTCTGGCTGCCCTTATTTTACTCATACTTGTACCTTTGTCTTTTCGGTTTAGCAACCGGAAAAACTACCTGTTCTACTCTTTTCTGGGGTTTTGGTTTTTGACCATAAACCACTCATCGATGCGTATTGCCGCCCCGGCATTTTTATACGCTCTATCGCTCATTAATATTATACATGAAAAAAAAGCTACTCTACATAGGGAACAAATTAGCGCACAAGGGAAGTTCGCCTACAAGCATTGATATCCTGGGGCCACTCCTGGAGCATGAAGGTTACAAACTTTACTACGCCTCATCGAGACAAAATAAGCTTTTAAGGCTGCTCGATATGGTTTTTACGGTCTTCAAAAACCGAAATACTATAGATTATGTACTTATAGACACCTACAGTACGGCCAATTTCTGGTATGCAGTGATGGTGGGGTATTTATGTAAAATAATGAGGCTGCATTATTTGCCATTGCTGCGCGGTGGGAGGTTGCCAGAACGGCTCGCCAAATCACCTAAAATCTGTAAAAAACTCTTTAAAAATGCCTATATAAATATCGCTCCTTCAGCATATTTAATGGAAAGTTTTCAGCAACACGGGTTTGAGAATGTGCAGCTAATCCCCAATAGTATTCCGCTGGATCGATATTCTTTTAAAAAGCGCTTTCCATTACGTCCTAGGTTATTATGGGTAAGGGCATTCGCCGAAATTTATAATCCGCTGCTGGCGATTAAAATTTTCAAAAAGCTTTTAAAAAACTACCCAGACGCCCAGCTGTGCATGGTGGGCGCAGATAAAGATGAAAGCCTCCAAACCTGTAGGGATTATGCTGAAAAATATCAACTTCCAGTAGAATTTACTGGAAAATTGACCAAAGAGGAATGGATTGAGCGCGCTTCAGATTTTGATATTTTTATCAATACCACACATTACGATAATACGCCTGTGAGTGTGATTGAAGCTATGGCGCTGGGGCTTCCTGTTGTTTCCACAAATGTGGGGGGCATGCCGTATCTACTGCATGATGGTGTAGATGCGCTATTGGTTCACAACGATGATTGTGAAGGTTTTATTGAGGCGATCAATAGTCTCTTAAAAGAACCTGAAAAGGCAGTGAAAATGGCTAAAAATGCCCGAAAAATGGTCGAAAATTTCGATTGGGAATCGGTTAAAATTTTGTGGGAAAATATACTTCGATAAAAAGCCATATATTTACGGTAAAATACTTCCCCTTAGTGCCATTTTCAAAGAATTTCCATTTTGATATTTCAGAACGCAAAATCCTGCTGCGTATCATGGATCTTTTTTTTGTATTTCTGTTCTTAACGCTAGTGGGCTATACCTTTAATTTTGGCTATTTGACCTTGACCGAATCCCGGTGGTCGTGGGCCATAACGCTGGGCGTATACCTCATAGTTTTTGGGACTATTTTTGAACTTTACGACCTGCAAAAGGCTGCTGGTTTTCAGGTAACCTTAAAAAACATATTACTTACCGTTTCGGTTACTATTCTGTTTTACCTTCTTACACCCTATTTTACGCCCGTATTGCCAGATAACCGTATTCAGATTTTATTTTTCTTCTCGGCCATGGTGCTCGCTTTAATTGTATGGCGGTATTTGTACATCCATTTATTTTCGACCCCCAGGTTTAATAAGCGCGTTCTGGTAGTGGGCAACGCTTTTGATATAGCGCTTATCGTTAAAAACCTGCATGCGGCAGATCCCAATTACCGTGTAATAGGCTACGTTAACATCGGTAAAGCATTAAAAAGTGAGGAAAACGCTAAACTTAAAGCGGTGGAACTGGAAGATGTAGAAAAAGCGGTACGGCGGTACTCAGTCTCTGAAATTGTGGTTTCAAGCGCAGGGCAAGGGGTTAGCTTTGAGTTGTATTCCCAGCTCATTAGTCTGCTCGAAAAAGGCTTTCTCATCAGGGAATATACCCAGGTATATGAAGAAATTACCCATAAGGTTCCGGTAGAGCATATGGAACTTGATTTTTACAAGTATTTTCCTTTCAGCCGAAGCAACAAAAACAGGTTATATCTTTTCTTTAACCAAGTCTTTAATATCGTATTTGCTTTATCCTGCGCATTGGTAACTTTTCTAATGCTTCCTTTAATCTTTGTAGGTAATGTTGTCGCTAATGCTGGCCCCCTGTTTTATAAACAGGATCGCGTGGGATTAAATGGGAAAATTTTCAGGATCATAAAATTCAGGACCATGGTAAAAAATGCTGAGGCCAATGGCGCCCAGTGGTCACAAAAAGGAGATCGTAGGATCACGAGCTTCGGTAAAATATTAAGAAAAACGAGGTTGGATGAACTGCCACAATGCCTTAACATTTTACGGGGTGACATGAGTTTTATAGGGCCGCGACCAGAACGTCCGGAATTTATAAAGGCACTTTCAGAAAAAATACCTTTTTACGAGACCAGGCATGTTATAAAACCTGGGCTTACCGGTTGGGCGCAGGTACGGGGCAGGTATGCAAAATCTGAAGACGATGCGCTTGAAAAGTTGCAGTACGATCTCTACTATATTAAACACAGAAATCTATTTCTTGATCTCAATATTCTACTAAAAACCTGTAGTACCATGATTTATTACCGTGGGCAATAAGATGCTTGTTATTAACTCAAAATTCACCTGATTATGGGCATTTTTAGGGCAAATAATCCGATTTTAAAGCATTTTGGGATGATCAAATAGGCGTATCACACGCTGTTTATCGGTTTCATTTTCTATAGAATGTTCAATATCCTTCCTCAGCGCCCTAAGTTCAGCTTCAATAACCGCCTTCTTATCAGGGGAAATATCAGGCTCCTGTGTGATAAACTGCAAAGCTTCAATAAGTACATAACACACCGCACTGTCTTGTTTGGAATATTGGCGAATAGGTTGAATCAAGACCCGCATGGCTTCATCTGCATCGATTATTTTCTTGATTATGGTGAGTTTTTCATTGTTGAATTTTTCGGCAGAAATTTGAGGCAGTTGTAGCATATATCTAAGCAGCTGGGTGAGCTTCACAATGGCATCTATGGCCGTACCCGGGTCATTCACTCCTGGAGACATCGCTTTAACGGCAATCTCCATAAGTTTGATCATTCCACCGATGCCTTTTTCGCCCTCCAATCGATCTGGCGAAAGGGTTACGCAAAAATCCAGGTTTTCCCGCTCCTCTTCATTGGGCTGTTTTTTTATTTTGAGGAGCGGCGCTCCTTCCCAGATATGCTGGTTGATGTAGGGGATGACAAAAATATCATTTTCATTGCTTTTTATAGAATCTTTTAGAAGGGCTGGATCAAAACTCCTAAAATAGCCTGATTTCGAACTCTTGATAAGCGCCCAATTAGATGTATCTATAGTTTCTAACGATTGTTTTGATTTTTCCTGAATGGCCAGTTTACTGTCAAAATATTTTGAACTTGACTTTGAAATACTATCCACAATATTTTGAATTTGTATCGCCCGCGAAATATTATGGATAAAATAGACAAACAGCCCTATACAAATAACGCCCAGTAAGGCGGCAAACATGGTGCTAAGGCCCAGTGAACTAGAATCTACCCCAGCTGCACCCAGCGAAATCAAAATAATGATACAATAGGAAAGTGTGCCTATATAAACACCCAGAATGATCTGGTGCCGCTTGTTTGAAATAAGATCGGGCAGCAAGCGCGGGGAGAAATTGGACGAAGCCTGGCTCAGTACAGACATTACCATGGTAAAACTGAATACAGTGAGTGAAAGTATGCCGCCAATAAAGGTAGAAAGAATGGAACGCGCGGTCTCATAATCCTGAATAAACAGATAAGGGAGCTCCTTTTTTATATTCTGAACCAGTTCCAAATTTTCTGCCTCAAGCCCTCCAAATGCTATAAATAAAAACAACGTACTAATAAGAACGGGGTAGAAGGCTATACTTTGCAGTACTTTGGCATAGGTGTTTTTTATAAATTTTATAATCTTTTTCATAGCAGGTTTTGATCATGCTGGTTTTAAGGGCAAATGTGAACAGCAGGCTAATAATACGTTTTAATCTGCATGTACAAAAAAAGAATAACCATTTCAAATGAGCGATTTTTAGATCAAAAGAGGTAGGTTTTCAACCATTTAAGGCGTTTTTCCAAATATATTTGGACTTTTTTTTCTTTTAAAAAAGGAAAATAGAAGTATTAAAATTGCGGGTATAAGGGCTATTTTTGGTATATAATTGCCATATTTTGTATAGAATGTCAAGGTGTCATTTTTATTCAATGTTCCCTTTAAGGTGCCGTGTTTTCCATAACCCAATTGTTTGGTGATTATCCCGGTCTGATCTATAAATGCTGAAATACCGGTGTTTGCACTTCTGGCCACGCTGCGGCGGTTTTCTATGGCTCTAAGGCGTGCATAATTAAGATGTTGTTTATGGCCCTGCGTATCGCCCCACCACGCATCATTTGTGATTATGGCCAGAAACTGGGCACCATTGCGCACATAACCGGTCACAAACTCCCCATAAACAGATTCATAACAAATTACCGGTGCCACGCGAGAAGCATCGGTTGCTTTAAAAACGGTGCGCGTTTGCTGTTTGGTTTTCATAGATACGGTGCCACCCAGATCTATCATAATATCACCCAGCAAGGGTTTTAAGGTGCTTTGATAGGGAAAATTCTCAACACCTACCACAAGCTTGCTTTTATGATAAATCTGGCTGGAATCGCTTTTATTAAGCAACACCGCCGAATTATAAAAATCGCCCCATACACTATCACTCACGCGGTCTTTGCCCAGAAAATTACTGGTAGGTAACAGTTCACTTTTATCTTTATGAAAATTATAGAACTGAATACCGGTAAGGTAGTTCAGGTTGGGATATTTTTTAAGAAACAACTGGGCCTTTTCTTTCTCGCGCGAGTATTCAAAATTGCTCAACTTTGTGCCAAAACCTTCCGCGAGTACCGTTTCTGGGGCGATAAGGTAGCTGGTGGTACTGTCAAGCACTTTTGCCGCATCTTCAAAAAGCAGGTTGGCAATGCGTTCATTGGTACTGTTATATTTTTCGGTGTAAGGATCTATATTAGGCTGTAGCACTATAATTTCCTCGGGATCTTCTTTTTCGGAATAATTGATCAAGATGAGCTGGGAAATGATAATTGGTACAGCGATAACGGTCGCCCAACTCAAGACATCTATATAGAATTTCTTTTTATTTTTCCTCAGGAAAAACCGCTGCAAACTTAAAAATAATAAGATGTTGCTGGTCCATACCCAAAGGGTTCCGCCAAAGGTGCCCGTATATTCATACCACTGAATCCACCCGGTAAAGGTGGCAAAACCATTGCCCAGGTTAAGCCAGGGCCACGAGAACTCCCACTGCAAGTGTAACCATTCAAAAAGCATCCAGAGGCAGGCCAGGAAAGCCAGGCTGAGCTGGTTTGATAAACGTTGACTCACAAAAAAGTAGATGCGCCACACCAATGCCATCAGCATGGAGTTGGCCAGCACCGCAAACCACATTCCGAAACCAGTAGAAAAGTAGAGCCAGTACGTGGTGGTGATATTGAATATAAAAAAAGTTACATAAGCTAAACCAAATACCTTAAGGCCTTTTTTGCCCTTCGAAGTGGTCTTGATCCTACGGGTCGCAAAAAGAAGCGGTACAAAAGCGCCAAATAGGAGTAACGGAAAGCCGTATGTAGGCCATGCAAGCGCAAGCAAAATGCCCGAAAATAAAGCTAAAAGCAGGTTTTTCATGTAAAAAACGTTGTTATGCAATTTAATGGTGTCTGACGGTTTTACCGAGAGCGAACAGGATTTTTTTTTAAAAATATCTTAAACCCTAAGTAAATAAATCTTGCTGTTAAAGCAGGCCTAAATGTGTTCATCCTGTATCGTGTAGTGCTTAACTTTATAAAAAATAAGGTTATGCGCGTATTAATTACCGGAGCTACAGGGCTTATTGGTCAGCAAATCGTAAAAGAATGCCACCGTAAAAATATTGAAGTTTACTATTTGACCACGAGCCCAGAAAGTCTGGAAGATAAATTCAATTATAAGGGGTTTCTGTGGAATGCCAAAAAAAAGGAGATTGATGTGGCCTGCCTTGAGGGGGTGACGGCTATTATACATCTCGCTGGTGCAAGCATTGCGCAACGGTGGACCGAGGAGCATAAAAAGGCTGTTTTGGAAAGCCGAATAAATACTGCAAATCTACTTTTGAACACGCTACGTAAAAACAAGAATGAAGTGGGGCATTTTATATCAGCCAGTGCTGTAGGAGCATATCCTTCTTCCTATGAAACCCTATACACCGAAGACTATCCGGAATACAATCCTGGGTTTTTAGGAGAAGTGATCAAAGCTTGGGAAGAGGCCGCAGATAATTTTAAAGAACTGAACCTGGCAGTGACAAAAGTGCGCATAGGTATCGTACTGGCAGAAAATGGCGGAGCTTTGCCAGAAGTGGTAAAGCCAATTAAAAATTATGTAGGTGCTTCATTAAGTTCTGGTAAACAATGGCAATCTTGGATTCATCTTGAAGATCTGGCAGCGATTTTTGTATACTCCTTGCAGCAGAAATGCACAGGGATTTTTAATGCCGTGGCACCGCATCCGGTGACTAATGCTACCTTGACCAAGACAGCGGCAGAAGTTTTGGATAAACCACTCTGGCTGCCCCATGTTCCCGCTTTTGCTCTTAAGCTTGTTCTGGGTGAGATGGCCGCGGTTGTTCTGGAAAGTCAAAAAGTAAGCGCTGCAAAAATACAAGAAGCTGGTTATGCCTTCCGCTATGAGCGTATTGAGAAAGCTTTGGATGAATTATTACAATAAAAAAGCCCGTTGAAAAACGGGCTTTTTACAGAATATAATCTACATCTTTTACATCTGCCTTTTGGCAACTATGTCTATAGTAAGTTTAATATCGTCACTGATGAACTTATCACCAAGATTATCAAACACAGATTTAGAACCGTAATTTACATTCCACTTGGTGCGATCTATGGTAAACGATTCACTTTTTAAGGTCATCATGTCTCCTTCTACGGTATATGTTACAGGAAAAGAGAGGTTGTTTTTAGCATCTTTAATGGTAAGATTACCTTCAAGCATTTTTTTACCATTTTCTTCCATCACGTCAGTGATTTCAAAAGCCGCTGTAGGATATTTCTGAACATTAAAGAAATCTCCTTCTTTGCCTTCCACGGTACCTTTAAGATGTTGCTCAAGATTGGTCTTTTGCTCGCCCTCAAGATCTGTATCGGTAATGGTTGTCATATCAATAAGAAAGCTTCCGCTTAGGCTATCGCCATCTACTTTTACGACACCAGACTCCAGTTTTACGGTTCCGGTATGCGTTCCAGTTGGCTTATTTCCCTCCCAGTTAATGACAGAAGCTTCAGCATCAACCATATATTTGGTAGCCTGCATGCTTGATTCAGCTGCCATTTCAGCTTCGCCGGTCTCGGTTTTGTTCTTACTTTCTTTACAAGAGACCATGCCCATTAAAACAACGGCAAGGCTCAATACGGGTATTAATTTAATTTTCATAAAAATGAGTTATTTAAGTGTTGACTAAGAGGTCAAAAATAAGATTTAAACCCACTCCACCTCTTAAATTTATGATAAATTAGTTTAGTGACATTTTGACATTTATGGGGAAATGGCAGTACTTTTGCCAATTGAGTAGAAAACAACGAGATCAATGAGCACAGATAATATAAAAGAACAGGAAGAAGAAAAAAAGGTTCCGTCAGAAGAACAGGAAGGTAATCTAGATCAAGAAGCTATACAGGTAGAGCCACAGGAAGGTGTGGAGGATGAGCAAGATGATGTTCTCGAATCCTACAAAGCAGATTTAGTAAAAGAAAAAGATAAATTTCTTAGACTATTTGCAGAATTTGAAAATTACAAACGCCGAACCGCAAAAGAACGAGGTGAATTGTTCAAGACAGCGGGTCAAGATGTGATGCAGGCCTAAATGTGTTCATCCTGTAT
>DRGP01000061.1 GCA_011050015.1 Leeuwenhoekiella sp. | reverse complement strand
GGTACGACGTTCTAAGGTTATGACCGGTTCAGAATGGATTCTTACCCGTTTTGGTGATGGTCCGGCGTTCACAAAAGCTGAAAACGTGGACATAAATGCTGCCAATAAACCCGCCAATAGTAGTCCTTTTATACCCACGGGAACATGATTATTGATCACTTTTGGCAAAATAACTTCTAGATCATTGCCGTTCAAACCGCCTGCATTCAGCATTTCGGGAGCTACATAAACGAGTCCCAAAACAACAATGGCAGCGATAAGCAAATATCGTGGAATAAACAAAACGAGATTTGTAAAACCGCTCATATACGCGGCTTCTTTTTCATTCCGCGTAGAAAGAATACGCTGCATGTCATAACCCGGGGTGGGCCCGGCAATACTAGCAAAAAAGCCTTTAAAAAGTGTCATCCCGATAAAAGCGCCAAACATTTTATAGCCCTGCGTGTCAATAAGTCGGTTAAATTCTTGCATGTCGCCGCTCCAGAAACCGGTGAGTTCGCTGCCAAAAAAGACATTTTTCCATTCCACAGGGATCAGGGTTTCCATTTGTGAATCTGAGATGGCGTAAAAGGTGTAGCCAGCAACCAAAATGCCTGCCAGAACCATGATCGCGTATTGCAAAACTTCCGTGGTAACCACCGAAAACATACCGCCTTTTATCGTGTAGACCGTGGTGAAAAAGATGATGAGCAGCGCATAACTCTGTTCTGCATTCAAAAGCAGGGTGTCGCCCAATTGCAGACTCAGATCCCATGGTAAAATTACGGTCATAAACTTGCCCGCGCCTTCAAAAAAGTAGGCAATAAAACCCACCGAAGCGACCACGGCAAAAACAGCCACGATAAGATGAGAAGCACGTCCCGCACGACCATCACCAAAACGGGTAAGAATCCATTCTGAACCGGTCATAACCTTAGAACGTCGTACCCAAACCGCGAGGAACATCATCACAAAAATCTGGTTCCAGATAGGCCACATCCACATGAACATAAAACTTTTTACGCCATAGAGAAATAAAATGCCCACCATCCATGCTGTGCCCGAAACGTCAAACATGCCCGAGCCGTTACTGAGACCCAGAAAATACCATTTGATGGTTTTTCCGCCCAAAAAATAGGAATCCAGCCCGCGAGAGGCTTTTTTGGAAACCCAAATACCCACGCCCAGACTAAGCAGCATGTATCCAACGATAATGGCAATATCAATAAGTTCCATTAGTTGGCCGGAGCTTCATTGACCGCCCATTTTTTATTGGGTTCTGGTCCCATGACGAGTTTTAAAATTCCACCTTTTAGGATTTCGCTGTGCGCAATAGAAGTCTGGTCAAAATCTTTACCGTTTAATTTAGCTGACTGAATGTAGAAATTGGCCTCGGAAACGTCTTGCGCTTCAATGGTGAATTTGTTTCCGTTAGGTAAGTTCAAGGTTGTTTTTTCAAAAACGGGGCTGCCTATTTCGTAGGTGGTACTCGCCGGATTCATGGGATATAAACCCATAGCACTAAACACATACCAGGCCGACATCTGGCCAGCATCTTCATTGCCGCTCAGGCCGTTTGGCATTGTGCTGTACTGGGTTTTTAAAATCTCATGCACCCAATACTGCGTGCGCCACGGCTGGCCAGCTTTGTTGAATAGATAAGCGATGTGGTGGCTGGGCTCGTTGCCGTGCGCGTACTGGCCAATCAATCCTGAAATGTCTGGCGAAGCATTTTCTCCGGAAATCTCGGAACTTTCAGTGAAAAGCTGCTCTAATTTAGCCGAAAACGCTTCTTTTCCGCCCATTAATGCTATCAAACTATCGGGTGCGTGTGGCACAAACCAGCTGTGTTGCCAGGCATTACCCTCGGTGTAATCTGTATTGGTCTCATGTTTGGAAAATTTAGGGTCAAACGGTTCGTGCCATTTACCATCTTTTGACTTTCCGCGCATAAAACCGGTTTCTGGGTCAAATAACTGCTGAAAAGCCATAGAACGCTTCAGAAAAAACTGATAATCTTCTTCCTTGTCCAACGCTTTGGCCATTTGCGCCACACACCAATCGTCATACGCATATTCCAGCGTAGCAGTGACCGACTCGTTGCCCAGGTCAAAAGGGATATAACCATAATTTTTATACAGATCCATCCAGCGATCATCCTGCATCATGGTGGTTTTCATGGCTTCAAATGCTTTTTCTGCATCAAAACCTCTAATCCCTTTGAGATAGGCTTCGGTGATTACCGGGATCGCGTGGTAGCCGGTCATGGTATTGGTTTCGTTGCCATAAAGATTCCATACGGGGAGTTTTTTATTGATCCCATAATAGGCTAACATGGAATTGACGATATCACTCACCCGATCAGGATCGGTAAGCGTTAACAAAGGTTGCTGGGCGCGAAACGTATCCCAAAGGGAAAGCGTGGTGTAGGCCGTAAAATCGCCTTTCGCAATACTGTCGTTTTGTAATCGGAATTCGCCAGTTGCATCACTAAAAGTGACTGGAGAAAGATGGGTATGATAAAATGCGGTGTAAAAAATTGTTTTTAGGGAATCTATAGGTGTTTGAACTTCAATCTTGGACAGTGTCTCCTCCCAGGTTTTTTCAGCTTCTTGCTGTACTTCGTCAAAGCTGGAATTGGTAGCGTCCAAGTTTTCCTCAGCATTACCAATATTTACCGAAGAAAGGGCGATTTTCACTACTAAAGTGTCATTTTCTGCTTTATCGAAGAAAAATTGCCCGGATGTTTTTGCCCCGGAAACGCTATTGCCGGCAGCTTCTTTTCTATCTCCGGTGAATTGATGCGTGACAATGGGTTTTGAAAATTTGGCTACAAAAAACACCTTTTGGTTTTTAGCCCACCCGGTGCTGTAGCGATAACCGGTTATGGTCATTTTATCCTTTAATTTTAAGGTCGTTTTAGTAGGTTTATCCCAATTTATAGCAAAACCCAGATCGAGGATCACCGACTGCTCGTCGCCCTTTTGAAAGGTGTATTTTTGATATGCCGTACGCTGGTTTGCGGTAAGCTCCACATCTATTTTAGAATCTTCTAAAAACGTATGATAATAGCCGGGGCGGGCTTTTTCATTATCGTGGGAATAGGCGGATAAATAGGGAATATCTGCCTGTTTTTCGACCGGAACGGTCATATCTATTTTTTTTGTGACAGGCATAAAGAGCAGATCGGCAAGATCGCCTATTCCCGTACCGCTCAAATGCAACTGACTAAAACCAGCCACTAGAGAATCTGAATAGTGATACCCCGAGCACCAGTCCCAGCCACTCTGACCATTATCTGGGCTGGATTGCACCATCCCAAATGGCACAGTCGCCCCGGGATATGTGTGCCCATGGCCGCCCGTGCCAATGAAAGGATCTACATAACTGGTCAGCGTTTTTCCTTTTTGATCGGGTTCTGCATTTTTTTCGCTTTCGCCGCAGGCAATAAATAAAAAAAACAGACCCATAAAAAAAACATAATTCTTCATCATAAAAAAATCGTCTTTGAAGGCAATTAATAAATGTATTTCATCGCTTTTTGATCCAACTTTAACAAGAAGGCTCTTCATAAAGGAGTCAATATCCTAAATATTTATAAATTGACCCCTTTAAAAAATAAAATTAGACCAATGACAGTTGTAGAAAGACATACAACAGAACGAAAGGGATTTATTAAAACGTATCACTCGTATATCACATGAATTTACGCTATGTTTTTGCCATAAAAAATGACGGCATCAGTGCAAAGCATCATCTAGTGTTCTGGCTGGTCTATTTTACCTTTAACACCCTGCGGTGGGGCAGTTATTATGGGGATTTGTATTTTTCGTTAAAGGGAAATATTGTAGAGTTTCCCATACATATCGCACTGTGTTATTTTACGATTTATTTCCTGATCCCAAAACTTATTTATAAGCGTAAAATCATCCTCTTTTCAAGCCTTATCATCCTCCTCATATTCACGCTTACCTTTTTTAAATATCAGCTTACGTACTGGTTTGTAAGCCAGAACGTGTGGCCCGAAGGCCCCGAAAAAACAGTTAGCTTTACCTTTAATTATGCCCTAGAGAATCTGAATAGTGATCCCCCGAGCACCAGTCCCAGCCACTCTGACCATTATCTGGGCTGGATTGCACCATCCCAAATGGCACAGTCGCCCCGGGATATGTGTGCCCATGGC
>DRGP01000060.1 GCA_011050015.1 Leeuwenhoekiella sp. | reverse complement strand
TTATTTTTAGGAAAACAAAAATAGACAATATGAGTACATTAAAAGAAGGCGATAATGTGCCGGAATTTGAAGCAAAGGATCAAGACGGAAACACTATAAAATTAAGCGATTATAAAGGAAAGAAGTTAGTCGTTTTTTTCTATCCAAAAGCCTCTACACCTGGCTGTACTGCAGAAGCCTGTAATTTACGGGATAACTATAAAACACTACAAAATGCGGGATATGCAATTCTGGGCGTTAGCGCAGATTCTCAAAAAAAGCAGACTAACTTCTTTCCTTTATAATCGCTTAATTTTATAGTGTTTCCGTCTTGATCCTTTGCTTCAAATTCCGGCACATTATCGCCTTCTTTTAATGTACTCATATTGTCTATTTTTGTTTTCCTAAAAATAAAGAAAATGACCAAGGCCGAAAAGGTAAGCTTCGTTATAGATACGTTAAAACGTATTTATCCTGAAATCCCTATCCCGTTAGACCATAAAGATCCCTACACACTGCTTATCGCGGTGCTTATGAGCGCGCAAAGTACAGATGTGCGGGTAAACCAGATTACGCCCCTGCTTTTTAAAAGAGCAAATAATCCAGCTGATATGGTAAAACTCACTGTGGAAGAAATCAGGGAAATCATCAAACCGGTAGGCCTATCACCTACCAAGGCCAAAGGCATTCACGGTCTTTCTCAAATACTACTTGATAAATACAACGGCAAAGTGCCACAAACCCTCGCTGCACTTGAAGAATTGCCCGCGGTGGGACATAAAACGGCCAGTGTGGTCATTTCTCAGGCTTTTCACGTGCCCGCGTTTCCAGTAGATACACACATTCACAGACTCATGTACCGTTGGGGACTTACCAATGGGAAAAATGTGGTACAGACCGAAAAAGACGCCAAGCGGCTTTTCCCAGAAGAACTATGGAACAAACTTCATCTCCAGATCATTTGGTATGGCCGGCAATATAGCCAGGCCAGGGGCTGGAATCTAGATAAAGACATCATTACCGCGACTGTGGGACGAAAAAGCGTACTTAAAAAGTATTATAAAAAATGACCTTTTTGAACTGGTTTTGCATAAAAAAAGCCCGTTTTTCAACGGGCTTTAAAATTAATTGAGAAGTGCTTCAAACTTCTCACCTTTGTAATTAATAACACTTAAAGCTTTAGAGTAGTTTAAAAGAAACTGAATGGTTTCCTTTTTTGGGCAACTCTCCTCCCATGGTTGAGGTTTTTTCTTAGAGTAAATGTTTGCCATAATTGCGTTTTAATGAATTTCTTCCATTACAACGTAATTGGTTCACATTTAGTTTGTATTAATTTGTTAAAATTATATTGTGTTTGTCTATAAGTTTGCGCAGATTGATGAGTGCATAACGCATGCGACCCAAGGCCGTATTTATACTCACATCAGTTTTTAGAGCTATTTCCTTGAAACTCATTTCTTTATAGATGCGCATGACCAGCACATCTTTTTGATCTTCGGGTAATTCTTCAATGAGGCGGCGTACATCAGTTTCCACCTGCTCTTTAATTATTTGTTTTTCAGCATTGAGATCACCATCGCTGAGTACCGAAAAAATATTAAAGTCACCAGAGTTATCAAATTTTGGCATTCTTTTATTCTTTCTAAAATGATCAATCACCAGGTTGTGGGCAATGCGCATTACCCAAGGCAAAAATTTACCTTCTTCGTTATAGCCGCCACGTTTTAAGGTGCGTATCACTTTGATAAACGTATCCTGAAAGATGTCTTCCGTGATATCTTTATCATACACTTTAGAATATACAAAGCTGTATATACGCTGTTGATGTCTTGTAATTAATTGGGAAAGGGCGGCTTCATTGCCTTTAATATAATCGCTAACCAGAGTAGCATCAGAAGTTAACACATCTTTCATAGAATTGCTTTTGAGGTTTTTTCAGATCATTATAGAACTGAAATTCAATACGCTTAAAAGTAATACTATGCTATAGGCTGTTTAGATTTTGTTAACAATGCTTCAAATATAACAACTTTCATTCCAAATAAAAAAGCACAGAATACAATTTTAACATTAAGAGCACGTTGAGCGATTTATCTGGTCGCATTTTATCGGTATAAACTATCTTTGCTACTGTAAAAAAATCACTATGCATATAGACGTTTCTTCGGCCAATCCGAAAGAAAATATCATTATAAAAGGAGCGAAACTCCACAACCTCAAAAATATCAATGCGATCATCCCACGTAATAAGTTGGTCGTTATTACGGGGCTTTCCGGTTCGGGAAAGTCAAGCCTGGCCTTTGATACGCTTTATGCAGAAGGACAGCGCCGCTATGTGGAAAGCCTCTCTTCTTATGCCCGTCAGTTCCTTGGCCGTCTTAACAAACCAAAGGTGGACTGGATCAAAGGCATTGCGCCGGCCATTGCTATTGAGCAAAAGGTAAATTCTACAAACCCACGTTCTACCGTAGGCACTTCTACCGAAATTTACGATTACTTAAAACTGCTTTACGCCCGTATCGGGAAGACCTTCTCCCCCATTTCTGGTAATCAGGTCAAAAAAGACACAGTAACCGATGTGGTGAACGTGGTCAAAAGTTATGATGAGCGCACAAAGTTGCTGCTCCTCGCACCGGTAAGCATTGAAAAAGGCCGAAAAATAGCCGATAAGCTCAATATTTTACAGCAACAGGGCTATGCACGAATCAAGGTAAATGATAAGGTAATACGTATTGATGAGGCCGATAAAATCAAGGCAAAAGACAAACTTTATCTCGTTGTTGACCGGATTATCACCAAAGATGATGAAGATTTTTACAACCGGCTCGCTGATGCCGTGCAAACCGCCTTTTTTGAAGGCAAGGGCGAAGCTATTATAGAAGAGCTGGAAACCGGTAAACAGCGCATGTTCAGCAACAGTTTTGAATTAGATGGCATGCAGTTTCTGGAACCCAATGTACATCTGTTCAGCTTTAACAATCCCTACGGGGCCTGCCCCACCTGCGAAGGTTACGGTGATGTAATAGGTATAGACGAAGAACTAGTCATCCCCAACACGGCACTTTCAGTTTATGAACGTGCCATTTTCCCATGGCGTGGCGATAGCATGAGCTATTACAGTGACCAGTTGATCAATAATGCCTATAAGTTTGATTTTCCGGTGCACAAACCCTATTTTGAACTCAGCGAGGATCAAAAAAATCTGATTTGGGAAGGAAACGAGTACTTTGAGGGTCTTAACGAATTCTTCAAAATACTGGAGTCAAAAGCCTATAAAATACAGAACCGTGTCATGCTTTCCCGCTACCGCGGAAAAACAAAATGCCGCACCTGCAACGGCAAGCGCCTCAGGAAAGAGGTCGAATATGTGAAAGTTGCCAATACGCCAATAACCGATCTGGTAAATCTTCCGCTTAAAAAAGTTGCCGTATTTTTCAAAGAAATTCAACTGGATGCCCACGATGCACATATTGCAAAAAGACTGCTCACCGAAATTAATAGCCGCCTCGAATTTCTAAATAAAGTAGGCCTGAGTTACCTTACGCTCAACAGGAAATCAAACACACTTTCGGGCGGGGAATCACAGCGTATTAACCTGGCCACTTCCCTGGGCAGCAGTTTGGTGGGTTCTATGTATATTCTTGATGAACCCAGCATTGGTCTGCATCCCAAGGATACCGAAAAATTGATCGATGTGCTTAAAGAGCTGCGTGATCTGGGCAATACGGTCATCGTTGTAGAACATGATGAGGACATTATGAAAGCAGCCGACGAGATCATAGACATTGGTCCCGAAGCGGGTACGCTGGGCGGTGATGTAGTTGCCGTAGGCGATTATAAAACGATATTGAAAAGCGATTCGCTTACAGCAAAATACCTCAATGGAGATATGGAAATTGAAGTGCCCAAAAAGAGGCGCACTTCAAAAAATGGTATAAACATTACAGGTGCGCGCGAAAACAACCTTAAAAATATAGACGTTCACATTCCGCTGAACCTATTTGTCGCGATCACCGGGGTTTCAGGGAGTGGTAAAAGTACACTGGTCAAAAAAATACTTTACCCCGCCATGCTTAAGGAAATAGGCAGTCATGGCGAAAAAGCAGGCCAATTCAGCAGTATTTCGGGCAATTATGATACCATCAGCAATATAGAATTTGTAGATCAGAACCCTATAGGCCGCTCTTCACGTTCTAACCCCGTTACTTACATTAAAGCCTATGACGATATAAGATCGCTGTATGCGAAACAAAAGCTGAGCAGTATCCGCAATTTTAAGACCAAGCATTTCTCATTTAATGTAGATGGTGGCCGTTGTGAGACCTGCAAAGGCGAGGGCGAGGTAACCATTGAGATGCAATTTATGGCAGATGTGCATCTGGAGTGTGAGACCTGCCATGGCAAACGCTTTAAAAAGGAAGTGCTGGAAGTAAAATTTGAAGATAAAAACATAGACGACATCCTCAACATGACTATCGATGACGCGGTGGCCTTTTTCAGCAAGTACAACGAAGATAAAATTGTAAGAAAACTGAAACCGCTTCAGGATGTAGGACTGGGTTATGTGACGTTGGGGCAAAGCTCGTCAACACTATCTGGCGGAGAAGCACAACGCATTAAACTGGCTTCTTTTCTGGTCAAGGGAACGACCAGCGCCAAAACCTTCTTTATTTTTGACGAGCCCACCACTGGGTTACATTTTCACGATATAAAAAAGCTGTTGGCCTCTTTTGAAGCACTGATTAAAAACGGTCATTCCATTCTGGTTGTAGAGCACAACCTTGATCTCGTAAAATGCGCAGATCATGTGATTGATTTGGGGCTGGATGGCGGTGAAGAAGGTGGTTATCTTATCGCTTCGGGAACGCCAGAAGAAGTTGCAAAAAACAAAAAGTCTTACACTGCGCCGTATCTAAAAGAAAAATTACAAGCATAAAAAAACGGTCTAAAAACCAGAAAATCAAGCTTTTTAGACCGTTTTTTAACGTTTTAGTCAATAAATTTTTATTGCTTGTTATATTTAACATGCAGCTCTTCAAGAGGCTGTAGGCTAGGTTTTAAACGTAAATACAAGTCAAATTGTTCTTCGGTAAGTACATTGCGCATTTTACCATTTTCCTGTTTTCCCAGTTCATAAAGCGCTTTTAATTTATCCTTACCACGCATTTCTTGGCGCAGTTGTTCCTTTTCCATAAAAAAAGTCTGCAATTTTTCCTTGAAAATCACTTCCTGCTTACCGGTCAATGCCAATTTCTCGGTGTAGCTTTCGGTCAACGTATTAATTATGGAATCTTGTTGTACTGTAGCTATCTGAGCATACAGGCTTCCACAGAAAGAACACATGACAAAAACGGTAAACACACTTATTTTTTTGAAACTATTCATTTTTTAAAATCCCCGTTAAATACAAATTCACTTTGAGGATTACGCTCCCGTTTTTTTAGTTCCTGCGCATGCAGTTCTTTAGAAAGTTGACCTTCAGGATCTCCACCATAATAGCCCATTGCCACCGCGGTAGCCACATGATATTCTTCCGGAAAACCGAATTCTTTCTTCGCTTTTTCAAAATTTATGCCCGCCATCTGGTGTGTCCCTATGCCCATGTCGTGGGCCTGTAGGCTTGCATTTGCCATAAACAATCCCAGATCGTGCAGTGCATGAAAATTTTCCTGGCCTTTAGGATTCGTTTTTTTATAGCAGCCCAACATAAGTACGGGAGCATTTTTAACCCATGATTGATTGAATTCAACTAGACAGCCCATAATACGATCATAGGTTTCGCTGCCTTTTACACCGTAAATAATACGCCAGGGCTGCAAATTATTAGAGCTTGGCGCCCAGCGACCTGCTTCAAGAATAGTCCTGATTTCTTCTTCTTTTACCGGTTTTTCATCAAAAGCACGTGGACTCCAGCGCCCGCTTAATAATGGATGAATTGGGTATGCTGTAGGTGTTTCTTTCTCTATCATTAATGTATTTTTTTTTAGATTGTAATTGTAATCGATTTTAAGCAGTTTACACCTAAAAAACGACCTATTTTGTCTTGACAATAGGCTTTTTAGGACATATTTTACCCGATTTTAACAGCTATTAACGTGCATTCTACTACCTCAGCGAAAGATTGCTGGAGGATATAACGCTATCACTTTTGAATGTTCCAGATTCAAGGAAAGATATTGGCAAAGGTGCGCTTCTCTTCCCAGAAATGCCACACACCCTTTATACAGTGGCCGTTGTAATAATATTCAGTTACGATCAAGGAAACAATTTTGAGTTATATTTGCTATGAATTTTAGAAAATGAAAAAACTATATATTATAGCTGGTTGCAATGGAGCAGGTAAAACAACCGCCTCATATACAATTCTTCCCGAAATTTTAGCATGTGATGAATTTGTAAATGCCGACGAAATAGCGAAGGGATTATCTCCATTCAAACCTGAAAAAACAGGAATTCAAGCTGGTCGATTAATGTTGGAAAGAATCAAAACCCTAGTCCAATCAGAACTAGATTTTGCATTTGAAACAACTTTATCAACTAGAAGTTATAAAAACTTTGTTCTTGACGCTCAAAAAAATGGATTTTCAGTAACACTACTTTTCTTTTGGCTCAGCTCGCAAAACCTTGCTATAAAACGTGTCGAAACAAGAGTAAAAGAAGGCGGGCATAATATTCCAGAAAATGTAATTCGGAGAAGATATGAAAACGGACTAAAAAACTTTTTCACTATCTTTAAAGAATTAGTTGATGATTGGATGTTTATAGATAATTCAGGAGAACCATATCAAATTATTGCAGCAGGTGCTAAAGAAGATGAAGAAATCGGAAATGCAGAAATTTGGAACAATTTAAATATAATGGATAAAAAAACAGAACTTAAAGATAAGCGAAAAAAAATAGTTGAGGGACTTGAAAAAAGCTATCAAAAATTAGTTGAATTCAAACACTATAAAAAAAGCCCATTGATCATCACTAAAAATGGAGAAATCCTAGAAATAGCACCAGAAAAAATACTACCCACCACTCCTTATATTTCCAAATTTAACGAATAAAGGAATAGATATATACTTTGTGACTCTGGTACGTTTGCACTGTAATCAAAACTTGAATCTATTATCTTTAGCAAAGCAAGTATTAAAACCAAGTCACCTCACGGAATGCAGCATACGCTTTTTGTAAAAAAAAGATAACATGTACAGAAAAATAAATCTCCAGAGAAATCTAGTCATATTTGGAATACCATTACTGATTATCGGATTGATGATTTTCCTTGCTAAGTCGTCTATATTCACCAGCAATTCGGGTGATCTGGCTATAGGAATAACGTTTGATTTATTATTGACAGTCCCCATCGTGTACTTTTTATTGATCAGAAAAACAAAAATCCCCAAAACAACAGTTGTACCCTTTTTTGTTCTTGGGATTATAATTTGTTCAATTATAATCCCACCAGAAAATCAATATTTTCTCAATCTTTTTAAAACGTGGGCGCTTCCAATTGTTGAAATTTCAATGCTGTCATTTGTAATTTACAATGTCAGAAAGGCAATCAAAAGTTACAAATTAAACAAAACCGAATCCTTCGATTTTTTTACGACCTTAAAGAATACTTGCTCCGAAATACTTCCAAAAAGAGTTGCAATCCTAGTTGTTACAGAAATCGCTGTTTTCTATTATGGATTTGTCTATTGGAAAAAAAGGGATTTAAAAGAAAATGAATTTTCATATCACAAAGATAGTGGTACAATTGCTTTACTGATTGCAATTATGTTCATAGTGGCGATAGAAACGGTGGCATTCCATATATTGCTCGCAAAATGGAGCAACACGGCCGCTTGGATTTTTACATTTTTAAGTATATATTCCAGTGTTCAAATTTTTGGATTCCTAAAATCAATGTTCAAAAGACCAATAGCAATTCATAATGGCCCTCTCTATCTTCGCTATGGAATTATGGCCGAAACAACGATTGACTTAAAAGATATAGACGCAGTAGAAATTTCTTCGAAAGATATAGCGTCGAGTAAAGAAACCCAAAAATTATCATTTTTGGGCGCATTAGAAAGCCATAATGTGATTATCTACTTGAAAAAAGAGAACGAATTGACTGGACTTTATGGAATTAAAAGAAAATATAGGAACTTGGCATTATATGTTGATGATAAAATTGGATTCAAAAGACGAATAGATTCTATTTTACCAGTTCTTTAAATTCTAGAATATATTACGATAGTGCTATGATTTAACAGCTCTTTTTTCTGAAATGAGCGCGAGCGAACCGGCAACAGTATCCATTTTTTCCAGTTCATCGTCTTCAATGGTAATATCAAAAGCATCTTCTACATCAAGCACAATATCCACCAGATGGGTAGAATTGATATTTAAGTCATTAATAAGATGGCTTTGCTCATCAATTTCCTGCACGGAAACATCTTCAGGGAGATACGGCTTGATGATAGTTTTAAGCCGGTCATAGGAATCTTCGTTCATAGTGGGATTTTTTAGTATTTGCTAAAAATAAGGCAACAGTTTACATCGCCAAAGCCAAAACTTGCTTTAATGAGTGTATTTAACCGAATATCGGTTTTTTGAAGCGGTATTTTTGAAGCATCTGCCACCGAAAGAATTTCTGGATGAACCGTTTGTAGATTGACATTGGGAAATAAAAAATCATGTTTAAGCTGAAGCACCGAAGCCACGCACTCTATACTTCCGGAGGCCGCGAGACAATGACCGATCATCCCTTTTAGCGAATTAATGTACGGGAAATCCTTTCCACGCAGCTCAAGCGCAGCCGACCAGTTTTTAATTTCCTGCGCATCCATTGCGGTAGCGGTAAGGTGACCATTAATGGCATCTACTTGTTCCGGACGGATTTCGGCATCGGCAAGTGCACCCTTAATGCAATTGACCACCGCTTTCGGGTTGGGCGCAGTCATGCTTCCCCCCTGCCGCTGGCCTCCACTATTGCTGTGGCCACCGCGTATTTCAGCATAAATAGTAGCATTTCTCGCTAAAAGGGATGATCGGTCATTGTCTCGCGGCCTCCGGAAGTATAGAG
>DRGP01000059.1 GCA_011050015.1 Leeuwenhoekiella sp. | reverse complement strand
TTTTAATACGTATTGGTATATTTTTACTCATCACCGGCACGATAGTGGGCGGGTAAAGCACTTTTGCCCCAAAATGTGAGAGCTCCATTGCCTCATGATATGAGATGTTTGCAATAGGACGGGCTTGTTTCACGATTTTTGGATTGGCCGTATACATTCCGCTAACGTCGGTGTAGATTTCCACTTCATCTACCTCAAGGGCAGCGGCAATGATTGCTGCCGTAAAATCTGAACCACCACG
The DNA here is from genome assembly GCA_011050015.1 of Leeuwenhoekiella sp. Classification (GTDB taxonomy): domain Bacteria; phylum Bacteroidota; class Bacteroidia; order Flavobacteriales; family Flavobacteriaceae; genus Leeuwenhoekiella. Next base: position 16,207 of record DRGP01000059.1, on the reverse strand, counting down.
TCCCAAAGTGCTCGTTTCACCCGTCGCCGTACTGGCAATAAAACCGGGCATAACAGTGATGTTGTGTTTGGCCTTGGCAAAATAATGCTCCAACTGTGCATTGGTTACTTTATAGTTTACAGAAGCCTTTGTATATTTATCATTTGTGGTAATCAGGTCGCGGCTGTCTTTGCGGGTGGCATAAAGATCTGCCGCATACATGGCACGCGCGATAATAGTGGATGATAAAATTTCACCGAAGGCCAATAATTTATCAATGGTTTTTGGAGATAATTCATTGATAAGATGAATACCCTCCAGCAAGCTTTTTAGTTCTTCGAGAATAGATTCAACTTCGGTGATGGCGTCTTTGTCATCAGCAATAAGTGCTTTTGTGAAATCTATATGTGTGGTATAAATCTGGTGCAGGACTTCCTTATATTCATTTTTTGTGCTCGCAGAAATACCCGATTTTAAGAGTAGATCGGTAATACCAGCAAAAGCAGATACAACGACCACGATATTTTCCTGCGCTGCGGCCTTTTTTGCGATTGTAATGACTTGTTGTATGTTATCGACGCTTCCTACTGAAGTGCCTCCGAATTTTAAAACACGCATAATAGATGTGTTTGAGCTTGATTAAAATGATTTTTTTAAGTAAAATGAGAGCAGTGAATTTTGTACCCAAGCGGGTACTTTAGCCAGTTTTATTAAAACTAATTTTAAAATGAATGGGAATCACTTTCATGGGCATGTAGTTAGGTTTCAAAAGTATTATTTTTACTGGGATACTCAAGGTTTTAAGTAGATTTTTTAGGATTCGCTAACATCTTTCAATTTAAAATGTATTCTTTGAATAATTAGGTTTTAAAAGCTATTTTCTTGTGAATCCTTCAACTCAAAATGTTTAGTATGAAAATTTTTGACCGCGATCAAATTTATGGGGCCGACGAAGCCACCATGAGCAATGAAAAAATAACTTCCATAGCACTTATGGAACGCGCCGCAGGATGTGTTTTTAACTGGCTCAAAGAAAACCTGAGCAAAAAACAACCGGTGCATGTGTTTTGTGGAATAGGCAATAATGGCGGTGATGGGCTTGTAATTTCCCGAAAATTGATTGGCGCAGGATATGATGTTAAAACCTATGTGGTAGCCTATGCAGATAAACGCTCTGAGGATTTTATAAAGTCAAAAAAAAGATTGGAAAAAGAAGAAAACGCTGTGGTCACCACACTTTTTGAAAACGATGAGTTGCCAATGATTAATGCTGATGAAGTGGTAATAGACGCAATCTTTGGTATAGGTTACAACAGGCCGGCACCGGGCTGGGCACAGCAATTATTTGCAAACATCAATGAAAGTGGTGCATATGTGGTCGCGGTAGATATTGCTTCTGGACTATACCTTGATGCAGTACCCAAGGAAAATGAGACGGTGGTGCAAGCTGATATGCTACTTACTTTTCAAGTACCAAAACTGGTTATTTTTCTTCCAGAAACGGGTAAAAATATCAAAAATTGGGAACTTATCGATATAGGATTGGATGCTAAGTATCTCGCGGAAACCGATACCGGTACATGCCTCATAGATATGGAAGATATTAAAAAACGGTTTAAAAAGCGCGATAAATATACCCATAAGGGCACTTTTGGACATAGTATGATCATTGGCGGTAGTTATGGTAAAATAGGAGCGGTGGTACTTTCGGCGAAAGCCTGCCTAAAAGCAGGCAGCGGACTTGTAACCGCATACGTATCCCAATTTGCGATGCCCATTTTGCAGACCAGCATTCCTGAGGTGATGGTGCTTACCGACCGTCAAAACGGGAGGTATATCGAGGAAATAAAATTTGACTTAGATCCTGATGTCATTGGCATAGGCATGGGTATGGGTACTGCACCCATTACCATTGAAGCCTTGGAACAATTTTTAAAAAACAACAAAAAGCCACTGGTTATAGACGCCGATGCGCTGAACTGTATGGCGAAAAACAAGGATCTTTTAAAATTACTGCCTACCAAAAGCGTGCTCACTCCGCATCCCAAGGAACTAAAACGCCTTATGGGGGAGTGGGAGGATGATTTTGATAAGTTAAAAAAGGCTAAGGATTTTGCTGAAAAATATGATATTGTTTTAGTGATAAAAGGGGCAAATACCATAACTGTTTACGAGCGAAATTTATATGTGAATAACACGGGCAATCCCGGTATGGCAACCGGAGGTACGGGCGATGTGCTCACCGGAATAATCACCGCACTTATTGCGCAAGGTTATAAAGCGGTGGACGCAGCAATTCTTGGGGTTTACCTTCATGGTCTGGCAGGCGATTTAGCTGCCGAAGAATTGGGTTATGAAGCCTTGACTGCAGGAGATCTGGTGGAACATCTTGGGAAGGCGTATCTCGAAATTAAGGGAAAAATCAATAAAAATTAGGTGAAAAACGGCTAAAAAACGGCTATTTTTTAAACAAAAAACCTAATCCCATGCGAGAAAGCATTTTCTTTTCGAAGGCATAGAAAAATTTATACTGACCGAAAATCCACCCAATAATGATCAAAAGTACCTGATAAAGTGGGAAAATCAGGATAATGCGCAGTGGCCAGTACAACCAGCCCGAAATAGCATCGCTTCCCAAGCCCAGCGCTTGCATGATGGGACTTGATACCCGTCCCGCGGTAGAACCGGTAATGGCAAAGACAATAAATATGGCAATCAATTCCCAACGGGCATCTACCTGCCATTTGTTTTTTAATTTTTTAAAACAATATAGGCATACTTTAATGATAAGATAAGTGAAAATCACGGTGAGCACTGCGGTAAAAAGCAGGATCAATTCATGTTCCAGAAAGTAAGCCTGACCCATTCGCAAAGCAATGATAAATCCAAAACCCAGCGATAGCAGGACCCCGAGAAGGGGATAGATTAACTGCCAGTTTTTAGTAATTTCCCAGTTTGCCTTGAATTGTTTCACAAGGCAAAACTACCACATCTACCCCCACGGAAAAAACAGAATACTAAATTCTTGTAGGTACTGAAAATCGCTGATTATATTTTCTACTGAAGAACACAAAATAATTGTACAGCTTATAATTTACCTCATACCCGTAATCTATCTTAGGGTTATAATTGATCTGCTGCTCATATAGACTGGAATCATAGCGAAAGGGCTGTTGCACCCGCTGGTTGTAATCTATAACGAGAAACTGATTCTTGTTTTCCAGGTAACTCTGGGAATAATAGCTTTCTGGCCGTGCAATTGATGCTAAAAAGGTGCTAAAACCAGGGTCTATGATTATAATTTCATATTCCAGGCTATCATTTGCGATGCGCACGGTATCACCCGCTTTTGCTGCGATACTATCCGTAGCCGATATGGTTTCGGTCATCTTGTTATCAGTTTGTGTTGTGGCACAACTGTAAACGAAAATAAGTGCTATAATGAGGTAGGCTAATTTTTTCATGAACAGGTCTTTTTTCTAAATGTACAAAACCAGTGCCAAATACTTTTTAAGATCACAGCATTGGTAGAAATAGTGTGATTATATCATTGTAATTGAATTTATTGAGTAGGTACGGGTATTTATTATCCTTTTTAAAGTCCCACCCCAGCCCTTCCTTTGAGGAAGGGAGCCCATTCGGAAACCAATTTTGACAAATTTTAACGTCAAAACAGACCATTTCAAGTCAATAATCTCAATAATCAACGCTGGAATAAACCAGCGCCTTTTTGTTCAATACTTATTGAATAAAAACAAATCCTGATTTCGTAAATCGTCTTACAGATTAATGCTGACCGCTCAATGTTCTCGTTAAATAAGTGGCTGTTTTACTCTGTTTGTTTTTTGCTACTTTTTCGGGCGTTCCTGCTGCTACCACTTTTCCGCCTTCTTCTCCCGCTCCAGGACCTATATCAATAATCCAGTCACTTCCTGCGATTACCTGCATATCGTGCTCTACCACAATTACGGTGTTGCCGGCATCCACTAATCGCGCTAGCTGAAGTTGTAATTTTTCTACATCTGTAGGATGCAAGCCCGTAGTGGGCTCGTCTAAAATATATAGCGTATTCCCTCGGCTCAAGCGCTGGAGTTCTTTTGCAAGTTTTATACGCTGTGCTTCTCCGCCGGAAAGCTCCGTTGCCGATTGGCCTAAACGTAAATAGCCCAAACCTACTTCTTGCAATACGTTAAGGGGCCGCTTGACGCGGTCTTCTTTCTCAAAAAATGCAGCAGCTTCATTTACGGTCATATCAAGAACTTGGGCGATATTCTTATCGCGATAGGTGACCTCCAAGGTTTCGGTATTATACCGCGCACCTTCACAAACAGGGCAGGGTGCATAGACACTGGGCAAAAATAACAGTTCAACCATCACAAAACCTTCGCCGTCGCAATTGGAACAACGCCCTTTTCCGACGTTAAATGAAAAGCGACCGGCCTTATAATGACGCGATTTAGCCAATTTTGTTGAAGCAAATAATTTTCGAACCACATCAAATAAGCCCGTGTAGGTCGCAAGGTTAGAGCGCGGTGTTCTACCAATTGGTTTCTGATTGACCACGATCATGCGTTTTATACTTTCTGAACCTCCGGTAATTTCACCGCCCAGCGTTGCTACGACGTCTTGTTGCAGGGCATCTTCTACTTCCTCTTCGTCGGAATTGCCGTTTCCTAATTGAGTGGTCATTAATTCTACCAAAACCTGGCTCACCAGACTGCTTTTACCCGAGCCTGAAATACCCGTAACGCTCGTCAGTGCGCCCAGAGGAAAAGATACATCAAGGCTTACCAAATTGTTTCGGGTAACTCCACTTAATTTCAGCCATCCAGCAGGCTTCCTAGGTGTGGGTTTTTCGAATGGGAGATCATTAAAAAGATGTGCTCTGGTTTTAGACCTCGAAATGCTTTTTAAACCGGACGGTGGACCACTATACAAAATTTCTCCACCACCTTCGCCAGCATCCGGACCTACATCTACAATCCAGTCGGCATGGCGAATCACATCTAATTCATGCTCAACGACAAAAAGTGAATTCCCGCAAGCTTTTAATCTATCCAATGTTTTTAGTAACGCTTCGGTATCAGCGGGATGCAATCCTGCAGAAGGCTCGTCTAATACATATACCACTCCAAATAAATTACTGCGTACCTGAGTGGCCAGCCTTAAACGCTGATGTTCACCAGGAGATAGGGTAGGTGTGCTTCGTTCCAGGGATAAATAACCCAATCCTAATTCCAATAAAACAGTTACTCGCGCAACAAGATCCTCGGCAATTCGTTGCGCCACTAGTGCTTTCTCCTCATGGTTTTTAGCCAATTTAACCAACCCCGGTGCTGAGCTATCGCCATAAGGAGTGAAAATAGAAAGCAACTTCTTTAGCGGCAGCCTCGAAATATCAGCAATATCATAACCAGCAAAAGTCACGGAAAGAGATTCTGGACGTAAGCGTTTACCGTGACAGGTAGGACATTCGCTACTTAGCATATATTTCGAGACACGCTTTTTCATCATGGCACTTTGCGTATTGGCAAAGGTGTGCAAAACCAGTTTTTTGGCCGCCGTGTAGGTTCCCATATAACTTGGTTCCCTTTCATTTTTAATGGCAAGTTGCACTTCCTCTCGGTCTAAATTTCGATATACCGGCACTTTTGGTTTTTCGTCTGTAAACAAAATCCAGTCGCGATCTTTTTTTGGAAGATCTTTCCATGGAACATCAACATCATATCCTAAGGTGACTAAAATGTCGCGAAGGTTTTTTCCTTGCCATGCTTTGGGCCAGGCATCAATGGCTCCTTCCCGAATGGTTAAGGTGTCATCAGGAACCATGCTTTTTTCTGTTACTTGGTACACCTTGCCGAGTCCGTGGCATTCGGGGCAGACTCCTTCCGGGGTGTTGGTTGAAAATGAATCAGCATATAAAAGCGGTTGATTCGGTGGATAATCGCCGGCACGGGAATATAACATGCGCAACAAGTTAGACAATGTAGTCACCGAGCCGACCGAAGATCGAGTAGTTCCTGAACCGCGTTGCTGCTGTAAGGCAACCGCCGGTGGCAGCCCTTCGATCTCATCGACTTCCGGGATGGGCATTTGATGAAAAAGTCGCCGTGCATAAGGCGACACCGATTCCAGGTACCTTCGCTGCGCCTCGGCATACAAGGTGCCAAAAGCAAGTGATGATTTACCAGAGCCCGAAATCCCCGTAAATACCACTAAAGCATCACGGGGAATTTCTAAACTTACATTCTTAAGATTATGTTGTCGTGCCCCACGTACGGCAACGAAGCCTTCTTTTTGCGTTTTATTTTCATTCGGTTGTTCCATGGCTGCGAATGAACAAAAAAATAGACCAAAGTCTTCCCGATAAAGTTTTAAAATTTAAATAATTCGTGAATCTTTATTATTAATTCAGTCCGCAAAAGTTTAAAGGAAGCATCCCGATCGCTGGGGATCGGGATATGCGATTCTCCGAAAGAGGTGCATACCTCTTTTTGAGCAAAGCTCCTGCGGGTTTTGGGGTTGTCGGGTTTCTATTATAGCTCAGATGCCCATAGCTTTTCTTCAGGCTTACACTTTTGCACTGCTTCAAAAATTCATCATTGAATGAATCTTTTTTTTCTATTTACACACTTTATGAGATAGTCCTTTAATAGTATAAGAATTTCTAAGCTTATCAGTCAATCGCCATTTCCTTTGTTCTCTTTGAGTTTTTCTGCCAAAAGAACAAGATCAGGAATAGAACAATCAAAATTGCGGGGAATATGATCATCTTTTCAAGAGTATCCTGACCTGCGGTCAGTTCGAGTGCATCTCCGGTAAGTCCTTCAATTCTATTTATCTCTCGAGAACTATCAATCCAACTACCGATAACAGGTTGGAAAATTGCGGTTGAAAACATTCCCACACCACCAATCACAGACATGCCCAAAGCGCTGCTCAAAGGTACTTTCTGCGCCACGGAACCTACCATAACCGGCCAAAAATAACAAACGCCTAACGCAAAAATCACAGCTGCCACATAGGCCATGGGTCCAGTCGTGGTGCTGAACATATAAATACCAATGGCCGCCAAGATCGCGGAACATAAAAGTACTCCCGTTTGCCCCAAACGGCCTACGATGGGACCCGCAAAAAACCTCCCAACAGCCATAAGACCAGTGGTAAGAGCAAGAATGATCATCGGCTCGGCACCGCTACTGCCCAGAATGATTGTTACCCACTGGTTGGGGCCAAACTCAGTGATCGCAGTAAGTGCCATACAAACAAAAAGGAAGATGTAAAGCGGACTTAGCATAGCCTTGAAGTTTTTCTTAAGTGAAGTGGCACCTTCCACCTGTGGTACAGGGAATTTTTTTCCGTAGAATAATATAATGTAGATAAGGGTGGGAACCATAAGGAGCCACATTTGCATCTGCCATGATAGATCAAAATCTGTCATAAATTTAGAGATAAGGGCCCCGAGAAAAATCCCACCAGGAAACCACATGTGGAACCTGTTGAGCATTTTGTTCATCTTGACGCCAGAATACATATCTGCGATCATCGGATTACAGGCAGCTTCGGTACAGCCATTTCCAAAACCTATAAAAAGAGTGGAAATGAGCAGACCGGTATATCCACCGGCATAAATGGTCAATATGATTCCCAAGGTATGGGCCACAAACGCTACTCTCATTATATTTTTTGGTCCAAAATTATGGTACACTAATCCGCCGATGATCATGGAGATAGGCATTCCCAAAAACCACATGGAATTGATGAACCCCAACTGCTCGGCCGAGAGACCAAACTCATCTCCTAATTGCGGTAATATGCCCGCTCTTATTGAAAAAGAAAAGGCTGTCGTTATAAGGGCAAAGCAGCTTCCATTGAATAGCACGCTTTTATTGATAGTTTGTTCCATGAAATTTTTGGTTATGATAAACTTTCTTTTTAAGGGAAATTATCGCTTGTTGTCATCGGAAAGTGCAGGCTATATGTTTTCACGCCCTTAAGGCCGAAAACGATTGCGCTGCATGGGGATTTATTGGATTGTATCCATACTGGAATCCTTAAGCAGTTCGTCGTAATCGGTATACCTTTTTCTATTTTAAAGTATCAACGATCTTATTCACTTTGTTCTGAGTACGCTGACAAATGGCATATATGTTAACGTGCGGATGTTGATAAATTGGATGAATTCATCTCCAACGCCCACTCCTATAATGTTACTGTTTATTTTTCCCTGATTTATATATGAATGTTAAATTTTTATGAAATTTATAAAAAAACTTCTAATAACAATATACTAAAATGAATTTTCTGAATTCGAACGGAACCATTGTTGTAAAAATTCAAAATCTTTTTGTGCAAATCTATCTTGGCTTGGCGCCAAGGGTTTGCAGATGCAAATTGTACCCCATGAAGAACATTTAGAGAACTTCAACAAGGCATATAAATTGCGTATGCCTATTGCACCAACGCTGAATAGTGCAAATGATCTTAAGAAGAAGAACTGGAATTAGTAAAAACTTTTAGAGAGATAACGAGTTTGAAAAATAAACCTACTGTATTTACCTATTTCAGTTTTGATTATACCTATATGAATGAAAAAGAATTTGTTGATTATTCCAGTAAGTATTTAAATCTCTATAATAAGATAAAACGAATAATCGCAAAGAACAATTTCCATTCTGTATGAAATTGATTTCGAGTTAATTCATAGAGATGAAGTTAATGTTATTTTTATTTTAAACTTTTAGATGAGATGAAAAATATACTAAAAAAGGATCAGGCCAAGAGAAAAAAGCAAATTATTGATTTGGTTGCCGGTGAAACTGAATTGAGTAGTAAAAAAGAACTCATCAGAAAATAAAGAATAAATAAAAGCTGTCTGATATATTGGGAAAATTCAATTCTGTCAATTAAAAATAAAGTCCCGTAAACATTGGGTTTACGGGGCTTTTCGCGGAGAAAGAGGAACTATCCAAAAGTTCATTTTCCGCCTGTTTTAGGGGTCTCGAAGCATCTTCAATTTCCACCTCCACCTAATTCGCCCCTTTTTAACAAAAGATTATAATATTTATAATATTTAGCCACACTTTGTATCAAATTGTATCAACCAAATTGATTGTATTAATGAGGTTTAAATGCCCTCCAAAATTGAATTTGGAATATTTGGGGATTACGATCCCTAAAAATGGTCATATTTGGGGAATACGATCCCTGATGTTCTAATTACTCCTAATAGATTATAATTCCTAGCAAGTTATAAGTAGACTCTGGAATTCTATAATTCATCTATCCTTTCTAACAATCTTAGAAAGATGAATATTCCAATTTCAAGAATATAATTTCCAAAATAATTCCCTTTACGGAATTCCTCATTAATAACTTGTTGATTACTTGTAGTTTTAATGACAGTTAAATCTAAGGATTATTTACTTTTAAAAACTCAGTAACATTTTGTAAGCTTTAATAGAGAATTAAAAAATTATAATAGACAGAAGCCAAACAAAATAAAACAGTTTTTGTATGAACATTAAGAATCGATGTCTTTCACAAGGTAGACATTGAAAACAACTAAAATATTATTAGATGGTAAATGTATTAACTCCTGATGTTGAATATTATCACTACGAAAAAAATGGAAATATAGCCAAACAGTTTTTTTCAAGCACAAATGTTTTTGCAAACTGTATGTTAGAAAGTGAAACCCCATTTATTTTTAATTCGAATGGAGACAGAATACTGGTTTTGACTGACGAAAAATGTAACGTCCCATCTGAGATTGAATATGTATTATTAGCGTCAAAAAGACCAACCAAAAAAGATTTTATTCGTTCAGAACTTCAGCTCACACGTTGGATAAAACATCCTTCTATATCTGTAAAAAGTCCTTTGGATATAAAGGAATCGTGGTCTGATAATTTTAATTTTATAAAAGAAGATTTAGATAAAAATGTAAGTGGTTTAAGACCACCGCAACTTGGCGCGTTGTACGCAATATTGTCTCACCTACAAAACCGAAGCGATAAAGGTATTGTCGTAATGCCAACAGGAACTGGGAAAACAGAAACAATGATTTCAGCTTTAATTGCTAATCAATGCGATAAGTTGCTTATATCAGTACCATCTGACGCATTAAGAGAACAAATATTTAAAAAGTTCTTTACACTTGGCTTGCTCAAAAAATTTAATATAGTTACTGCAAGTGCATTCAATCCAATTGTCGGACTAATTACAAAAAAGTTTAAGGACAAAGATGAGCTTAAGGTATTTCTTTCGAAAGTTAACGTTGTAGTTACAACAATGAGTATTTTATCTGGTTCTGAACAAACACAGAAAGCCATTATAAGTGATACCTTCTCTCATTATTTCATTGATGAAGCGCATCATTCGGAAGCTAAAACTTGGAGAGATTTTATTAGTTTATTTGATAAACATAAGGTTTTTCTATTCACTGCAACACCATTTAGAAACGACCAAAAAAAGCTTGACGGTAAATTCATTTATGAATTCTCATTGAAAGCGGCGCAAGAACAAGGCTATTACAAAAATATACTGTTTAAACCTATAAGAGAGTATAATATTGAGAGTGCCGATAAGGCTATTGCAGAAAAAGCAATATCTGTTTTAAGAGAGGATATATCGAACAATTTAAACCACGCTCTTCTCGCAAGATGCAAAACAAAAAACAGAGCTAAGGAGGTTTTTAAATTTTATTCCTCTCATTCTGATTTAAACCCAGTATTGGTTTATACGGGAATTGCTGGACTGAAACAAAAAATAGATGATATAAAACTTTTAAAGCATAGAATAATTGTTTGTGTTGATATGCTAGGGGAAGGATTTGACTTACCGGAGCTGAAAATTGCAGCAATACACGATGACCGACAAAGCATTCCTATTATGCTTCAATTTATTGGAAGGTTTACAAGATCATCTGGAGATAATATTGGTGATGCAACATTCATAACCAATTTAGCATATCCACCTATTCAGCAAGAACTTGATGAGCTTTACGCCAAAGGGAGTGATTGGAATGCTTTACTTCCAAGAATAATTGAAGGAGCAACCAAGAGCGAACTTGATTTTCAAACGTTTTTAGGAGGTTTTAAAAATTTAATAGAATCTGAAATACCATTTGAATCAATCAGTCCGGCTTTAAGTGCAGTAGTTTACAAGGTTTCTTGTGAACATTGGAGTCCAAATTTATGGCGAGAAGGTATTTCAAATATTGATACTTATGAGCATCAATTTAGTGATGTAAATGACGACAACAAAACTTTAGTAGTTATTCTAGGTAAAACTGGAAGAACCGATTGGGGAACTTTCGATTCAGTTAAAAATTTACAATGGGATTTATTAGTAGTCCATTGGGACAAAAAGAAAGAAAGCAACCTGGCTTATATCCATACATCATTTAAATCTTTAAAAAGTGAAAAATTGATGAATACAATATTCGGTGAACCGAATACCATTATAAATGGAATGAATGTTTTTAGGGTTTTTCACGATGTCAAGCGATTAAGACTCTACAATTTCGGAGGTCGAAAAGGAATTGGACAAGACATTAGTTATCAATCTTTTTTTGGTAAAAATGTAGAAGATGGTATCAAACAACTCGAACAAGGAACCCTTAAGAAAAATAATGCTTTTGGTACTGGATATAAGTCAGGGGAACAAGTTTCCATCGGATGTTCTGTCAAAGGTAAAGTCTGGGCATATCTTCGCGGAAATTTAAAAGAATTAAATGATTGGTGTGAGAATTTAGGAAGTGTTCTTATTAATCAAAACATCAATCCAAATATATTTTTGAAAAATACTATTATTCCAACAGTCATTACAAGTCGTCCAATTCATTCCCTTCCAATAACTTTAGATTGGAACGCTGAAATATACAGGCATCCAGAACACAGATATTCATTCAAAGTAAAAAGTAATCAGAAAACATACGACCTTTCTTATTCTGAATTAAACATAGTTGATTCAAATGTTGAAAAACCGATTAAATTTTCTTGGGATTGTGATGATTTAAGTATTGAATTCGAAATTATTTTAGGAACTAAATTAGTTGATGGAATATCTACGCCAGATTGTAAAATAGTGAGAATTGGTAATGTAGACGCAATTGTGAGTTACGGAAGTAAAGTTGAGAAAATAGAGGATTTTTTAAATGAATTTTACCCTGTAATATATTTTGCTGACGGCTCACAACTTGAATTAAATTACTACTTCAAACCAAATGACCCAGTAGAGAATTTCAATAAGAACTTATTGCAAAGCTGGAATTGGACTGGTGTATCTTTAAACAAGGAATCTATGGGCATTAAACCATATATACAAGATTCTATTCAATATCAGTTCATCCAAAGAATTAAGGATGATTATGATATAATTTATGATGACGATGGTTCAGGAGAAATTGCAGACGTTATAGCCTTAAATAAATCAAAAGGCAAAATAGATATTCATCTATTTCATTTGAAATATGCTAAGGGTGGCAATGTAAGTAATAACATCGAAAACTTTTATCAAGTCTGCGGACAAGCCCAAAAATCTCTGAACTGGAAATATAGAGAAGGGAAAGAACTGTTTGTTCATCTTTTGAAGCGAATTGTTAAAAAGGAAAAAGGTCAAGAATGTTCGCGCTTGATTATAGGCACAGTAGAAGACCTTGAATCATTGTATACCTCAGTAAAATGGAATCTTGATACAAAATTTCACATTTACATTGTACAACCATCATTATCAAAAGCAAATGCATCAGATAGTATATTGTCATTGCTAGCAACAACAAGTCATTATCTTGCAACCGTGGGAGACGTAAATTTGCAAATAATAAGTAGTCAGTAGATTATTACATTATGTACATATCTACATTTGGTTTTAATATTACAAACTAAATAATTCTCTTCAACCCACTAATGAATTAATAAAAACCACTTTTTGAAAGATAAATACCAAATGAGCCGATAAACCAATATAATCACCTCAAAAAATAACTATATTTGAGCCGAATAAGCAATTTAATCGGCTCATGAAACCTTTCAACTGGCAGCAAAATGATTGGCCAAACTTCACGTATTCATTAAAAAAAGTAGAAAATCTTTTGTTTGATTATATGTCTGGTGTGGGTCAGTTAGATGGTTATTTGCAGGGTTTGGATCGGCAGGAACAATTGGAAGCGCTTATCCAGACCATGGTTGCCGAAGCCATAAAGTCATCGGAAATAGAAGGCGAATATATAGAGCGCCAGGATGTAAAATCTTCAGTTCGTAATAATTTGGGGCTTAACATACCTAAGGATGTGGTTATAGATCAAAGAGCCACCGGAATGGCGGCTTTGCTTAATGATGTTCGAGAAACCTTTTTAGAGCCATTAACACAAGAAAAGCTTTTCTATTGGCATTCTTCTTTGATGATGGGGGCAAAAGATGTCCTTGTTGGAACCTGGAGAACACACGAAGAACCGATGCAGGTTATTTCTGGGGCTTTGGGTAAGCAGAAAGTGCATTTTGAAGCACCACCTTCTGATAATGTTCCAGATGAAATGAAGCAGTTTCTTCAATGGTTCAATGAAAGTAGCCCATCGGGAAAGCATCCTATTAGGAAACCTATTATACGATCGGCAATTGCGCATTTATATTTTGAAAGCATACATCCTTTTGAAGATGGAAATGGGCGCCTGGGAAGATGTATTTCTGAAAAAGCACTTTCTCAATACGTAAATCGACCTATATTAATGAGCCTTTCAAGAGGTATTGATGCTGATAAAAAATCATATTATCGTCATCTTGAAAAAGCACAACGATCAAATGAAATAACGGAATGGATATGTTACTTTGTCAAAACCGTTCTATTCGCTCAAGAACAAACCACACAGGAAGTTGCCTTTACCCTAAAAAAAGCCCGCTTTTTTGACCATTATAAAGAGCAATTGAATGAAAGACAATTACGCGCTGTTCAACGCATGTTAGAAGAAGGTCCACAAGGTTTTGAAGGTGGGATGAACGCCCGTAAATACATAGGCATTACAAAAACCTCAAAGGCGACTGCAACTCGGGATCTTCAAGATTTGGTAGGCAAGGGTATATTCATTTCAACTGGTGGCGGTAGGAGTACACGATATGAATTAGCTTTAGAAGTAGAATAATAGAATTACATCTCAATCCCGTTCCACCCCATTCCTCTCCACTCCGCCAGAAAAAGGCTCCATTCCAAGAAATAAGGTTCATTACAACATCTAGAACACAGTCGCAGAAAAAGCGACAGCGTTCGCCAGGAAAAAAGATCACTAACCATTTCTTCACAAAGTTTTAAAATTCTGCCCGAGACGAACTGCATAACCGTTCGCTCACTCACTTTTATAAGTTCTTACTCAGTCATAATTTTAATATCGGTTACCGAAAAGGTAACAGCGATGGCGCTATGGGAAGTAAGTGAATGAAATGAATTGAGCCCTAATCTGTATCATTTTGTCCTAAAAAAAATGGGCAATTATAATAGAACATAGAATTCCACACCAAATGAAAAGGAAAACGCTCAAGATATAATAAGTAGGTGATTTTAATAGAAAAAAGTATCAAAACACATTATATGAAACTGTTTAAAATGAATTACCGAATCATTTAATTAAATGATTGTCAGTTAAATACAAATGATTAATTTCACTTTATTACTAAAAAATTGAAGCGTCAAAAGTGCAGAAAATAGCTTTTCAGTTTTTGCTGAAAAGTATGAAGATCCTGAAATGAAATAAAGGAATCGAATAGCAAGAGGGTAACACGCTACGCGATGTTACGTTTATTCGATTTTTAATATAAAGACAGTGTTTATAGGCACTGACAAGCTTTTGTTCTTTCTTGGAACTTGAACACAAACGTTACTTATTAGTAAAAACATCTGATAACCGCCGTAAACAGGCAATTATTTTACTAAAAACTATGGATAAGCCATTAAAAAAAGAAGGATTTGAGACATTGAAGATAAAAGCTTCAGTGACAGAACAATTTAGAAAATTTAGTAAAAAAATATCAAGATCCCAATCGATGACATTGCTTTTAATGCTGGAATTTTTTGAAGAAAATGGTATTTCTCCATTAGAAACAATGGGGCCGCGAATGGAAACCTTGGAAAGTAGAATCTCGGTACTGATCAAAAAAAGGATGAACGGGATGATCGCGATATTAAAGGACATAGAAAAGACCCAGACCAAACCGACCGCCGGAATGATGCAGGCAATTTTTATGGCTGCTGAACCCCCAACAGAAAAACCGTTGTTGAGAGAAAAGAAATTTTTAGATCGAGACAATACCGAGCGACCTTTTCATGACACAAGTAGATTTACCGAAAAGAAAAAAGATGACCCAAATACGGACGTACGATGGAAAAAGTAAATTACATAATCCATCTCAACAACCTTTTGGAGCGTTTTCACGAAGACGAGCGGATCAAACAAGGTCATATTACCTTATATCTTGCTTTTTTTCATAAATGGAATCGAATGTTCTTTAAAAAGTATATTACGGTAAACAGGGAACTCATAATGGAAAGGGCTAAGATCAAATCAAAAACTACCTATCATAATTACCTGCGAGATCTTAATAATTGGGAATATTTAAAGTATTATCCGTCGTACAATCCGTCAAGAGGATCTAAAATCCACATGTTTACATTTGGTACAAGTAGTGGTACTGGTAATACTATTAATGGGACAAGTACGGTTCAAAATTTGGACGGCAACGTCCCTGAACCAGGCCAAAGTTTGGTACCTTCTTATAAACATAAAACAAAAGAAAACTTAAATAAACAGCCAAACGTCATTTTTAATGAATTTGAGGTTCTAAAATTTTTTGAAAAAAATAATTGGCCAGAGATAGAAGGCCGAAAATTTTATGCTTATAATCGGCTCAAAAAATTTATATTAAAAGACGGGAAAACAAAAATAAACTGGCAAACGGCTGCCGTTATTTTTTTTAAAAATGGGTTTAAAATAAAAAACCCAGATCAAACCAGTCCAATTTCTGGCTACCTAGAAAATTTAAAGTGCAAAGGGAATGGTCGGTATGATTAAAATTTAGAAATTATTGGAATTTTGATCTCAAAATCGCCATATCCTTGCTCACTTTCATATCTAAAATCTTGGCGTAGTGTTGGGTGGTTTTAAGATTGGTATGACCCAACATTTTACTTACTGATTCTATGGGAACACCATTGGTAAGTGTAACCGTAGTGGCAAAAG
>DRGP01000058.1 GCA_011050015.1 Leeuwenhoekiella sp. | reverse complement strand
CACGCTCGTCATAGCTGTTGCTATAGCCAAAATAGGTGCTGATATACTGGTAATGGCCGCTATATCAAGAACAACGCACACTCAGAAGTAGTGAGTTTTCGTGCCGGCTTAAGCCATAGCTATGTTTTTAGCGACTGGTTGAGCAATACGAGCACGATTTTTGGTTCTGGGGCGAATACCAATTCAAGCTCGGCCGGAGGCTGGACTGATAAAGATCCTACGAATTATGGCCTGCGCACCAGTTTTGACTTTAATTTTAACCTGGGCGATAACCTGCGTCTTACCGGTACTGCCGGTGCGGAGCTGCAAGAGCAACGGGCCGCGATCATAGGTTTCCGTATGGTGGAAAATCCCGCAGATCCAGCAGGTTATAATGTTATAGGTAACATTCGAAGCAATCAGTATGCGCGATCTGGAACCTCTACGCTTTTTACCGAATGGGAGCTTTACCTGCCCGCTGATTTTACGGTTACCGCAGGATTGGGATTGAGTAACATGGCCATAGATCTGGAAGACCGCCTTTATGACCCCGAGAGCGATCGTGCCCGTAATGTTTCGGCAGATTACACCGATTTGTATTCGCCACATGTGGCCATAAACAAGATTTTTAACGATAATATTTCGGTATATGCGTCTTACAGCAAAGCCTACAATGCACCGGTAAGTGGTAATATTGTCCTTTCTACTTCCGGCCAATTGAACACCGGGCTGGTTCCTGAAGTGGGCAATCAGTTTGAGGTAGGTTCTAAAGGGAATTTATTTGCCAATAAACTGCATTATCAGTTGGCCGTTTTCAATGCAATTTTCAAAAATAAATTCACTTCGGTGGCAGTTCCGTTAGACCAGAATACCACGGCTTACACCTATATTGCCAATGGCGGAAAACAGAACCACAAGGGAGTGGAACTTCTGGCAAAATACACCGCGTATGAGTCGGCTGCAGGCTTTTTCAGTACAGTGAGTCCATTTGCAAATGTTACCTATTCGCATTTCAGGTATGAAGATTATCAATATGAATCACTGGATGATGATGGAAATAGTATTCTCGTAGATTATAGTGGCAACGACGTTGCCGGTGTTGCCCCCTGGGTTGTTAATGCAGGGGTTGATTTTACGACAAACCCCGGCCTTTATGGCAATGTGAACTATTCATTTAGGGATGCGATGCCTTTTACTTCAGATGGCGTCAACCGCACGCACGCGTATCAGCTGCTCAATGCAAAACTGGGTTACAGAACGAGTTTTGACCGTTTTGACCTTGATGTTTTTGCCGGGGCAGATAACCTCACCGGAACGCAATATTATTATATGGTATTTTTAAATCAACTCCCTGATGCTTATTTGCCTGCTCCCTACGAAGTACAGTATTATGCGGGGGCGAGCTTAAAGTATAATTTTTAACTTGTTACAGTAGTTTTTTCGCTTTTACAGCGAAAAATTGAGTATCCCAATTCAAAAACCCCGATGCCAAGCGTCGGGGTTTTTACTTTGATGAACTCATAAAATAGTGGTATTTTAGACGAAAAATCGCTCAAAATGAACCATTTTTGACCTAAAAATGGAGATTTTGAACGTCATAATGGTTGGGAAAATCCGAGTATGAAAAGAAAAAAGACATCGTTAAAAGATATTGCAAAAAAAGTGGGTGTTTCTACAGCCACCGTTTCTTATGTACTTTCCAAAGGAAAGGAAAGCAAAGTGAGCGCGGCCGTTTCTGAAAAAGTCAAACAAGCTGCTAAAGAGCTCAATTACCAACCCAACCAGATCGCCAAAAGCCTTAAAAGTGGCAAAACATTCACCATTGGCCTTATCGTTGCCGATATTTCAAATCCTTTTTTCTCCCATATTGCCCGTATTATTGAAGATGAGGCTGCACATTTTAATTATAATGTGATCTTTGGCAGTTCTGATGAAAAAGCCGAGAAATCTGATAACCTCATTCAGTTTTTGATTAACCGGCAGGTAGATGGTTTTATTATCGCTCCCGCGGAAGGTTCGGAAAAGCAGATACAAGCCCTTAAAGAGCAACATATCCCTTTTGTGTTGATAGATCGTTATTTTCCTGATATTTCCAGTAATTATGTGGTGCTCAATAATTACAAAGCTGCTTATGACGGGGTTTCTAGACTTATAAAAACAAGTCATAAAAAAATAGGGATGATCGCATATTCCAATTCGCTGCAGCATATGTGTGAACGTGTTAAAGGATATAAACAAGCCTTGCTGGAAAATAAGCTGGATTACCGCGAAAAATGGGTAAAAGAGATCGATTTTACCCACATTGAAGAAGAAATGAAAACCGCTTTAGACGAAATGTTATTGAGCGAAGAACCTATCGATGCACTATTTTTTGCAACAAATACGCTTGCGGTGCACGGTCTTAAATATATTGATCAATTACAATTAAAAGTGCCCCATGACGTGGCGATTGTGAGCTTTGATGAGGGCGAGGCCTTTGATTTTTATTATTGTCCGCTAACGTATTTAAAACAGCCCTTGGAAGAATTTGGTAAACAATCGGTTAGAATTTTGACAGCGCATATGGCAAATAACGATCTCGATGAAGAACATATACAACTAGATGCCGAATTAATAATAAGAAAGTCGTGTGGAATGGCAATTGAAGAAAATAAAGAGGGTTAAAAAATCAAAAAAGTATATTTTTGGTTTTTTTATTTAATCGATTAACTATATATTTGGGATACCATTGGATAAAAAACTCAACATGTACTATTTAAAAGACTGTATTATGAATAGAACCCTTCAACTGTTTTTGATAGTAGCGATAAGCACGATATGCTTTTCCTGTGGCGATAAACAGCAAAAATCGGAAACCGAAACGGCGATGAAAGATCAAGATTTTAAAAAAGGAACTTTTGGTTATGACCTTAATTTTCTAAAGCAACGAGATACTTCCCTCGTTGTTCTGGGGCAGGGCGAAAGTGAAATTCTCGTTTCCCCACGTTACCAGGCCAAGGTTTTTACCTCTACCGCTGAGGGTATGAAAGGCAAAAGTTTTGGATGGATAAACTATAACGTTTTCGACCAAGAATTGGATTCCCACATGAATGCTTATGGTGGTGAAAACCGGTTCTGGCTGGGCCCCGAGGGTAGTAAATTCTCCCTTTTTTTTAAACCGGGGACAGCGATGGAATATGAGAATTGGCACACGCCATCTGCAGTAGATACGGAAACGTGGCAGGTCACAACCAAAGATGATAAGATGGTCAGGATGGAAAAAACCATGTCTTTACAGAATTATGCAGATACACAGTTTGAGATTCTGGCCAAACGTAGTATTAAAATACTCGATAAGTCTGAGATTGAAAATCTACTGAATATTTCGCTGGACAGTGTCAGTTCGGTGGGTTTTACAACAGAAAACAGTATTGCTAATATGGGAGACCATGCCTGGGATGAAAAAAGCGGTGCACCCTGTATATGGATTCTCGATATGTTCACACCTTCGCCAAAAACCGTGATCGTTGTTCCCTATAACGAAGAGGCAACCGGCAAGGTAGCTACCACCGATTATTTTGGTGAAATCCCCAAAGACCGTATCAGCTATAAAGACGGTAAAATCTTCCTCATGGCCGATGGAAAATCCCGTGGGAAATTAGGGGTTCCGCCGCAACGTGCTAAAAATATGACCGGCAGCTACGATCCCGTAAACCATGTGCTCACCATTACCCGTTTTGAGGTAGATGAGGATGCCACCTACCTAAATCAGGAATGGATGCCAGATAAAAATCCACTCGTGGGGGATGCCGTGAATGCTTATAATGACGGCCCGCTGGAAGATGGTTCTCAAATGGGGCCTTTTTATGAGATTGAAAGCGTTTCCCCCGCAGCCTTTATAGCGCCCAGCGAAACGCTTTCACACCAACATAGTGTTTTTCACTTTACGGGTGAGGAACAGCAGCTCAATGGGCTGTCCATACAATTGTTGGGAACCCCTATTGAAGAAATAAAAAATGCGTTTTAGCATTTCACAGACCAGGAACCCAGTATTTAGTAGGGCTGGAAAGAAATGTTGACGATATTAATCCGTCCTGCTGAATTAATTTCAGTATCTCATCCTACTGATCTATGATGATGAGAAT
>DRGP01000057.1 GCA_011050015.1 Leeuwenhoekiella sp. | reverse complement strand
CCGGTATCATCTACAGTCAAGGCCAGTAAATTCATTTGCAATACGTTATCTATGTACGTAAAATCCCTTGAGAAGTTTCCGTCACCATTTATGACGGGCGATTCATGCGCCATTAACTGCATAACAAACTTAGGAATCACTGCTGCATAAGCACCATTAGGATCTTGCTTTCTGCCAAAAACATTAAAATACCGCAATCCTACCGTATCAAGATTGTAGGCATTTTTAAATATATCTGCATAAAGTTCATTAACGTATTTCGTGATGGCGTAAGGCGATAAGGGTTTTCCTATCTTATCTTCTTCTTTAGGCATAGCCTTTGAATCTCCATAGGTTGAAGAACTGGCTGCGTAAACAAATCTTTTTACACCAGCATCTTTCGCTGCTACCAGCATATTTAAGAACCCACTCACATTTACCTCATTGCTTGTGATAGGATCCTTAAGCGATCGGGGTACAGAACCCAGGGCCGCTTCGTGCAAAATAAAATCTATTCCTTTACAAGCCTTAGTACAAATTTCTAAATCACGTATATCCCCTTCTATAAGCTCAAAATGTTCATTATCGAGCAAAGGGGCTATGTTTTTGCGGTGCCCTGTAGCAAAGTTATCGAGACAGACCACATGAGCGCCAAGGGATATTAATTTTTCACAGAGGTTAGAACCTATAAAACCGGCTCCTCCAGTGACCAAGACTTTCTTCCCTTTAAGCATTTCAAAAGAGGTAGTGTTCATTGCATTTCTATTTTTAAAATACGGCGCAAAGATGAATAATATATTTCAAATAAAACCTACACTGGCAAATTTCCTTTTATTACGGAATTATACGAGTGAAAAAAACGAAGACAAGTTCATATTAAAAAGCAAAGAAGAAAGAAATTTCTTTCGTTAATATAATATTAGTATCAGTAAAGCCGATAAAGAAGATTTTCAACCATAACTATATCGATATAGGTGAAAAAATGTGCCTTTTTGACAAATAAATATGCGCTTCATCTAAAAAAGTATTTGTAGGAAAATTTTTCAAGTAGTTTTACACAGTTTTATATTACAAAAAGTATTGATACCTTATTAATACTGACTAGACCAAATGATAAATAATTATTACACCCCAAAAAATGAGATCAATTTTAAAACGCTACTTTTCAATAGCACTGCTAGGTGCTGTCTTTATTCTTTTTAATTCTTTTTCAAATTACAATTCCTCTTTTTCCAAAAAAGCATCCAAAGATTACAAAACACCTTTTACATTGCGCATTAACAGTGGCGGTGGAGAGTTAATTTATGGCAACCAGCTCTTCGTCAAAGACGCTTATTACACAGGTGATAGCAAGGTTTTTGAAAACAAAGGTATTAAAGATATAGGCAATACTGGACATGACGCACTTTATCTTACAGAGCGTAGTACCCTGAAAAATAAGAACACCTTTAATTATGCCATTCCCGTCCCCAAGGGCACCTTCAAGGTAATCTTACATTTTGCTGAGATTTACTGGGGCGCAAGCAATGGTGGTCCCGGCGGGGGTGACAAACGTATTTTTAATGTAAATATTGAAAATAAACAAGTACTTACCAATCTCGACATTAATAAAGAAGTAGGTAGTATGAACGCTTTACAGAAAGAATATACTGTTAACGTGGATGATGGCATACTTAACATTTATCTGAAAGCGTCTAAAGACCAGCCCAAAATTTCTGCATTAGAAATCATTGAAAAATCGACAGATTCTAATAGTGAACGTGTTTATATCAATACAGGAGGTCCACAGGTTGAAGTAAACGGGAAACTTTATTCGGCGGATAATTATTATACTGGCGGCCGTAGTTTTACCAATTACGGAATATCTGATATAGGGGATACGAACGAAGATATTATCTATAAATCTGAACGTTCTACGGGGACAGGAAGTGGTGGTTTTTCTTATAACATCCCAGTTTCTAATGGTGATTATCAAGTTAAGGTTCATCTAGCTGAAATTTATTGGGATGCAACTGGGGGTGCCCGAGGTGGTATGGGCAAACGCCTTATCAACTTGTCTCTAGAAAATAAAAGAAGCTTTTCAAACCTTGATATTATTAAGGAAGTGGGGGCTGAAACCGCTTTGATCAAAACTTTTGATGTTACCGTAAGTGATGGTATACTCAACATTGATTTAACCGCAAGCAAAGATGAGCCCAAGATCGCAGCTATAGAAATTGATAAGAAACCAAACGTTGAAGAAACGGTTGTAGCTCGTATAAACGCTGGTAGCGATGCGCTTACGATAAATGGCAAAACCTTTCAGGCCGATACTTATTTTACGGGAAGTACTACTGTCTATCAAAATCCAAAAATAGGCGATATTACAAACACCACCGAAGACGAACTTTATAAAACCGAACGCTCTGCTGGCGAGAATAAAGGAACTTTTGGTTATGCCATTCCCGTCGAATATGGTACTTACCGTATTGCACTTCATTTTGCCGAAATTTATTGGGGAGCTACTGGTGGAGGTCCTGGAGGAGCAAACAAGCGCAACTTCTCTGTAGCTATAGAAAATAATCAAGTTCTTGAAGACTACGATATGTATGAGGAATTGGGCGCCATGACTGCTGCAGTAAAAACGTATAAAGCTACCGTAAATGACGGGCTATTGAATATTGACTTTACCGCTTCCATAGACCGACCCAAAATTGCGGCCATTGAAGTTTTTAAGGAAAATGAAACTCCGGAAGATGAACTTCCGCTTATCGCAAGTTTCAATGCCGGTGGTCCTGACTTAGAACTCGACGGAACACTTTTTCAAGAAGATGCTTACTTTAGAGGAACTTCTAAAACCAGCACCACAACCTTTACCGAAATCAAAAATACAGATCTGGATGACCTCTATAAGACCGAACGTAGCGCAGACAATAACCAAGGGAGTTTTAGTTATGATTTCCCTGTAACTAATGGCACCTATCAAGTTAAGTTGCATTTTGCCGAAATCTGGTTCGGTGCCCCCCAGAGCGCCCAGGGAGGAGCGGGTAAACGCGTCTTTGATGTCGATTTTGAAAATGAAAACCGTATTGATGATCTGGATATCACCAATGAAACGGGTGCAGGAACTGCTTTAGTTAAAACCTATGAAGTAAATGTAAGCGACGGAGAATTAAATATAGATTTTTCGGCGAGCATTGACCGCCCCCAACTCTGCGCTATACAATTATATGGCAATGGCGAACTAGGTGAGGAAGGCCAAGATCCCTGTCAATGGAAAGAATTAGCACCCAGCGGCCTGGAAAAACTTGAATCTCAGTCTGCCAAAGTGGGTGATAAATTATACACCTTTGCAGGTTTTCTAAGCGGTTTTATTATTACCGGTGAAACGGAAATATATGACGTAAATAATGATATATGGTCTAAAGGAGCGCCCATGCCTACTCCTGTTACTCACGTGGGCAAAGCCGTTGTCAATGATAATGTATGGATAATAGGTGGTTTTACGGGTAACGATCCCGGCGTAGCGACTGATAAGGTGCAGATATACAACACGACCTCTGATACGTGGAGAGCAGGCCCGTCCCTCCCAGCCCCTCGCGGCTCGGGAGCCGCGACATATAATAATGGTAAAATTCACTACTTTGGTGGGCTTTTACCAGATCGTGTTACAGATGTAGATGAACATTATATACTGGATCCTGAAAACCTGGCTGCCGGTTGGGTGCCTGCTGCCCCATTGCCCTTAGGTAGAAATCATTTAAGTGCAGCCAGGTTTTCAGGATCCAGTATATAATGTTCATCTACATCTGTAACACGATCTGGTAAAAGCCCACCAAAGT
>DRGP01000056.1 GCA_011050015.1 Leeuwenhoekiella sp. | reverse complement strand
TGACCTGCATTGCGCTCATATGGTCAATGCCGGGATCAAGGCCTATCTCGTTCATAAATACCAGTCCTTTCGCCTTTACGGCTTCATCTAATTTTTGCATCTCTTCGCTCACATAGGAGGCAGTTACCAGACTTTTGCCCATTTTTAGACAGTTTTCGGCCACTTTAATGTGAAATCTTGCCGGCAACATACTTATGATAAGATCAGCGTTTTGGATGGCGTCTTCGCGTTGCAGTTCCTGAAAAATATCAAGTGCAATGGCCGTGGCACGTGGATGATTACCGGCTAGTTTTTTGGCATGCTCCAGTGATTTATCGGCTAGGGTAATTTGCAGTTCTTCATTTTCGGCATGCTCCAGTAGATAATCTACCAGTTGGGAAGTTGATTTCCCGATACCTATAATTAATATGTTTCTCATGAGAAGGTATTGTATTTTTGTAAGGGCTCTCGACGAAGTTAGCGAAACCAACGACCATTAAAAAGAGAATATGAACAGGAAATTGCTCATTTTAGGAAGTATTTTTGGCGGTACCGCCGTGCTGCTGGGCGCATTTGGGGCGCACGGTCTGCAAAAAGTGGTAGATGCCAGCGCGATCGCTTCGTTTGAAACCGGGGTGCGTTATCAAATGTACCATGCCTTGCTTTTACTGTTGCTGGGAGGCGTTTTAACATGTTCAGAAAAACGTAAGAACATATTGTTTTATCTATTACTTTTTGGGGTGATCCTGTTTTCTGGTTCTATTTATTTACTCGCTACCCAAGGAGCCACAAAAATAGATTTTACCACTATTGCACTCTTCACCCCGCTGGGCGGCACATTGCTCATCATTTCTTGGGGAATATTGCTATATACATTTATAAAGCGTTAAAGGCTTGATGAATAGGTATTTTAAGATTTTTTATAGTTTTATATAGCTAATTTTATCCCCTATAAACCTTATTAAAATAGATAATTATGGCAACAAATGCCCCAATTACGAAAACGATTTCGTTGAAGAATTATGGTATTGAAAGAGCAACAGTGCATTATCAGTTAAGTTCAGAGGAACTGCATAGCCGTACGTTGGAAAAAGGTATGGGCCGGGAAGCCTCCTCTGGAGCGCTGGCCATAAATACCGGTGATTTTACCGGTAGGTCCCCAAAAGACCGTTTTATCGTCATAGATGATAAAACACGCGAAAACGTATGGTGGGGAGCCATAAATATTCCCTTTGATGCGGAAAAATTTGAACGCCTGCTAGAAAAAATGAACACTTATCTTTCTGACCGCGAGATTTATGTAAGAGATGCTTTTGCCTGTGCAAAAAGAGATTATAAAATGGGGATTCGGGTGATCAATGAATATCCATGGTCTAACCTCTTTGCCTATAATATGTTCTTGCGCCCCACCGAAGCCGAGCTGGATATGTTTAAGGAAGATTGGCTTATTATAAATGCTCCTGGTTTTAAGGCCAACCCAGAACTTGACGGAACGCGAAAGGAAAACTTTGCGATTCTCAATTTTAGTAAGAAGACTATTTTAATAGGAGGTACCGGCTATACCGGTGAAATCAAAAAAGGTATTTTTTCAGCTTTAAATTTTGTACTCCCTACTGAAAAAAACACACTGCCCATGCACTGCTCGGCCAATGTGGGAGAAAACGGGGAAACCGCGATTTTCTTCGGACTTTCCGGAACCGGAAAAACCACGCTGTCGGCAGATCCCAAGCGCCAACTCATAGGCGATGATGAGCACGGCTGGACACCAGATAACACGATTTTTAACTTTGAAGGGGGATGCTACGCTAAAGTCATCAATCTTTCTGAGGAAGAAGAACCTGATATTTTTAACGCCATTCAGAAAGGCGCCCTGCTTGAAAATGTTGTTTTGGACAGTCAGGGAAATGTTGATTTTACAGACACATCGATAACGCCCAATACCCGGGTGAGTTATCCCATACATTATATTGATAATATTAAAACACCTTCGGTAGGGCAAAACCCTAAAAATATTTTCTTTTTGACCGCTGATGCCTTTGGTGTTTTGCCCCCCATTTCAAAATTGACACCTGGTCAGGCCGCATACCATTTTATAAGCGGTTATACCGCAAAAGTGGCCGGTACCGAAGCTGGTGTAGATGAACCGGTACCTTCATTTTCGGCCTGTTTTGGCGCACCATTTATGCCGCTGCATCCTACCAAATATGCTGAAATGCTGAGCGCAAAAATGAAAGAGTCCGGCGTAAATGTATGGCTCATTAATACCGGCTGGACAGGCGGTGCCTATGGGGTGGGTAAGCGTATGAAACTAAAGTACACCCGTGCGATGATACACGCCGCATTGCGCGGCGATCTGGGCGAGTATAGCAAAGAAGCCTATCACATTCATTCGGTATTTGGTTTGGCACAGCCCAGAACCTGCCCCGGCGTGCCCAATGCTGTGTTGAGCTCCAGGCAAACCTGGAACAACGATGAGGGCTACTATAAAACGGCGCATAAACTAGCGGCAGCCTTTAAAGAGAATTTTAGAAAGTTTGAAACCTACGCCAATGAAGAGATCATGGCTGGTCAACCCCCATTGGGATAGTATCGTTTCGATAAAAACAACCTGTTTTAACGTAAAAACGCCCCTTTTTGGGGCGTTTTTCATGCTTTATCAACAGTTTTTGAATCCCGCCAATGGGTTTTATTCCCCGATCTTCTGGTTCGAAATTCAAAAGTTGTTTCCAAGTTATACCTAGAGATAGTTGATTGAAAAATAAGAGTAAAGTTTACTTTTTATTGTTGATCTCGTCAATATATTTTTCCAGAGCCATGGTCATAGACGGCGTTTCTGGTGTTGGAGCCTTGATGTTTATTTTAAGTCCGGCCTCGTCTGCCGCATTTATGGTAGAATTACCAAAAACAGCAATACGCGTATCATTCTGCTTAAAATCGGGGAAATTTTCAAACAGGGACTTGATTCCGCTGGGGCTAAAGAACACGAGTATATCGTAAGTCACGTCTTTTAAGTGCGACAGGTCGCTTACAACCGTCCTGTAAAAAGTAGATTGCCTGTAGTTCACCTTAAGTTCATCAAGCGTTTCAGGAATTTCAGGTTTCAAAACATCTGAGGATGGCAATAAGAACTTTTCGTTCTTGTATTTTTTTAAAATTGGTGCCATTTCACTAAAGGTACGTTTCCCTACATATATTTTCCGCTTGCGGTACACCACATATTTTTGCAGATAATAGGCCACGGCCTCGCTCTGGCAAAAATACTTTAGGCTGTCTGGCACTTTAAAGCGCATTTCTTCCGCAATTCTAAAAAAATGATCGACGGCATTGCGACTGGTAAGTATAATCGCCGTGTAATCGTTCAGATCAACTTTTTGATGGCGCACTTCTTTGCCCGATACACCTTCCACATGAATGAAAGGGATAAAATCAATTTTAACGCGTTTTTTTTCTTGTAAATCAAAATAAGGAGAATTCTCAATCTTAGGTTCTGGCTGAGATACCAAAATCGTCTTTACCTTCATAGAATGTATTTTTTATCGCAGTATATAAATGCTAAGCAGCTTGTACAAAATCAAATAGGGAGCGATTTCAAGGGCGCAAAGGTACAAAATAAAATAAAAAGTATTGTTAATTATCAACTTTTCATATCTTCTAATAATACTTATTATACTAAAAGCATTTAGCAAGACAAAGAAAATGGTGATACCGATGATCATATTCTTACTGGGCATAAAACTGTAGGCAAACAGTGCGTTTACCGGCAGCAGCAACATGCCAAAAAAATTACGGAAAACCAATTTATTGTAGTGGTAAGGCCTTAATATTTCCTCTCCGTTAAAAAGCACCGCAATGATGCGCTCTATCAAGAATTTTACCCCTATAAAAAGCGTGTAGCACACGATAACCCGTAGGAATAAAATTTGTGCGCTAAGATCTGGTGTAAAATCAAAACGGGTTAGAATAAGATAGATAAAAGCAGATATGGAGAGCAGCTGCATCGTCAAGAGCATCAGGTTAAACGGGTCCTGAAATTTGTCCTTGCCGCTTTTTTTTAAATATTTATCGCTGCTTATAACGCCTATAAAATTCAGGAAGCGCCGCTCATAGGCAAATCGGGTAATGGCAAGTAGCATCATACATGCCACAAGTATGATCGTGAACCAGTCCTGCGTAATGACATTTCTTGTGATGGCTTCCAAAGTGTTGTGGCTTGATATTACAAAATTACTATAAATACCGCAGTAAATATAAATCTGAGGAAAGAAGTAAAATTCAAAATAAGTACATTTGCCGCAAATTAAATTGTAGATGACTAAGCGCCTCGTCATTGTACCCACCTACAACGAAGCAGAAAATATTGAGAAACTGGTGCGCAACATCTTTGCGCAGCAGCGCCGTTTTGATATCCTGGTAGTCGATGATAGCTCACCAGATGGTACAGCAGCGCTGGTTGCCAGTCTTCAGGAAGAATTTGACGGACGGTTATATTTATTGCGCAGGGAAGGTAAGAGCGGGCTGGGCACGGCCTATATAGCTGGTTTTAAATGGGCACTTGCCAGGCCCTACACGTTTATATTTGAGATGGATGCAGATTTCTCTCATGCTCCCAATGACCTGATACGCCTGTATAACGCCTGCGTAAAAGACGGGGCAGATCTCTCTATAGGTTCCCGATATAAAACGGGTGTTAATGTGGTAAATTGGCCCATGGGGCGTGTTTTGTTGTCTTATATTGCATCAAAATATGTGCGTTTTGTCACGGGTATGGAAATCTGTGATACCACAGCGGGATTTATATGTTACCGCAGGGAAATTTTAGAACAGATCAATCTCGATAAAATCAAATTTGTGGGCTATGCCTTTCAGATTGAAATGAAATTTAAATCCCATTTATTGGGTTTTAAAATTGAAGAAGTACCCGTTATCTTTGTAGATCGAACAAGAGGTGTCAGTAAGATGAGTACCGGTATTATTTCTGAGGCTGTTTTTGGGGTCCTCAAGATGAAGTTTAAAAGCTTATTTAGCAATTACGAGATTTAAAGATTTATATGGAAAAAATTCTGATCAAAGATGCACAGATTGTAAATGAGGGCAAGATCATGCGTGGTGACGTTTACATTGAACAGGGCATTATTAAAGAAGTAAGCGCTAATGTAAGTGCAAAAAGTCCTGATGTACAGATTTTTGATGCCGAGGGAAAACATCTTTTCCCAGGAATTATTGACGATCAGGTGCACTTTAGGGAGCCGGGACTTACCCACAAAGCCACGATAAAAAGTGAGTCTATGGCCGCAGTTGCCGGTGGGATTACCTCGTTTATAGAAATGCCCAATACCATCCCGCAAACCACGACTATAGAAAAACTGGAAGAAAAATTTGACCAGGCTGCAAAGACAGCTTATGCTAATTATTCGTTCATGTTTGGCGGCACTAATGACAATATAGAAGAGATAAAAAAACTCGATCCCTTAAAAGTTGCCGGGCTCAAGCTGTTTTTGGGAAGTTCTACCGGTAATATGCTGGTAGATGATGAGCAGGTGCTTGAAAAAATATTTAAAAGCACAGATCTTTTGATCTCGACCCATTGCGAAGATGAGCAGACCATCAGGGAAAACCTGGAAATCTACAAAGAGCGTTATGGCGAAGACATTCCCATTAGCCTGCATCCTACTATCCGCAGCGAGGAAGCTTGTTACATTTCGTCGTCAAGAGCAGTTGCACTTGCTAAAAAAACCGGTGCGCGGTTGCATGTTTTCCATTTAAGCACGGCTAAAGAAACCAAGCTCTTTGACCATAAGAAGCCGCTAAAAGACAAGAAGATTACAGCTGAGGTCTGCGTACACCACTTATGGTTCAGCGATGAAGATTACCGCGAAAAAGGAACGTTTATCAAGTGGAACCCCGCGATCAAAACCGAAAAAGACCGTGAAGGCCTTTGGGAAGCACTTCTGGACGACCGTATTGATGTGATCGCAACAGACCACGCCCCACATACGCTAGAGGAGAAAAAGAATAAATATCTGGATGCGCCCAGTGGTGGACCCATGGTACAGCATGCCTTTCCTGCGATGCTCGAGATGTACCACAATGGCAAGATTTCCCTGGAAAAAATAGCCGAGAAAATGTGCCATAATCCTGCGATTCTTTTTCAGGTTGAAAAACGTGGTTTCATCAAAGAGGGCTATCATGCAGACCTGGTGCTGGTAGATCTTAACAACCCATGGACGGTGACCAAAGACAATATTCTCTATAAATGTAAATGGTCTCCCTTTGAGGGGAACACCTTTAAGTCACGAATCAGTCATACGTTTGTAAATGGGAAGTTAGCTTATAAAAACTTCAAGGTCTACGAGGAACGTTATGGCCAGCGTTTAACCTTCAATCGATGATAAGAGGCTACCACATCCTGCTTTTTGTGCTGCTTTTTGCGGCCTGTCAAAATGTAGACCGGCCTGAAAAACCAGATAATCTGATAGGCGAAGACGAGCTGAAAGATATTCTTTATGACGTGTCGCTGATCAACGCTGCGCGCGATTTTAGCCGTGGCCAACTCAAAAATGCGGGATTAGAGCCCAATAAATTCATCTACGAGAAATATGATATAGATAGCCTGCAATTTGCTAAAACTGTGGCCTATTATTCGGTAGATTTTAACCGCTATTTAAAAATCTGGGAGGATGTGAGCAAACGCCTGGAAAACAAACGGGACGAGGTAGATAGTCTCATACAGCGTACCGATAGTATTAGGGCGGCCCAAGGTAAAAATGAAAAACAAAAACCGCGAACAGGTCTTATGGATCCCGATGAATTGGAACGCAACGGTGATAATTAATGCTGGCTCTCTTTAAAATGGTTGCCTACCCTTTCAATGGTTTCTGCCAGGGGGCGATACTCAAAATCAAGGTCTTTTTTAAGTTTTGAATTGTCGAATTTTTTGTGTCCAAAAGCGGCCTGTGCCGTGCTCCTAAAAAGTTTTCGGGGTTTGCCCGAAAGTAGACTCCACGCATAATCCCCACGCCAAGCGAGCGCCATTTGCCAAAATTTCAAGGTTTTTGAAGGGGCTTTAGCCTGTATTGCTTGGGCGATGCGTTTAAAAAAGTGGGCATATGAGGTGTTTTCCCCTACCAGAATATAGCGCTGTGCGCTGATCTCGCTTTCCATGAGTTTTACCATGGCATCCACCACATCAAGTACATCTACAAAAGCGGTTGTGCCCGGCACGTTATAGGAAGTGCCTTTATGAATATGTGGAAAAAAGCTCCCGCTGCCCGAATCATAAAAACCCTCACCCACAATAATTGCCGGGTTTACGATTACCGCATTGAGCCCTTCTTGCGTGCCGCGCCACACCTCGGTCTCACTGGCAAACTTGCTTATGCTGTACACACTGTTTTCCCTGATGGGTGTCCAGAATGTACTTTCGGTGATGGTGGCATTATTTTCGGTAGTTCCCAATGCGCCCACCGAACTAACGTGACAAAATTTCTCAATCTCATATTTGATGCTCAGATTGACCATATTTGCCGTACCTTCTTTATTGATGTGCTGTATTTTTTTAAAAAGGGCGGGGTCAAAAGAAACCATGGCCGCACTGTGATAAACATGCGAAATTTGGTCAAAAGCGTTCTCTAGAGCAGGAATATCAGTAATATCTGCCTGCACCCACTCTATTTTTGCAAAGAAATCCTGACCTTTTACTACTTGATTTTCGGTTTTAGCCTTGTACGCAAAAAGTTCTTCTACGGCGATTTTGCTGTTTTCACTGCGATATGTTGCGCGCACCCTTTCGCCACGGGCGATCAAATGCCACAGTAGATGCGCCCCTACAAGTCCTGTACCTCCCGTTACCAGTATCATGCCGCTAAGATAAGCAAACCCTTTTATGCAGCGCACTACGAAAGCCAATTCCCCCTTGCTGCACTTTATAAATCGTATACCGTGGGTTATATTTGTGACCTAGCATTAATTTTGAAATACAACTGGGAAATGATTAAAAATTTTGTTGAAGAACTGCAATGGCGCGGGATGGTACACGATGTGATGCCAGAAACCGAAGCGCATCTTATGGAGCAGATGCGTTCTGCCTACATAGGTTTTGATCCTACGGCAGATAGCTTGCACATAGGGAATTTGGTGCCTATTATGTTGCTGGCGCATTACCAGCGGTGCGGTCACAGACCAGTAGCTTTAGTAGGCGGCGCGACGGGAATGATAGGTGATCCATCGGGGAAATCCAGTGAACGCAATTTGCTTGATGAAGAAACGCTACGCCACAACCAGCAGGCGGTAAAAAATCAACTTTCCCAGTTTCTTGATTTTAAGAGTGGCGCTGAAAATGAAGCCCTGATGGTCAATAATTACGACTGGATGAAGGATTTCTCATTTTTGGGCTTTATACGCGATGTGGGCAAACACCTCACCGTAAATTATATGATGGCCAAAGATTCGGTGAAGAGCAGGTTATCTGGCGACGTTAGCGAGGGTATGTCTTTTACAGAATTTACCTACCAGCTGGTGCAGGGCTACGACTTTTTGCACCTCTACAACAATTATGACTGCACCTTACAAATGGGCGGTAGCGACCAGTGGGGCAACATCACCACGGGTACTGAATTGATACGCAGAATAGGCGAGGGCAAGGGTTATGCGCTTACATGCCCGCTGATCACCAAGTCAGACGGGAGTAAATTTGGGAAAAGTGAGGGCGGTAACGTCTGGCTTGATCCTGAGCGTACTTCTCCTTATAAATTCTATCAGTACTGGCTTAATACGAGCGATGCCGATGCGGCAAAATACATCAAGATTTTTACTTTCCTGGATCGCGAAACCATAGAAAATCTTATTGCCGCGCATCAGGAGGCACCCCACCAGCGGGAATTGCAAAAACGCCTGGCCGAAGAAGTGACACTGACCGTGCATGGTCAGGAACAGCTAGATAACGCCATAAAAGCTTCCCAGATTCTTTTTGGTAGATCTACGAGTGCCGATTTAATGGACTTAGACGAAAAAACCTTTCTGGATATTTTTGAAGGGGTTCCGCAAGCGGAAATCAATAAGACTGAAATAGACGCCGGACTTGATATTATAAGTGCTTTGGCTGAAAAAACGAATTTTTTAAGCTCTAACGGTGAAGCAAAGCGCGCGCTGAAGCAAAATTCAATTTCGGTAAATAAAGAAAAGGTGGGCGATGATTACAGTATACAATCAACTGATTTGATCAACGATCGCTTTGTGTTGCTGCAACGTGGAAAGAAAAATTACTTTGTAATCCGAGTTTTGGAATAGGATTTAGAAATCAGCGTGAAGTCCTGATTTTTTTAATAATGGGTACAAGCAATAATCCGATTCCTACACCCATAAGCAGCCCAAATGACGTATCAGATAGATCAAAAGTATATTCAATAATCTGAGCAATAGCGATAATAAAAATTCCAGCAACGGTAAAAAACAATAATGGTTTCTTGTTCATTTTCAAAGGTTTTGATACTTAAAATTACAATTATTGGCTAAAAAATGGCATAAAAATGCCGTTTTTTGAACGAAATCAGCTGTTTTTTTTAAAATTGAACCATAAAAAAACCCGATGCTTTAGGGAGCATCGGGTTTTCCACTTAACTAACCAATCATTTATGAAAAACCTTTAACAGGTCACTTATATAGACGCTTAATTTTCAATAATATTACATCAAAAGCACAGGTTAACAAAACTATAACTTTAGGGTGGTCAAAATTTTGTTATTCACATTCTTTTTTGAATTGAAAAGGTTGGTTATAAGTCTTAATAGATGATTTTATGCCAAATTGAATTCCTCTGAAATTTTATTCTCAAGACTTGCCTCGATTTAAAAAGCAAATTTTGATTCATAGTTTTTCGTTATGCTTCAAAGTTCTTGATACCTTCGGATGAAGGTTAAAGATATTTGTATAAAATTAAAGCACCATAAGGTTACATCCCCGAATGTCTGACTGATCAAAACGACCCAATACCTCAAAACGGTTACTGTCTAGTTTGCGTCCCAAATCCTGCGTGGCAATAAAAGGGCAGGAGTTGCTATTGGCCAGGTCTATTACGTTTATTCCACCGGTTTTGCCCGGTTTTACAGGTGTTAGTGCGTCTTCGGTATCGCGTATGTGGATATCCATCCACGGGGGTGTGGTAAAAATGCCGTTTCCACAGGAGTAAGCCTGAGAAAGCAGTTCGGTCATGCCGTACTCGCTGTGTATTTGGTTCACGCCAAAACCCTTTTTTAAACGCGCGTGCAATTCTTCACGTACCAGTTCTTTACGCCGGCCCTTCATGCCGCCGGTTTCCATAATCATGGTGTTTTTCAACTGAAAATCGTAATTTTCAATGAGATCAAGCAACGCAAAAGAAACACCGATGAGCAGTGTTTTTTCGCCGCTGGCATCCATTTTTTTAAGGGTTGCGGCCAGTTTATTCAGTTCGTTGAGGTAAAAACCACTTTTGGGATTTTTGCTTTGTTTTATAAAATGATCAACCATGTAGATCAATGATGAGCCAGAGCGATCCAGATAAGAAGGCAGCAGGGCAAGCACTGTAAAATCAGCAATATTGCCATAATGCATGTTAAAACAGCTGGTAAAACTTTCTTCGTACAGTGAAGTGTCGGTCACATAATGTTTGCTCGTTGTATTGCCCGTGGTCCCACTACTCGTAAAGATGGTCTGAACCGGTTGTTGAGAAGCCAGGACTTTATACTCTTTAAAAAAAGAAATGGGCATAAAGGGTATCTGCGACACTCTTGTCACAGCATTTGCGTCTATGTGCAACAAGTGGCAAAACCGCGCATATACCTCATTATTAGCATACTGATGCATAAATGCCTGTATCGCGGCCTGCTCAAATTGGGCAGAAGTTGTTATCTTGTAAAAAGGGATATCTTGCATAGGGAGCAATCAAGGAGGCAAAGATATTTAAAATTGTATTGGTAATTGAAGTTGGTCAAAACCTTAGCAGGTGCAATATTACCTAAACGTTATGAATTGAGGCACTTCGCAAAACAAGCTAATTTAATGGTATATTTACCTTGCTTTTAAATGTTTTTACGATGAAAAAAAAGGATGTTAAAATTTTATTGGTAGATGATGAGCCAGATATTCTGGAAATTGTGGGCTACAACCTCAAAAATGAGGGATATCAAGTGCTTACGGCAGAAAACGGAAAACAAGCCGTTAAATCGGCAGCAAAACATCAGCCGCATTTAATCATTCTTGACGTAATGATGCCAGAAATGGACGGCATTGAAGCGTGTGAACAGATACGTAAAAACCCCGCACTTTCTGAAACGGTAATTGCTTTTTTGACCGCCCGGGGTGAAGATTATTCACAAATGGCCGGTTTTGACGCCGGGGCAGATGATTACATCACAAAGCCCATAAAGCCTAAAGTGCTTATAAGCAAGGTGAAATCGCTTTTACGCCGCTTGAAGGAAGATGCTGATAGTGAGACCACTTTAAAATTTGGTGATCTTATTATAAACCGAGAAGAATATAAAATTATCAAAGACAAAAAAGAAATGGTGCTTCCCCGGCGCGAATTTGAGCTTTTATCACTGCTCACCTCAAAACCCGGAAAGGTCTTTAAGCGGGAAGATATTCTTGACCGCGTATGGGGCAACGAAGTTGTGGTAGGAGGGCGTACCATAGATGTGCACATACGCAAGCTTCGGGAAAAGATAGGAGATAAGAAATTTAAGACCATAAAAGGAGTAGGGTATAAATTTGTAGTTTAATGGCGGCCAGTTTTAAAAAGTCGTATAGGTTTGCAACCTATTCATCATCATATATCACCGTATTCTTAACGCTCTTACTGAGCGTTTTTTTATATCATTATGACCTGTTGAAATGGTGGTGGCCGGTAGGTTTTGCCATTATCAGTTTTGGTTTTTGCTTCCTTATTCTACAGGTACGCGTGGAGCAATTTATTTACAAACGCGTAAAAAAGATATATGACGACGTTTCCTTACTTGATGCCACTACTTTAAAACGCGGGCAGATCACCACAGATATGTCTACACTTACCAAAGAGGTAGAACGCTTTGCCGCCAGTAAAAAACTGGAGATCGAATCTTTAAAAATAAGGGAAGAATACCGCAAGGAATTCATGGGAAACGTTGCACACGAACTCAAAACACCGCTTTTTACCGTACAGGGTTATTTGCTTACCCTGCTGGACGGTGCCATGAAAGATAAAGCGGTACGTAAAAAATACCTGCAACGGGCCGAAAAAGCTACCGAAAGACTCATTTATCTGGTGAGTGATCTGGATATGATCTCTAAACTGGAGGTGGGCAATATGAACCTGCGTTTTGAATATTTTGATATTATAGAACTGGTTAAAAATACCTTTGAGCTGCTTGAGATGAAAGCGGCAAAAAAGAACATTACCCTTACCTTTGACCGGCTTTATGATAAACCCATCCTGGTAAATGCAGACCAGGAACGCATATTGCAATTGCTCACAAACCTCATTGTAAATTCGCTGAAATACGGTAAACAGGATGGCACCACAGAGGTTACCATAGAAAACCTCATTCAGAATAAAGTAATTGTGCGGGTGACCGATAATGGTGAAGGTATTTCTTCAGAGCATATCCCTAGACTTTTTGAACGCTTCTATCGGGTTGATAAGAGCGGCTCGCGGCGTGAAGGGGGTTCTGGTCTTGGTTTATCTATTGTGAAACATATTATAGAGGCCCATGACGAAAAAATTTATATAGAAAGCGATTTTGGAGTAGGATCTGAGTTTTCGTTTACTCTTGAAAAGGCCGAAGAGTTGCCCAGCGTCGAGCCGGTTGATGACACTGTCATAGACTAAGGGATCAAAACCACTATAAACCTCGGCCTGGCTCAGGTTTTTTACTTTGAATTCATACTGATTAACAAAAGGCACTTTCCCTAGTTTTTTTAAACGCTTGGCCAGATATTCCTGTTCGGTTTGCCCGGGAGTTGGAATAAAAAAGGCTTTTTTCCCCAGTTTAGCCAGATCCATAATGGTAGTATATCCAGAACGGCACAGGATCAATTTGCTGGCATTTAGGGCTTCTTCCAGCGCATTGCTTTCCATAAAATCAACAATTTTTATATTTTCGGAACCTTTAATGGATTTCTCCGCATTTATCTTTCCGCGTACAAAAAGAACGCTGCCCTTATAGATTCTCAATTCGTGTAATAGGACTTCCTCAAGTTCGGTACGCTGTGGTTCTGGGCCCGAAAGCACTACCATTATATCATATTTGACAGGTGTTTTTAATGTGTTCAACCGGGATAAAGGCCCTATATAAGTCACCGGGATGGTGAAATTTTTGGGATGCCCCAGTTTTCCGCTAAGGTTTCCTGCCCCTGCAAAATCGGGAACCCAGCATACATCATAACGTTTTATATAGCGGCGGTGAAGGGCAGAGGTGAGTTTGGTTGTATTTCCGCTGAGTACCTGTAGCTGGTGGGTGATAAACACCGTAGGTATGGCGGTGTGGTATAAGCCAAACCTATTATCTGAAATAACACCTTGAATTGTATTTGATTTTACCAGCTTTTCTACCAGTTTTTGCTCTTCTTTGATCGCTTTTATGATCTTAGGGCTGCGCAATAGCATTTTCCATTTAAAATGCGCCCCATTCTTGGGATATTCTATTTGATAAGAAGGTAGCGTTATGGCCTTAAGATCAGGAAACTCTTGCCGTAGTAGTGCAAGCGCATTGCCATCACTGCCTATCAAAACCTCAAAACCATCCTGCAGCAAAAGGCGTATAATGGGGATGCAACGTGTTGCATGACCCAGTCCCCAGTTAAGCGGTGCTACTAGAATGGTATTGTTTTTCTGCATAAGACAAAGTTTAATTACTTTCTATTGTTAAAAGTTTCCTTAATTTTATCAAATCATTAAAAAATACACCGTCCTTAAGGGACAATAGAATGCGGGTGGTTTACAGTTGTTTAAAAATGAGTACTTTAAGCATTATTTTTCTCAAAATAGAAAAATTCGGGCCAAAATGACTTTTTTTACTGAAAAAGCGTTCTTCTATTAAACTTAATTATACTAGATAATTTGGGAAGCAAAAATAAATTAAAACGTTTTCGCGAAAACGAAAACTTCTCCAATGTCATTCAACCCAGCAGGGAAGAATTACTGGAAAATGATTTTAAATGGAAAGGAAAATGGAAGGAGTTCTTCAAAAATGATGCACCCATTGTTTTAGAGTTGGGCTGTGGTAAAGGGGAATACAGTGTGGGGCTTGCGCAGCGGTATCCCGATAAAAATTTTGTGGGCATAGATATAAAAGGGGCTCGTTTTTGGCGTGGTGCAAAAACCGCCCTTGAAGAAAAAATGGATAACGTTTGTTTTGTACGCATGCAGATCGAATTGCTGGCCCATGCTTTTGCTGAAAACGAAGTTTCAGAAATTTGGATCACCTTTCCCGACCCGCAGATCAAATACAAACGCACCAAGCATCGCATGACCAATGTTGATTTTCTTGAAAGTTACAAAAAAGTACTCAAGCCCGATGGAATCGTTCATCTAAAGACAGATAGTGAGTTTATGCATGGTTATACATTGGGGATTTTGCACGGTGCCGGTCATGAGATTCTTTATGCACATCATGATATTTACAGCAATCATCAAGCTCCTGAAGAACTGGTAAGCATTCATACCTTTTATGAAAAACAGTACCTTGAAAAGCAAAAAAAAATAACGTATATAAAATTCAAGATCAACTAAGCGCCCTGTTATTTGGAAACTACTAAACTCTTTGTCATTACTTATTTTGCTGCTTTTATAGGCGTGCTGCCCCCTGGGCTGGTCAATATGACCGTGGCAAAAACCTGCCTGCAACGGGGCAAAAAAAATGGAACCCTTGTTGCCATCGGGGCGTGCATTGTTGTTCTTTTTCAGGCGCTCATTGCCATTTTGCTCGCT
This sequence comes from Leeuwenhoekiella sp., assembly GCA_011050015.1. Lineage (GTDB taxonomy): Bacteria > Bacteroidota > Bacteroidia > Flavobacteriales > Flavobacteriaceae > Leeuwenhoekiella. Next base: position 9,157 of record DRGP01000056.1, on the reverse strand, counting down.
AAGTATATTTTTAATAACGATTATGTGCGCAATATCCTGCTTCGTACGGGAGTGGTTATTTTTATCCTGATGGGTATCTACTTTTTGATTACTGCAAAAAAAGCAAAAGTAAAACGGGTAAAACCGGTAAAGCACCGTGGGCTGCGAAGTCTGGGTAAGGGCATTCTTATTTCGGCCATAAATATTCTTCCCATTCCGTATTTCTGTGCACTGGGGGCAGCCCTTAATGTAAGCGGTCAGGTTTCCTATCACTTTTTGGCCATAGCAACATTTATGCTGGCCGCCGCCGCGGGATCATTTACCTCATTATATATTTATGTACTGGGTTTTGAACGTATAGAGCGCAAAGCGGTAAACCTGACCAAATACACCAATTATTTTATGGCTGCTCTTATGCTTGTGCTGGTCATACTTACCCTCATACGCATGTATTATACAGATAAATAATACGTAACCATGCCGAAAGATAATACCGGTTTTTTTGATAAAGTATACGATCTAGCGCGCCAAATTCCTTACGGAAGGGTGACGAGTTATGGAGCAATTGCAAGGGCGCTGGGTGCTGCCGGAAGCGCCCGTATGGTAGGCTGGGCGATGAACGGCGCAAGCAACTATGACGACGTACCCGCGCATCGCGTTTTAAACCGAAACGGTGTGCTCACGGGCAAACATCACTTTCCTGGAACCGATCTCATGCAAAAATTACTGGAAGAAGAAGGTATTGTCGTCAAAGAGGACCAAGTACAGGATTTTAAAGATCTTTTCTGGGATCCCGTAACCGAACTGGGCTTTGAAGATTGAGAAATAGTAAAATGTATATTGTAGACTGGTTTTTTGAACCTGCAAGGCCATGCACTGAGTTTATCGAAGTGTATTTTCGCTCCTTCAGCGGATTATTTGTAGGTTTGACCGTCGACTGGAACTGCACAATTGCTATAGGACATAAATCCATTGCAATAGAAGGGTGAAAAGGAAATATAGAATACACGCGTCAATTAAGTCTATATAATAGGTGGCTGAGTGAATTTCTTGGAGCTTAAGCGGAAAGGGAATTGGTATCGAAGCCCCGAGAATTGTTTAGAAATTTGTTGAAAATCACTTAAAAACCGGTGTTTTAGGGTCAAAAACGACTGATTTTAAGTCATTTTTCAACCCAACAAGGCTATTTATTATCGCATATATCGCCTTTCTTTTCCCTTTTATAAGCTTTTAATGAAAACGCTGAAAAGCTATAAAACTGTAAATTGTATAATGTAGATTGATTCTTCACGATATACATTATACAATTTTTCAAACAAAACCACTACCTAATTATTGCTGGTCGTATCCTTCTTTTTCTTGTTAAACAGCCCGCCAAGTACATTTTTGACGGCGTTTTTGACCTCGGCTTGTGAGGAGTCTTGTTTGGTCTGTGGTTTTGTAGTAGAGGTAGTATCGTTTTTCTTAGTTCCGCCTAATATACTGCCCAGGGCATCTTTGATTTTACCTTCTCCTTTTTCCTGTAATTTTGCCTTTTGAGAGGCGATAATCTGCTGGGTAAGTTTAGTAATGGCGCCCTGCGTATTTACGGTCACATTTGGACTGCTAAAATTCCCCGTTAGAGATACTGGTATTTCCACTTCATAGCTATCCAAATCGGTATTGCTAAGACTGGCCAATTTACTTCCTATCTGACTACCCAGCATTTTTGCCGGAACATCAAGGCCTAAACTATAATTCATCGTATTGTCAAAATTGTGACTGCCGCTCACCTTTACGTTGATACCTTTTACATTGAAATCAAAAGGTTTTACATCTATTTTCCCATCATTAAAACTCAGGGTGGTTTTTAAGTTGTCCAGATTGATGTTGTTGAGGTCTATAAAATCAAGTTTGCCGTCTAGGGCACTCAACAAAGGCATTTGCTTGGGATCAACTTTTGCGGTAAGCAACTGGGCAAAGGCATTTCCTGTTAATGAGTTTAAAACGGGAGTGAGATCGTTGTTCAGGTTTCCTTTCAGCTGAAAATCGGTATTTAAGTTTCCATGTAAAGCTTTGGCAATGGGCGCAAGTCCCTTTAATAAATTCAGGCTGGCAAAAGACTGGTCAATATCTATCTTGCTCAGGTCGATTTTCATGTCAAATTGCGGGGTCGCGGTCTTCGTGGTTACATTTCCCACAAGGCCAATGTTTCCGCCAAAAATATCTGAGGTTACGTTTTTCAGCGTAGCGGTTTCATTGGCGATGAGTATGGATCCTTTTACGTTGGTAAGTTTTATGTTGTCATAGATCACGGTTCCTATATTAAAATCTAAACCAGCATCCAGAAAAGACGGGATCTTTATCGCTTCTTCACCTGTTTTTGGTGTGTTTTCGGCCGTTTTTTGCTCTTTTTGAGCGTTTTCTGTGGGTTTGTCTTCTGAGGTTTCGGTTTCCGCGATGCTGAAATCACCGAGGTCTACCGTATTTGATTGTACATTGAACCTTCCTTTAAGGGCTTGGTCAGACACCATAAATGGAATTAGATTTTCCAGGGTTCCAGTCGCGGCAAGATCGGTGTTTCCGGTTTTGGCGTTCAGCTTTTCAAGTGTTATGGTACTGGTATTAAACTTCAGGTCGGTTTCGCTTATCGTAAACGCGTTGGGAAGCTCTGGTGAGGTGTATTTAAAATCGCGTAAACTGGCCGTGCCCTGACTTTTAATGTTCTGGTACTGCTCCTTTTTCACACTTTCCATATCAAAGTTGGTCGTCATATTTACCGTGAGCATCCCATTGAGGTCCTGATCCAGTTCCAGTGGGTAGGCTTTTTCCAGATTGGCCAGGTTAAGCTTACCGTTAAGTGCCATAGCTACCAGGGGATTTGTAGTAAGGTGGTCTATGCGCCCCTTTGCAGCAAACGTATCCTGATCTATACTAAAGGTGAGGTTGCCCAGGTTGAGATAGGTATCTTCTAGCTTACCAGTTTCGTTTTTCAGCTGGGCGTCAATGTTGATATTCTCCACAGATTTGGGTAGATCCGGATATTTAAATGAGGCATTATTTGAAGCCACTTTAATATCCAGCATGGGGATGTTTTCATCATCTACGACCCCTTTTATCTGGCCATCTACCTGAAAATCACCTGAAGTGGTTACGCCATCCAGATTTTTTGCATATTCTTCAGGAATAACGGCCAGGAAGTTTTTAAAATCGCTGGAAGGTGTTTTAAAAGTGAGGTCCATCTCATTGTTGTTTTCATTGACCTGTATAAAGCCTTCAAAAACAAGTGGCAGCTGATTAATGAGCGCTTTATTATCCTTAAATGTAAAACGCATTTTGTCAAGGTTCATGGCGATATCTGCATCCAGCTGAACTTTGTTATTGTTCAAGTAATTGGTTCCGTCAAAATCAAAGGAAACCAATGCATTGGTCTGCGTTTCAAGCGTTGAGGTCACGGCCGAAAAGTCCCCATTGCCCTCATGGTTCAGTTCTTTGAGCCTCAAAAAAGTGTTTGTGCTTTCATCCAGATAATTCACGCGGGAGTTATTGACCTCATAATGTTGCACAGCAAACTGAAATCCTTCTGAATCACTCGTTGTGGTGCTTTCAGAGGCAGATTTTTCACCTGTTTTGGGTGAATTATCGGCCTTAGCGATGTCATAATTGGCATTTCCAAGGCTGTCCACTTTAATATTTATAAATGCATCATTAAGTGCGAGCGCATCTATTTTCAGTCCGTTGCCTCCTTTAAAAAGTTGTGGAATGCCCATTTGCAGCCGCACTTCTTTTCCACTGGCCAGTGTGTCACCGGCAAAGGGCGCTTTATTAACAACGCTAAAATCATTGATCTTAAGCGCGGCATCGGGAAAACTGGAGAACAGGCTCAGGCTAAGGTCTTCCCACGCTACTGTAGCATTCACGTTTTTATTGATCTCTTTTTTCACTAGGCTTTCCAACTGACTTTTAAAGAGTATGGGCGCTAAGATCAGAGCGACGATAAGTATCGCCACAACGATCCCTATGATTTTTAATGCTTTTTTCATAATATTTGGAGTGTTTCAGCGCTTGTTTAAACTGACTTCTTTTTGATTTCCCAGCATTTTGTGAACCGTGGCGTTGTCTAAAAATGGTGAATATCTTAATATTCTCAAATTTTGATACTTAGCCAAAACCACAAACTTCTAAAATCACTTTGAATTGACTTTAAACAAGCTCTTAAATTTTTTCTTCTATTTGATATTTTGCGATTGTATTGCCCAGTTCTTCCCCGGGTTTCAAATTAAAACGTTTCTTAAAATAGTAAACGCCAGCGTATAAGAATGGGGTGTCGCAAATGGCTATAAGCACCTTAAACAAAAACCCTGCCTCTAATAAACTCCAAAACCTTGCCCATTCAATTTTCCCAAAGGAACAGAGTAATAAAAGTACCGTTGAGGTGTCTATAAACTGACTGAAAAAAGTGGAAAAGTTGTTCCGCAACCATAAATGTTTTCCCTTTGTGACTTTTTTCCAAAAATGGAACACTTGTATATCTACATATTGAGCAAAGAGATAGGCCATCATCGAGGCGAGTACAGCTATAACCGTGGCGCCAAACACCTTATTGAATAGCGCATCTGTAATGGGCGACCAGTCGGTGGCCGGTGCACTGTTTGAAATCCAAATGATCAATAGGGAGAATAACGAAGCAAAGATACCGGTGGTGACAATTTGGTTTGCTTTTTTCTTGCCATAAACCTCGCTGATAAGATCAGTGATCAAAAAGGTAATAGGATAAGGAAGAATACCCACAGAAATCTCAAACCGGTACAACCCAAAAAAATCCCAGTAAAAAAACTTCTGAAAAATAAGGTTAGAGACTACGAGAGAGCAGATAAAAAGTGCTCCCAGAATAAAATAAATGCGGTAAGCTAAAAATGCATCCCGTTGTGTGCGTGTTTCTTGCGACAAATCGAAGTAATCATTTCTTAGAAAGTCCAAAAATAGCCGATTATAGCCCCATTTTACTTAAATTGCTCTTAAATTATTTAACAATTCTGCACGATTAAAACCTTAACAGACACCTACTTATCGCTGGGCGGCAATCAGGGGGATACCCTTAAAAACCTACAACGCGCCGTTGACCTTCTTTATGAGCGGGTGGGATTTATATCCCGCATATCACCGGTTTATAAAACGGAATCCTGGGGTTTTGAAGGGCCAGATTTTTTAAACGCCGCACTCTGTATAAAAACCAGGCTTTCCGGCTCAAAAGTGCTCGATATCGCGCTTAAAATCGAGCAGGAACTGGGCAGACAACGAAACTCAGAAAAAGAAAGTAAAGGCTATGAAAACCGGCCGATAGATATTGATTTGCTGTTGTATGGTGACGAACTAAAAAGCACCCAAAGACTGCAAATACCGCATCCGCGTATGCAGGAAAGGCAATTCGTTTTAAGGCCGCTTTATGATATCGCGCCGCAGTTACAGCACCCGCAGTTGAAGAAAACCGTGAAGGAATTGCTTGCAGAGACAAAAGATACTACGGGCTGTACGCAAATTTCAGCAACGCTTGAAAATCCCAGATTAAAGTTCAACCTTAAAAAGCATCATTATATTGCCATTGAGGGGAACATAGGTGCCGGTAAAACCACACTTTCTACGCTTATCGCGGAAGAATTTAATGCTAAATTGATCTTAGAGCGCTTTAAAGAAAATCCCTTTTTGCCCAAATTTTACAAGGATCAATCCCGGTACGCCTTTCCACTGGAAATGTCTTTCCTGGCCGATCGTTACCAGCAATTGCTTGATGACATAGGTCAGTTTGATCTTTTTAAGGATTTTATGATCGCTGATTATGACAGCTATAAATCGCTCATTTTTGCGCAAATCACCTTAGGGCAAGAAGAATTCAGCCTTTATAAAAAGCTGCATGGTATGATGTACCGTGAACTGGCCAAACCAAGTTTATATGTCTATTTGTATCAAAATACAGAACGTTTGCTTTCCAATATAAAAAAACGGGGTAGAAGCTATGAGCAGGATATTTCTCACGATTACCTGAGTAAAATTAATGATGGATATCTACAATTTATAAAAACCCGGCAACAGGCCAATGTTAAGATAATTGATATTTCTACGCTTGATTTTGTAAGCAGCCGGGCAGATTATTTAAAGGTACTCAGTGAAATGTGCAGGGAATAGGCAATTTTAAATAAGTAAAATGCCAATTTAATTTCTATTTATTTTAATGAATAAATCCCAGATTACGATTCCCGCACTTACTGATATATTGAGGGAATGTTTGGTGCCCAGTTGAGGGATTTCAAGTACGGTATCTGCGCGGTTTACGATTTCCTGTTGCACACCTTTTACTTCGTTGCCAAAAATGACCGCGTACCTCTCCGTGCTTTCCATTTTAAAATCCTGGAGCATCACTGCCTGCTCGGCCTGTTCTACGGCCAGAATTTTTATATACTGTTGTTGAAGCTCTCCAATCAATTGTGAGGTGTCTTGCCGATGTTCCCAGGCTACTGTTTTTGTGGCACCCAGCGCGGTTTTTGTAATATCACGGTGTGGGGGCGAGGCCGTGATGCCACAGAGGTAAATTTTTTCGATTAAAAAAGCATCTGCCGTACGAAAAACAGAACCTATGTTGTGCAGGCTGCGCACATTGTCAAGTATTATGATTATTGGCGTTTTTGCAGATTGCTTAAATTCGCCTACAGTCTTTCGGTCGAGCTCGTTATTGGCCAGTTTTCTGTTCATAGCTGCAAAAATACGTGATCGCTCCACGTAAAAAAAGTGGTTTGTAAGTCCTTTAAATGTTGACAAAAATGGATAAGTAAGCTGGCTTTGGCGCAAGGTGCTGCATGCTTTTTGGTAAATTCGCAACCGGCGATCGGTCTGTCTTTTAGAAGGAATTAGGATTCCGCGTAGCGGAAAATGGCTTTAAACTGGTTAAAATCGCCCAAAAACATTAAAAAACGGTATGTCTTCAAAAAAAACCAAAAAGGTCACCCCGTTAATGAAGCAGTACAACGGTATCAAACATAAATATCCCGATGCGCTGTTGCTTTTTCGCGTTGGTGATTTTTACGAGACCTTTGGCGAAGATGCTGTAAAGGCCGCGCAGATTTTGGGTATCGTGCTCACCAACCGGAATAACGGCGGGGAGCGCAAAGAGCTGGCCGGCTTTCCGCACCACTCGCTGAATACCTATTTGCCTAAGCTCGTAAAGGCAGGCTGCCGCGTGGCGATCTGTGACCAGCTGGAAGACCCAAAAATGACCAAGAGCATCGTAAAACGCGGTGTTACCGAACTGGTTACTCCCGGCGTGGCGCTTAATGATGAAGTACTGCAATCTAAAAGCAACAATTTTCTGGCCGCGCTGCATTATGGTAAAAAAGCGCTGGGCATCGCTTTTCTTGATGTTTCTACAGGCGAATTTCTTACCGCGCAGGGCGATGTTGCTTATATGGATAAACTGCTGCAAAATTTTAGTCCCAGTGAACTGCTCATCAGCAAAGCTTGTAAAAAGGATTTTCTGGCCGATTTTGGTAAAGAATATCATGTTTTTTACCTCGAAAATTGGATTTTTCAGACCGATTATGCATTTGAATCACTCTATAAACATTTTGAAGTAAAATCGCTTAAAGGTTTTGGCGTACAACAGCTTGAAGAGGGCGTAATTGCTGCCGGCGCTTCATTACATTATCTGAGCGAGACGCAACACCATAAGCTCAAGCATATAAGCCGTATTAACCGTATAGCTGAGGACGCCTACGTCTGGATGGATCGTTTTACCATTCGCAATCTGGAGCTGTATCAGGGTACAACCGCGCAGGCCATTACGCTGCTTGATGTGATAGACAAGACCACTTCTGCCATGGGCGGAAGGCTTTTAAAACGCTGGCTTGCGCTACCGCTCAAAAATCAGGATGCCATTACGAGCAGGCATGAAGTGGTGACGTATTTTTTGGCAAAGGCAAAAGTCTATGATAAAATCACTCAGAATCTCAAACAGATAGGCGATGTGGAACGGCTCATTAGCAAAGTGGCCACAGGGAAAGTGAGTCCCAGGGAGGTTATTCAACTTAAAAATTCACTGGAGGCTATGGTGCCGGTCAAGGCGCTTGCTCAAAATGCGGAAAACGAAGCCTTGCAGATTCTTGGTGGAAACCTCAATGATCTGGAACATCTGCGCGCAAAAATAAAAGAGACCCTTAATGAGGAGGCACCCGTAAATGTGCTGAAAGGCGATACGATCGCAAGTGGTTTTCACGATGAGCTGGACGAGCTGCGCAACCTGGCACATCAAGGCAAGGATTATCTGGACAATATGTTGAAACGCGAGACCGAGCGTACCGGGATCACATCGCTTAAAATTGCCAGCAATAATGTTTTTGGTTACTATATTGAAGTCCGCAATACGCATAAAGACAAGGTTCCGCCAGAGTGGATTCGCAAACAGACCCTAGTAAGTGCAGAGCGCTATATTACCGAAGAGCTCAAGGAATATGAGGCCAAAATATTAGGGGCTGAAGAACGGATATTGGCGATTGAGCAGCAGCTTTTCGGCCAACTCGTACAATGGATGGCTCAATTCATAGCCCCGGTACAGGCGAATGCGGCCGGTATCGCAGAGCTGGACTGCTTGTGTTCTTACGCCTGTGTGGCCAAGGCAAATAATTACGTTCGCCCCATAATTGATGATTCTCAAGAACTTGATATTACAGAAGGGCGTCACCCCGTGATAGAAAAACAGCTTCCGCTGGGTGAACCCTACATTGCCAATGATGTTTTTCTGGATCGCGCTGTGCAGCAAATGATCATGATCACCGGGCCAAACATGTCGGGTAAATCGGCCATTTTACGGCAAACGGCACTTATTGTACTGCTGGGGCAGATGGGCAGTTTTGTGCCGGCAAAAGCAGCACGCATGGGGCTGGTCGATAAAATCTTTACACGGGTGGGCGCGAGCGATAATATTTCGATGGGCGAGTCAACCTTTATGGTAGAGATGAATGAAACCGCCAATATTCTCAACAATATTTCTGAGCGTAGCCTCGTGCTGCTCGACGAGATAGGCCGAGGTACGAGTACGTATGACGGGATTTCCATCGCGTGGGCCATCAGTGAATATCTGCATGAGCATCCTGCAAGGCCCAAAACGCTTTTTGCCACACATTACCACGAGCTCAACGATATGACCGATACC
>DRGP01000055.1 GCA_011050015.1 Leeuwenhoekiella sp. | reverse complement strand
GCGCGGTACAATGAACTGGCCGCCTTTGGGTATGATTTTGTGCTGTGATCATACGGGGGCAGGTAATTTTTTAATATATTGATCCAATTTTCAAAAATCAACTTTCAGCGAATATTCAAGCGTAACGCTTAAAAAATCAAACTTATGGCAATTATTTCCTTTTTGGCATTTACCATTCTCGTAGCGGTGATCGCGTGGTGGTCGGTGCGCACCACCGATGAAACTTCTTCAGATGGTTATTTTTTGGGAGGCCGCAGCCTCACCGCTGTTGTTATTGCGGGCTCTCTATTGCTTACAAACCTTTCTACCGAACAGATCGTAGGGCTCAACGGCCAGTCGTATGCTGAAGGCCTGCCGGTAATGGCCTGGGAGACACTGGCGGCGATCGCCATGGTAATCACGGCCATTTTTCTTCTGCCAAGGTACTTAAAAGGAGGGTTGACCACCGTGCCGCAATTTCTGGACCGCCGTTATGATACCTTGACCAAAGCGATGACCTCGGGCTTATTTTTGTCTGGATACGCAATCGTTTTATTGCCTATCGTGCTGTATTCTGGTTCGTTAGCCATTGTGACCATGTTTGATGTGCCTGCAAAATTTGGTATCAGCGAGACTACGGCACTGTGGGTCTGCGTCTGGGGTATCGGGATTATAGGTTCGATCTATGCTATTTTTGGTGGCTTGAAAGCAGTGGCTGTATCAGACACCATTAATGCGGTGGGGCTAATCATTGGCGGACTCATGATCCCTGTTTTTGGTTTGCTTGCAGTAGGAGACGGAAGCATCGTTGAGGGTATAAATATTCTCATGGATGCAAATCCTGAAAAATTTGTCGCCATGGGCGGGCCAGACTCTACGGTACCTTTTTCAACCATTTTTACGGGTATGATGCTGGTGCAATTATTTTATTGGGGAACCAATCAGGCCATTATTCAACGGGCACTGGGTGCAAAAAATTTAGCCGAAGGCCAGAAAGGGATACTTCTGGGCGCTTTTATCAAGGTTTTGGGGCCACTTATTGTCGTTTTACCGGGTATCATTGCCTATCACATTTTTGATGGAAATCTGGAAAATGCAGATCAGGCTTATCCTGCGCTAGTACGCGAGGTGCTGCCACTTTCACTTGTTGGGTTTTTTGCAGCAGTACTTTTTGGGGCGATTTTAAGTTCATTTAACAGTGCGCTGAATAGTTCGGTGACGCTTTATGGGGTAGATATTTATAAGCAGTATGTCAACAAAGAAGCTTCTGAAAAGCAGATCGTAAAGGCGGGTAAGTCTTTTGGTATTGTGCTGGCGTTGATCGCCATGATTGTTGCGCCGTTTATTGCAAACGCTTCTAAAGGGCTTTTTGGTTATCTGCAGGAGGTAAATGGTTGTTATAGTATACCTATTCTTACCATTATTGTGGTGGGCTATACGACCAAGCGCGTACCTGCAATCGCTGCAAAAGTAGGTTTGATCTCTGGTGTGGTGCTTTATAGCATCAGTCAGTTTATTTTAAAACCTTATGTGTTTGGTGAAGAAAACTACCCGCATTACCTCCACGTGATGGGAATTCTTTTTGTGCTGAACATCATCATTATGCTCGTGATCGGCAAAATGTATCCGCGCGATGAGGATTACGAACTGCAATATACCAATGAAGTGGATATTACCCCTTGGAAATACGTAAAGCAGGTGGGTATTGTTATCAGCCTTATAGTAGTGGGTGTTTATATATACTTTAAATAAAAATGGCTTAAACGTCAGAAAAACGCCCCTAAAATCTTGATTTTCGGGGCGTTTTTTATATAAATAGTGTGGGGTTTAAAAACTGTTCAGATCATTCTTCCTAAAGTTTGGAAGCCTCCTAATTTCATGAATCGCTATTAATGAGATATAATAACGTGTAATTTAAGAGGTGCAATAATCATCGACCTACATAAGTTTACTTAAACTTTAGACCAGAAGCGTTGCGCTAGTTGTTAATCAATTATTTTTTCCTCATCGCCATCGGGATCTATGATATTGATACTGGGCTCTTTAAATTCTTTTTTGTTGGCAATATTCCGCTCTAGCGAAAGCAATAACGAAGGCAGCAAAAGCAAGTTGGCAAACATGGCAAAAAGCAGCGTGGCCGAAACGAGACCTCCCATTGCGATGGTACCGCCAAAACTACTTACCATAAATACCGAAAAGCCAAAAAACAGGACGATAGAGGTATAGAACATACTCAACCCCGTCTCCCGCACGGAGGCATACACCGATGTTTTTATTTTCCATCCAGATTTCATGAGTTCTTGACGGTATTTGGCCAAAAAGTGAATCGTATCATCTACCGAAATACCAAAAGCGATACTAAAAACCAGAATCGTTGAAGGTTTTATAGGTACACCTAAATAGCCCATAAGTCCGGCAGTAATAACAAGCGGCAGTAAATTGGGGATAAGCGAGATCAAGATCATCTTAAAAGACCGGAACATCCAGGCCATAAAAAGTGCAATGAGCAGGATGGCAAGAGAAAGGCTGATCATCAGGTTTGTGACGAGATAATCGGTTCCTTTCTGGAAGACCAAGGCCTTGCCAGTAAGGCTTATATTGTAGTTTTCTTTGGGAAAAAGGGCATTTATCTTGGTATTTAGGTTGTTTTCTACCTTTTCCATGCGATCTGTGCCTATATCTTGCATAAAGGTGGTCATACGGGCATACTGCCCGGTGCTGTCTACATAACTGTCCATCAGCCCGGCATTATTGCTAAAACTGCTGGCATAGGGAAGGATAAAGTTGCGTTCGTTTGAGGTGGGCAGCTGGTAGTATTTGGGAGCACCATTGTAGAAAGCCTGTTTACTGTACTTTACCAGATTTACGATAGAAATCGGTTTTGAGAGTTCGGGAATTTCTGTAATGGTCTGACCCAGTTCATCCATGCGTTTAAGGGTGGGTAATTTGAGCACGCCTTTTGGCCTTTTAGTATCTATCAATACTTCCAGCGGCATAATCCCATCAAATTGGTTCTCAAAAAACTTGATATCACCGTAAAACGTGGTGTTTTTAGGCATATCTTCCAATAAACTACCTGAAACACGTATTTGGGACATGCCTATCATACTTATTATAAGCAAGCCAATTGATACGATATAAATGGTAATACGACGGGTACGCACCATATTTTCCATCCAGTTGACAAAGCTTTCTATCCATGATTTTCCCAAATGCTTCAGGTGACGGTCTTTTGGCGGCGTCATATAGCTGTACATAATGGGTATGATGAGCAGGCTCAAAAGAAAAATAGCCAGGATATTAATGGAAGCCACGACACCAAACTCTTTTAGCAGCGAACTTTTAGTGAGTATAAAAGTTGCAAAACCTGATGCGGTCGTGATATTCGTCATCAATGTAGCATTACCCACTTTAGTGATCACACGTTGTAACGCTTTTACCTGATTCCCATGCTTCTTATATTCCTGTTGATATTTATTGATGAGAAAAATGCAGTTGGGTATTCCTATAACAATAATAAGTGGTGGAATAAGCGCGGTAAGAACGGTGATCTCATAACCTAAGAGACCTAAAATTCCAAAAGCCCACATTACACCGATCATTACGGTGACCATTGCGATAAGCGTAGCCCGATAAGAACGGAAAAAGAAAAAGAAAATCAACGAAGTTACCAACAGCGCACCACCCACAAAAATACCTATCTCGTCTATGATATTCTTACTGTTAAGCGTGCGGATGTAGGGCATACCGCTCGCCCTTACATTTACTCCCGTGGCCGCCTCAAAATTATCGATGAGTGGAATAAGGTGATCCAAGATAAATGTCTTTCGCGCAGGCGTATTGACAATATCTTTTTTAAGATAAATAGCACTGCGTACCGCGCCAGATTTCTTATTGTAAATTAAGCCTTCATAAAAAGGTAAACTATCAAAAAGCTGTTTCTTATATTGTGCCGCCGTGGCGTTAGAATTGACTTTGTCATTAATGAAGGGCTTAAACTCAAAACGCTTGGGATTGTCTTCTTTTTGCAGCAGTTTTAAATCCTTTAGAGAAACTGAAAGCGCCACTTCATCATACTGGTTAAGACTGTCTGAAAGTGCATTCCATCGGTTGAGTACCTCTGGCGTAAATAATGAAGAATCTTGTATGCCCAGCACAATTAGGTTTCCTTCTTCACCAAACCTGTCTATGAAATGCTGATATTCTTTATTGACCGGGTGATTTTCTGGAAGGAGGTTTGCTTCGGTATAGCTAAAGCGCATATCCTGCCATTTCGTAGCAAGAAAAATGGTAGCTCCCAGGATCAATAGCAAAATAACCAAACGGTTGCGCAAAATAATGCGGGCTACAGTGTCCCAAAAACCAAAGGTTAAAAACTTTTTCATTTTAAAAAATTAGCGGCTGCAAAGTTACTTTTTTAAGAGCTTTTAATCTGACAAATAACTGAATTTTAAAGGGAAAGGTTAAAGGTGAATTTGAAAGCAACATTATCTTCAAATGTGGGCAGGTGGTAGGCTCCATACCTATACGTGAGACTCGTTCCAAAGCCAAATAGTATTTTATTGATCTCAAACCCGCTTTCAGAATACCCGTGCTTAAGCGATTTAAACTGTACATTAAGATGATTTTCAGGATTGCTTATATCGCCGATGGCGTAACGGGTGATAAAAACCATTTCAGGCTTAAATTTTTTACCCAGGTCAAAGGGTCTTAGCCGGTGCTTGATCTCAAGGGTCGCCAGCCGGTCTGAATAAAACTCACCAAAGTACATGGTTTCAAAACTGTGAATACCAGCAACAGAAAATCGTTGTAAAATAGTCGCTTTATTGGGCGCATCGGGAAAAGCATGATAAAGTTGGGTGAGGGGGATGTCGCCATACGCTAATTTTCCCTCTACCAGAAATTGGGTGGTAGATTTGTTCAGCCGGTCTATCTGATAAAATAAATTAGCTCCGATCTTGGTATAGCTAAAATCACTATTAAAAACACCTTTGATCCCTTGAGTGACTTGTGCGGTGACTATGGGATAACCCTCATAAATTTCTGTGGTACCGGCATTGGTGTGCATGTATGTGCTAAAAGGGGTCCAGCGCAGGCCAAAGGTGGTTTCGCTCAAAATATAATCCCTGTAGTTTTTGCCACCGTTCAAAAAAGTGTAGGGAATGATCTGCTCTATATTGATATTGGCCAGTTGCAGTTCAGAAAGAACTTTTGGGGTTAAGCGGTATTCCTGATTTATTCGTACCGTCCTATGATCATAATACTGGCTGATATTTACCAGCCGGGGCTCAAAAAGGGAATACACTCTACGATCTGTAAGATAGTTGTAGCTTCCCACTTCCTGTAAGTCATCGTTGTAAGTAAGGCTTAGCCAGGCGCCGTGGTATTTATCTAGCAAAGCGCCGCCACCTATACCGTATTTAAAGGCTTTGTCCTTAAATCCGTAGGCAACATAACCTTCCAGCCGGAAACGATCTGAAAATTGAGTGTTTGTCACACCTCCCATGCCCAGTCGCAGGCCTTCATAATTATTGTATTTTATGGGATAGGTAAGGTCAAAATCAAAGAAGTCTACCGAGTAATAGCCTATGCCAAAATTATCGATGACTTTAAGCCTACTTTCTATATTTTGGCTGGAAACCACTTCCTGTAAAAACCCAAAACTGTTGAGTTCGTTTTGTGATAAGGCCTCCGGCCGATATTCATTCCAGAAAGAATCTGGTTGTTCATCAGCATCTTCTTCTACTTGAATGGCAAGACCGGGACGCTCAATGCGTATGGATGGTGCAAACGAAAAATTTGAATTTATTTTTGTTGAAATTAGATATTTTCCCTCTATGGCCTTGTTCACCGGGTTTTTTTCAACGGTCCCCACTGCTATTTTCCCCTTGAAAAAAGATAATCTTTTGTCCGTTTTTCCCTTTTCCAGATAGAGTTTATTGGTTCTGGGCATATAGATATCCTGTTCTGGAAGATAGACGTTTTCCTGAATCATGCGTACCACAATAGCATCGTCAAGATTAATGCTGGCCCGTTGTAAAGCCAGCGATTCTTGATCCAGCCACAGGGTACCCACAAGGCCGGGAACGGCTCCCGGTCTTTTGGGCGCGAGCCCTATTTTATAACTTGGCCTATTATCAATTATGGTATCGCCAAGTAAAGTATAATTGTAATGCTTTAAGCCCCGGGTAGAAAAAGGACCAGCATAACGGTAATTAAAGATGACAAAATCTTCGTCATAAAAGGAGCGGGATTCTATAGTGGTGGCCAGTATTTCATAACGTGGCTCGTCAAAACCGGCCATACGGATGCCTTCTACCCGTTCTAAAAAACCAACGCGGTCAACGAATTCATTTCTGGATACCATTTCGGAAAAAAAAGAATGTGGACTATCATCTTTATCTTGAAGGGAGTCTGTGATAATGGTCTTTTCATAAGTGTCGTAGGCAAACTGGGGCAATTCCTCTTGGGGGTTGTTTTCTGCACTTCGGTTTATGGCCGTTTGCATGATTATATTTACGTCTGTATATTGCTGGGCTACAGAAAGAAAAGGCGATAGCAGAAACAAAAAAATCAACTTTCGTGTCACAGGGTGAGGCTTGATATATAGGGAGTGAATGTACCAAAAAAAAAGCGACCTAACGGCCGCTATTAGCTAATCTTTAACGCCTTATACCGTAAGTATTTCTTTTTCTTTGACAGTATGCACTTCGTCTATTTTCTGAATGTATTTGTCGGTAAGTGTCTGAACATCGATCTCTGCGTTTTTGCATAAATCTTCCGCTACACCATCTTTTTCTAACTTTTTGATCTCGTTATTGGCATTTTTGCGGTCATTACGTACGCCTATTTTGGCTTCTTCCGCTTCTACTTTGGCCTGCTTTACCAAGTCCTTGCGACGCTCTTCGGTAAGAGGCGGCACATTGATGATAACGCTTTCTCCGTTATTCATAGGGTTAAAGCCCAGGTTAGAATTCATGATAGCCTTTTCGATCTCGCGTATCATCGCTTTTTCCCAGGGTTGTATAGAAAGGGTTCTTCCATCTGGGGTGTTTACAGTTGCCACTTGGGTAAGCGGGGTCTGGCTACCATAATAATCTACCATAACGCCACCTACCATAGAGGGGCTGGCTTTACCGGCGCGTATGTTTGTTAACTCTTTCTTTAGGTGAACGATGGCTTTTTCCATCAGCTCCTCTGTACTATCTAAAATAAACTTAATATCTTCATTCATAACATAAAAAATTAGCCTTAACGGGTGAAAAATTTAGCCAAATGTACTAATTATAAATTAACGGTCGTGCCTATAGGCTCACCAGAAACAACCTTGACGAGATTGCCTGTTTTGTTCATGTCAAACACGATAATGGGGAGTTTGTTCTCTTGGCTCAGGGTAAAGGCTGTGGTATCCATTACTTTAAGCCCCTTACGGATCACATCTTCAAAACTGATAAAATCAAATTTTACGGCCTCTTTGTTCTTTTCGGGATCGCTGGTGTAAATACCATCTACGCGTGTACCTTTTAAAATTACATCGGCGTTAATCTCGATGGCACGCAAAACCGCGGCAGAATCTGTTGTAAAATAGGGATTTCCCGTTCCGCCACCAAATATAACCACGCGGCCTTTTTCCATATGGCGTATGGCGCGGCGGCGTATAAAAGGTTCTGCAACTTCATTGATTTTTATCGCGCTTTGCAGGCGGGTCTGTATCCCGGCATCTTCTAGCGCACTTTGTAGAGCAAGGCCGTTGATGACCGTTGCTAGCATGCCCATGTGGTCGCCCTGCACGCGGTCCATCCCGGTGCTGGCACCAGCAACGCCCCTGAAAATGTTTCCACCACCTATGACGATGGCCATTTGCACGCCTTGGTCAACCACTTTTTTAATTTCATCGGCATATTCGGCGAGTCTTTTGGGGTCAATACCATATTGTCTGTCGCCCATCAGGGCCTCACCAGATAATTTGAGAAGAATACGTTTAAATTGCATAATGGAAGGTGGTTGTTTTGGCGCAAATATACGTTTTAATGGGTTTGTGAGAAAGAAAGAATTATCAGGATTGGTAAACTGACTAAAGAAGCTATCAGGATATAATTATTTAATCTTGTAATATACTGATATCTAAAGCGTCTTTAGGTGGTTAAATTAAAGTAACTCGGTTTTTTGTTATGACCAAAAAATACTACAATCAAAAAGAATAGGAATGAATGTCTTTTTAATAAGTACAATTGCCTTTTGTAGCTGTACGGTGGCTGTCGGCCAACACTTGGATTTATCGCGTGATTCTATTGGTTTTTTTATGGTAGAGGATACTTTTTGTCAAAATAAGTTCGCGCATGACTCCCTTTACTTAACTACTGAAAAGTATCCTTCAGGCGAAGAACTGCCCGAAGTGCTTATCTATAAGAACTATAACATTAATGCATTGGCCTTGGGTATTATCCCGCATGCGGTGGAACCTTTGACACTGAATGAGAAACGG
>DRGP01000054.1 GCA_011050015.1 Leeuwenhoekiella sp. | reverse complement strand
TTGGGAATTTTATAACCAATCTGGTGGCAAGCCTGATTGCCTACTCCTTCCAAGAAAAAAAACCAGGAATAAAGTTTGAAGAACAGCCCAATGTAGGTGGTCAACTCGCATTATTCTGCTAGTCGCTTAGGTCGAACTCAGGTTATAAGCAAAATATTTTCGGTGGTAAGCGTCATAAATGAGGATTTTATAGCAGTTTTTGAGCGTAAATTATACTAAAATGGGTATTTTTCAATCAATTCGTTTTCCTTCAGTAATAAAGGAGAGCCCTTGCTGGCTGGTGGTTGAGCTCATGACTGCTTCAAAAAGCGGTTCTGGTCCAGCTTGGGGTATTTTCCATTCAAAAATAAAATTCCCCCCGGTGCCCGCCGCGGTGTCCATCTCATCGATCACGATTTCAAGAGTTTCCAAAGGAGCAAGATAAATGGACTTTTTAAAATAGTTGTGTATGAGTTTGCCATGAGTATCATAGTAGTGCGCCGCATCCATATAAATAGTGTCTTGATCGCTCATATTCCGCAGGCTCACCATCACCGTAAGATTATGCGTTTTATGCTCGGTAAGGCTAAAAATCTGTGAATAGATAGAAAGGTAGCTCTTTCCACTTTCAAGAGAATCGGTCAACTTCTGGCCAGTGACGGTACGATCTTCCCATTTAACGGGATCTATGGAGCTTACTTTTTGTTCTTGTCTACAGGCTAGGGTTACAGCCATTAGAACGATCAGGAGAAATCTTTTCATCGCTTGCGGGTTAAAATTGAACATTTTGCATAAATATACAGTTATGTGGCGTACTTATCATATCAGGCACTTTTTTAAATGCAGTGATTTAAAGGTGCTCTCCTTTTATTTTCGCGGATCAAAAGAGTGCAATAAAACCCCATTAATCAGTCGGTT
The DNA here is from genome assembly GCA_011050015.1 of Leeuwenhoekiella sp. Classification (GTDB taxonomy): domain Bacteria; phylum Bacteroidota; class Bacteroidia; order Flavobacteriales; family Flavobacteriaceae; genus Leeuwenhoekiella. The sequence goes on along the minus strand of DRGP01000054.1, from coordinate 4,536 downwards.
ATGCTAATTTATAAATTTAAATACGCTAAATATCATTCTTAACCTCACCGGAATTCCCTCTTTATTAGGAAAATTTTAATAGACCGATTTCACATAAAATGAGTGATAGCGCTGCCTAATGGTCTATGTTTCCGTAATTTTATAGCCCTAAAAAGTACTATAAATGAAATATGGAATGAATGTGCTCTTAACCCTGTTTCTAGCAGCGGGGTTTATGCAAACCGTGAGTGCACAAGATGATGTAACTAAAGACAATCAATCCCTTTTTGACGACCTGATGTACCGGCAGGGCACTGCCTACCGAACCGCAGATGGAAAACCCGGCCCGGAATACTGGCAGAACCAAGCTGACTACCACATTAAGGCCGAACTGAATGATCAGGAAAATACCCTCACAGGAAAATTAACCCTTACCTACACCAATAACAGTCCGGAAAAGCTCGATTTTATCTGGCTCTATCTGGAGCAAAACCGCTTTACCGAAGATTCACGCGGTACACTTACTACACCCGTGCAGGGCAACCGCTACAATGGTGATGTAAATGGTGGTTACACCATTAGCAATCTGGAAGCCAAGGTAGGCCGAAAAAAATCCAGCAAGCACCTTATAAGTGACACCCGCATGCAGGTGTTTTTTGCTGAACCGCTGGAAGCCAATGGAGGCGAGGCAGAAGTCACCATGAATTTTGAATATAAAATTCCCGAAGAAGGCATGGACCGTATGGGTCGCCTTGACGTAAATGATGGAACCATTTATGCCATGGCACAATGGTATCCCCGCGTGGCCGTTTTTGACGATGTGGTGGGATGGAATACCGAACCCTATCTGGGCGCCGGCGAATTTTACCTTGAATACGGCGATTTTGACTATGAAGTGACCGTTCCCTATAATTATATTGTAGCCGGTTCTGGCGTGCTCGAAAATCCACGGGATGTACTTACCACCACCCAGCGCGACCGGTTAGAAAACGCTGCAACAAGTGATTCAACCGTTTACATCATTAAACCCGAAGAAGTCGGTGAGGCCAATTCACGTCCTACGTCTTCCGGCAAACTCACCTGGCATTTTGAGATGGAAAACACCCGCGATGTCGCTTTTGCCACCTCAAAGGCCTTTATCTGGGACGCGGCGCGCATCAACCTGCCCAACGGAAAAAAATCGATGTCACAATCGGTTTATCCCAAAGAAAGTAATGGTGATCAGGCCTGGTCGCGCTCTACGCAATATACCAAAGCGGCCATTGAATTTTATTCAAAAACCTATTATCCTTTTCCGTATGCCAATGCGATTAACGTGGCGGCAAATGTAAACGGTATGGAATATCCCGGCATGAGTTTTTGCAGCTGGAAAAGCGCGGGCGATGACCTTTGGGGCGTGACCGATCATGAATTTGGTCACAACTGGTTCCCTATGATCGTAGGTTCTAACGAGCGCCGCTACCCGTGGATGGACGAAGGTTTTAACACCTTTATCAACCATTACAGTACGCTAGCTTTTAACGAAGGCGAATACGGTTCTACGTTAAATGAAACCCGAAGGATCAACAAATACCTCACCAAGCCCGACCGTGAGGGAATCAATACGTATCCCGATGTGGTAAATACCCGTAATCTGGGCTACACCGCGTATTATAAACCCGCGACCGGGCTCATCTTGCTACGCGAATATATCCTGGGGCCAGAGCGTTTTGACAATGCCTTTACATCGTATATCAAGACCTGGGCGTTTAAACATCCGCAACCGTCAGATTTCTTTAACCATATGGAAAATGTGGCCGGTGAAAACCTAAGTTGGTTCTGGAAAGGCTGGTTTTACGGTACCGGAAACATTGATATTTCGGTAGACGATTATCGTGCCGTGCAAGGCGGTTACCTCGTCACGATAAGCAACAAAGGCGATATCCCCATGCCGGTAAAGTTGCAGGTTACTTATACTGATAACAGCACTGAAGAAGTAAACCTTCCTGTTGAAATCTGGGAACGCGGCGACAGCTGGACGCACTTATTGCGCACCAATAAAACAGTGACCAAAGTGGAATTTGATCCCAAAAAACAGGTGCCGGATGTGAATGCTGGAAATGATGTGTTTCCGAATTCACCGTATTAATATCCTCCCCTAGCCCCTCCCAAGGAGGGGGACTGAAAATGATAAACTGAAAGGTATCATCCTTAATATATTCCCCTCCGCAGGTCTTGCATTCAAAGACGGACAGAGGGGAATTTTTTTTAAAATGCTCCTCCCCTTGGGGGAGGCTGGGTGGGGATATTATTTTCCCAGCAGCACCAGTTCGTTGCAAACTACTTCGGTGACATAGCGTTTTTCACCTGCTGCCGTCTCGTAGCTGCGGGAGGTAAGCTTCCCTTCTATGGCGATCTCCTTGCCTTTGGTGACGTAGGTTTCTATAATTTCAGCGGTTTTTCCCCAGGCTACAATGTTGTGCCATTGCGTATCGGTCACACGCTCGCCCTTTTTGTTTTTATACGATTCGTTGGTCGCGATACTGAATTTAGCCAGTTTACTGCCCGAATCCAGGTTTAGGATTTCAGGGTCGTTGCCCAGGTTGCCTATCAATTGTACTTTGTTTCTTAACGTGCTCATTGTTGTTTATTTAAATGGTTTGTAAGTATTTGATAAGGCAAAGATGCGGGGGATGGCGAAAAGCAATCGGTCATGAATTATTTACTTTCGTTTATAACCGATTACAAACGTTTGTAGTCATTTGTTATCTACTAAAAACGTATATTAATGGCCATAAATCACTTAAAAACAGCCAAAAACACCCTAAAAATGACCAAAACCTGCCCAGAATGTGGCGATCGTATTGTAGGTCGTTCTGATAAGAAATTTTGCAGCGATGCCTGCCGCAACAGCCATAACAACCGTTTAAACAGTGACAGCCGCAAACTGGTGCGTAACATCAATAACAAGCTGCGCAAGAACTACCGCATTTTGGAACGGCTCAACCCAGACGAAAAGACCACTACGCCAAAAACCAAATTGCAGGACGCCGGTTTTGACTTTAACCATTTTACCAGCATCTATACCACCAAAGCGGGAACGGTCTATTATTTTGTTTATAACCAGGGTTATCTGCCCATTGAAGGGGATTTTTATGCGTTGGTGAAGCGTAATTAACACTAAAAAACGGACTTTTTTACTGAAAATTGGGCTGAAAATTGGCGGTTTTAGGTAGATTTTTGACTAAAACGTAAGGTTTTTTCCGGTGATTACGTTTTTCAGTAAGGTTTTATAATCTGGTGGATTATATTCGGTTAATTATGTAGAGATAAATCTAAGGGTAAGGTTATCTGCACATTACCCTTTATTTAAAAAACAAAAAAAGTTCTTTATTCGAGAACATTAAGTATCTTTGCAATAGCATTTAAAATATGAAAAGAATAATTGCGAAGAGAGCACTCCGAGAATTTTGGGAAAAGCACGCTGATTCAGAACAATATTTAAAAACCTGGTATGAAACCGCAAAAAATTCAACTTGGACTTCGCCTAATGAGGTAAAGCAAACGTATATAAATGCCAGTATTTTAAAAAACAGCCGAGTTGTTTTCAATAGTAAAGGAAACTCTTACCGATTAATTGTAAAATTTAATTTTGATAGACAATGGGCATTTATAAGGTTTGTAGGAACGCACGCCGAATATGATAAAATAGATGCTGAGACCATTTAATAAACTACGCATATGAAAATAAAACCTATAAAATCTAAACAAGATTACGAAAAAGCTTTAGAAAGATTAGAAATAATTTTTGATTCACCTGCAAACACCAAAGAAGGTGACGAAGCTGATATATTATCAATGTTAATTGATAACTATGAAAATCAATATTATCCGATTGAAGCTCCCGATCCAATTGAAGCGATAAAAATCCGAATGGAGGAAATGAACCTTAAACAAAAGGATTTGGTTGGCATAATAGGAGGAAAAAGCAGAGTTTCCGAGATATTGAATAAAAAGAAAAGGCTAACCGTTGATATGATTAGAGAATTAGAACGGGTTTTACATATTTCAGCTTCAGTTCTAGTAAATACTTATCAACTATCGAATTAAAACATAAATAGTAACAACGAATATAACAAATAGCTACTTCTTTCTATATCAACTTTTAAACATCCCGAGAAGTATTTTATGAAGGTGGTAAGGCCTGAGGCACTGCATTTTTTACAGGTTTCAACGTCTTTAAATACGCAAACATAGCCAACACATCTTCATCGGAAAGTTTTGCAAAATTCTGCCAGGGCATAGGGGTGAGTAATTTTCTTGAACCTTTAAGACCTTTCCATTGTCCTTCCTTCATCGCCAGCAGAAATTGCTCATTTGTCCAGCTGCCAATACCGGTCTCATCTGGTGTAATATTAGCAGCAAAAGACGTTCCCCAAGGCCCCACAGTCGCCGTTAAACTTTGATTGAACAAAATATAAGCCCCGCTGGTGACAGAATCATAAGGAGCTAATTTTTCATCCTGGGGATAGCCTGATAATAGCCTTGACATATCTGGCTGAGGGCCATTGGGGGTCA
>DRGP01000053.1 GCA_011050015.1 Leeuwenhoekiella sp. | reverse complement strand
GCCACAGACTTTCACTTCCCTACCTCTACGCAAGCACTCATTTTTTCACCCTGGGGGAAAAAATGAGTGCTTGCGTAGAGGTAGGGAAGTGAAAGTCTGTGGCAAAATCCACATCCTCATCGGTTTGTTTTTTGCTTAATAAGCCCATAATGTATGGAAATAAAATTCTTATGTAGTTAGACGCGGTTTTCTGAAGTAAGGGAGTACTTTCGGTTTAATCTCCAGCATCAGGCAACCGTCTGTTTTGGGACTTCAAAATTCGTGAATTTCAATAGACTTTGTCCCCATTTTTGAGATACTTTCCCCAGATTTTTGAATACACGTGAACTTTTTCAGTTTCTTTGCCATTAAGATCCACAACGGAAAAACCGGCATTTTTCCAGGCAAAAATACTTCCGTAAAGGTTGTTTATTTGGGTAAACCCCATGTTTTTCATGAGGTTGCCGTAATTTTCGCTGCGTATTCCCACCGTACAGTACAGCACGATAGGTTGTGATTTTGATAAATGGAGGGAATCCAGCTTGCGATCATCTACATGTTCACTCACCCAGATAGCGCCGGGTATGTGGCTCACGTTATATTCTTCTTTTTTGCGTGTATCCAGAATAGTATAACTGTCCCTATCGATTTTCAGCGTTTCTACTGAAATATAGGGGATGCTGTGCGTATTGTACTTTTTAAGGACATCATCAATGCTTTGCTGGGCATGCAAAGACCTAACGAACCCAAATAATAAGGGTAGGGCAATAATCAATTTTTTCAAGTTTTGGGGTATTTGAAGGGTAATATATCCATTTTATGGATGTGTTCAAACACATAACGAATAAAATTAAGATTGGGTTGTTAATGCATTACCATAAAGACTGATTAACCCTGAAATTCAAAGGTTATGCTGCCCAATTGCGATGATCCTGAGGTAACATTGAACAGGGCGCGACTGGCATAATCAATTGCTTGATCTACAAGACAACCATTTGATGTGGTGGAAGCCGACTTGTTAAAGGTCGTTCTGGTTACGTTGCCGTTGTCGTTCACCTGTATATTAATGACCACTTTGCCCACCGCATCGCAGGTATAGACGGGGTTGGGTATTTTTATCGCGTTGCGCTCGTTCAGGATATAACTTATAGTTGTTCTTCGGTTTGTGGAAGAAGATTGTGGTTGGGCTTTGGGTTTATTTTCGGTGGCTTCTGTTTTTTTTGCGTTTTTGGCTTTTTCGCGCAGCGCAGCTATTTTATTCTGGTAATCAGAATAGCTGCTTTCTTCCTCTGTTTTAGCTTCACTTTCACTTTCCTGTTCTGCCTGTAGTGCCTCGCGGATCTCATCTTCCTGTGAGAAAAACTCCTCTGCCTCGTTCTTTAAACGTGATTCGTTTTTGGGCTGGTGGGAGATGGGTTCATTCTGAGCGATCATTTCCTCTTTTTTCAGCGTTTCCGGTTGTTCCTGTTCCGGCTCTTCAATAATGGGGATGTTTATAAACTCTTCTGCGACTTGTTTTTCAAAGGGGCTTAGGGTTATAAAAAAGAATACCAGCACCAGAAGGCAAGCGCTGCCAAAGGTGATTATAAAAGCTTTATCCTGCGGACTGATGTTCATATAAAAAGTGTTGATGAACGGCTTTTTGTGAATGCTTTTAGCTCATATATACGTAAAATAACGTTGAAAAGTTCCATTTCCAAATAAATTAAGAATATTTTAATCCCTTCCGATGGGGCATTTATCCGGTGAGGATTCTTAAATGCTGTATAGCGGGTTTTATTTTAGACCATCTGGATTGATCGAAATTCAAACTTTTCCTAATCTCAACGAATTGGTCTTTTAATCTTCTCTAATATAGTTTACTAAAAGGATTTTATTTTAATAGTTAAGAACCTATTGATGCTTCGGAAAGCGTTTTTTGAAATTCTTCCATATTCAAGCCGTTTTTAACATTGTATGCACCAATTTTTGTGCGTCTAAGTGCGGAAAGATGGGCGCCATTGCCCAACGCTTTTCCAAAATCATACGCCAATGACCTGATGTATGTACCCTTGCTGCAAACCACCCGGAAGTCCACTTCTGGGAGATTGATACGGGTAATTTCAAATTCGCGTATTGCTACATCCCGTTTGGGAATGTCAACTTCTTCTCCGGCACGGGCAAATTTATACAAGCGTTTTCCTTCTTTTTTTAAAGCTGAAAAAACCGGTGGTCGCTGCTTAATGGCTCCGGTAAATTGTGGAGTAGCGGCCTTAATTTGTTCTTCCGTAATGCCATCAAGTGGAAAAGTAGCATCAATTTCGGTTTCCAGATCGTAGGAAGGCGTGGTGGCGCCTAGGGTTATCGTACCGGTGTATTCCTTTTCCTGACCCATAAATTCGGCAATGCGCTTGGTAAATTTCCCGGTACAAATAATGAGCAATCCCGTAGCAAGTGGGTCTAAAGTACCCGCATGACCCACTTTTATCTTTTTGATTCCATAGGTTTTTTTGATGAGCCAGCGTACTTTTTTGACTACTTGGAAGGACGTCCACTCCAGCGGTTTATCAAAAAGCAGCACCTGGCCTTCTTTAAAGTCTTCTACATTGGGTTTCTTGTGCATCTTTCCATATTTCTTTGGCAAAAGCGGTAAAGGTATCAATAAATGTGAGATTTCCCCGGTATTTTGGTATGGCGTCAAGACACTATCTGTTTACTTTTAGGATAGCTGCGTTACTTACCATATAAAACTTTAATCGCAATGCAAATACTAATCAATCAGTTTGAACAGTATATTGATGAACGATCCTTAAACGGGGCCTGGGTTATTTTAGGTCCGGCGCGGTAGAAGCGATCGGCAAGAAAATTTTACCGTTAACGGCTCAAGTGATTACAACGTGCAGCTATTGACAAAAAAAGGCCAGGTCACGCAGCATTATTGCACCTGTCACTACGATCATGGCCCGGTCTGCAAACATGGTGCCGCCGTATTGTTTTTACATGGAGCAGGATGCGGCAGCCGCTAAACAATATATTTATGATAACCTGCAATTAGCTACCTTCCGGCGTATGGCACTGGAAGAATTGATTGCTGAAAAGAATTATGAGAAAGCAGCAAAAATCGCACAAAAGGAGTGGAAAAAGACAAAGCACGCTGGGCAGGCCGCGCCAATGAATGGCGCAATTATCAGTTAAAGATCGCTTTGGCCAGTACTGATGATGCGGCTGTTGTGAAGTTTGCCCGTAAACTTATCCTGCAAGATTCGCATCACGATAAGATGGAATATTATCAGCTGCTCAAAGCACGTATTTCTAAAAAAGAATGGGAAAGTTACCTTGACGAACTTATAAGCGGTACGCCAAAATCATACGCTCATGTTCATCAAGTCGCAAAATTCTATGTAGCGGAAAAATGGTACGACAAACTATTCCAATTAGTAAAACAGGCATATTCCATTGATGTTATAAAAGAATACGAATCTTATCTGGCCAAAGACTATACACCTGAACTTGTAGCGCTTTGCGAAAGTCATATTCGGCGCTTATTGAGTGAAAATGTAGGGAGAAACCACTACAAAAATGCAGTCAGGAAAATACGTTGGATTAAAAAACTGGGCGATGTGGAGCGGGTTGAAAATCTAGTTGCATTGGATAGACATGATTATAAGCCGAAACAAATCGAGCCATACCTATAATGAGTCAATTGCTGAAGAAATCTCCAAAAAAATCATCAACGTTTATAACTCCTGTTTTAAAGAATTTCAATTTAAAATGGAAAGCCTAAAAGATGAAGGAAATTAGAGAAATAACAGTGGATAAAGCGGAATTTGGCCTTTCTCAAAAGGCCATTGAAAACTTGCGTGCCGTTTTTGCCACAAATGAAAAAATCTCTTGAGTAATGCTCTACGGTTCGCGAGCCAAGGGCAACTTTAAAAATCATTCTGACATTGACCTTGCGATTATGAATGCTATCACCTTTGATGAACTGCTTCGTTTGGAAACAGAAATAGATGATCTTCTAATTCCTCAGGAAGTAGATCTTATCAGACTTGATTCCATAGAAAATGATGCTTTAAAAGACCTTATTGGGAGGGTTGGCAGGGTTTTTTATAAGCGTTAATTTATAAAAATGAATCTAAAATCTAAACCTTTAATAAGGTCTAAGGCCAAACCTTGCTATAATCTTTATTCTCTATTCTTTCATCTTAAAACCAGTAAAAACTGGTCAAAATCGGCCACTCTGAGGCATTTTTAGACAGATTACCGTAGACTTTCAGAGGATTTAACTTCTATTCAAAATTTAAAATACAGCATTTAAAATAATTTTTTAAACCACCGTAAGTTCCATAATAAAAAAGTGGATGATCAGAATCGCGGCGCCGGCGATGATACGGTAATACCCAAAAACCTTAAAACCATTCTTGCTCAGATAATCAATAAAGGATTTGATTGCGATAAGCGCCACCAGAAAGCCCACAATATTGCCAATAACGAGCAAGTTGATCTGCTCACCGGTAAGTACAAAACCATCCTGATAATAATCCCACGATTTTTTTACCGTGGCGCCCAGCATGGTAGGGACGGCAAGAAAAAAGGAAAATTCTGCCGCGACGGTGCGGGATAACTTTTGGCTCATACCGCCCACAATACTCGCGCCACTGCGGGAAACCCCGGGAATCATAGCCAGACATTGAAAAAAACCGATTTTAAAAGCGGTACCATAGGAAATTTCGGTGCCTTCTGCATCACCAAACCAGTCATCCACCTTTAAAAGAATGAAGCCTCCAATAATAAGTGAAACCGCAACCGTTACCGGGCTTTCAAGCAGTTCATCAATAAGATCACTGAACAAAAGGCCCAAAACCACTGCCGGGATAAAAGCCACAAACAGTTTGTAATAAAAATCAAGCGATTGAAAAAAGCGCTTAAAATACAGCACCACCACCGAAAGTATGGTTCCCAGCTGAATCACAATGGTAAAAAGTTTGGTGAAATCCTCCTGTGCGATCCCAAAAAAGGAGGAGGCAATAATCATATGGCCAGTAGAAGAAACGGGAAGAAATTCGGTGATGCCTTCAATAATCGCCAGCACGACCGCTTGTAAATAATCCATGTATTAGTGATTGTGTTTTTCAGAATCCGAAAGCGTGTCCGGGCCCTTATTAGATTTATTGGGGTCAAGCAATATGGCGAAAACTTCTATACCAAAGCCTAACAATACCAGCGCAGGTGCAAGCCTTATGCGGCGCCAGCTGTAGATATCGGGATTAAAAACATTGGGGTCGTCACTGCCACCACCAGACATGAGAATAAAGCCCAGGGTAATCACTCCCAGCCCTATAAGCATGAATCTGTAGTTCTTTTTGCCAAAAATAAAGGTGCTGCGGTGCAGCTCGTGTTTTTTCTTCCGCTTTTGTTCTCCCATTTTCTGATAATTAGTATTTAATATTTTGTTTGCAACCTGCAGGGTGTTGCCGTAGGCCTCCTTGTAGGTTTTGTTGATCTCAATATTTCAAGTTGCTTTTCTCGATACATTTTGAATTTTCGTTATCGCTCCGTTTAAAAGCACGCACTTCTCGATACATTTTAACCTTCGTTATCGCTCCGTTTAAAAGCACGCACTTCTCGATACATTTTCAATTTTCGCTATCGCTTCAATTAAGAACACTCGAAGTGACATTTTCACTTTATTCTCTTCTTAATGTTCCTTTTTCAGCTCCCCCTTCTGGGGTTGGGGGATTAATAGTAAAGCTCATCCGTCCTTAAATTTAAAAAGCGCTGCGTCGCAAAAAAGGTAGAGAGCCAGCTAATAATAATCCCGGCCAGAAAAACACCGCCAAAAATCATCGCCAATATTTTTTTATCCCCCAGTAAATCCAGTTGCGGGAAAGTCTTATTGAGGTAATACAGCACACCGGCCATTCCCGCCAAAGCAATGATTGCGCCTATAAGCCCCAGTTTTATATTCTGCCAGATAAAAGGGCGGCGTATAAACCCTTTGGTCGCGCCCACCATCTGCATGGTTTTTATGGTAAAACGTTTGGAATAGACGGAAAGCCGTATCGAACTATTGATCAATAAAATGGCGATAAACATGAACAATCCGCTGATAATAACGATCCAGAAGCTTATTTTCCTGACATTTTCATTGAGTAAGGAAATCAAGGGCTGGTCATAATTTACTTCTTCCACAAATTCTTTGCTTGCAATTTGATCAACTATTTCCTTTACCTGGCTTTCTGAAACAAAATCGGCCTTTAGGAATACGTCTATTGAATTCTGAAGCGGATTATACCCCAGAAAATCCATAAAATCCTCGCCTATTTCCTCGCTTTGTTGTTTGGCGGCCTCTTCTTTTGATATAAACTGACTGGATTTGGTGTATTCGGCAGCAGCAATTGTATCCTTAAGGGCTGTAATTTCACTGTCCTTGGCCGAATCTTTCAGGTAAATATTCAGCGCGATCTGTTCCTTAAAATGATCGGCTACTTTTTTAGAATTTAAGACCAAAAGCCCCAAAAGCCCTAACAGAAAGAGTACAAGCGCAATGCTCAACACGACCGAAAAATAAGAAGACAGCAATCTGCGGCGTTGGTACTTTTCAAACGAAGCCATAAATAGGTTGAAATTTGGACAAAAATAAGAAACTTAGCGCTTGATAAACGTTAGTTTCTGGCTATTTGTATGCAAAACCGTTTAAAATAACGCAAAAAGCGCTATTAATTGTAAATTTGTCGCCCCTATCCCAAAGGGGTAACATGCGACCTGCAAGGTGTCATCCCGCTTTTTCTGCGGGATCTACTTGTAGGTCTTCACTCGGAAGACAATAAAATGAAATACGATCACAACGCAATAGAAGATAAATGGCAGGAATATTGGGCCAAAAACGGCACATTTCAGGCTAAAAATAACAGTGAAAAGCCGAAATATTACGTGCTTGATATGTTTCCTTACCCCTCTGGGGCGGGACTGCATGTGGGCCATCCGTTGGGCTACATTGCCAGTGATATCTATGCGCGTTACAAGCGCCATAAAGGGTTTAATGTGCTGCATCCACAGGGGTATGATTCCTTTGGCCTTCCGGCCGAACAGTACGCGATTCAAACCGGCCAGCACCCCGCAATTACCACCGAAACCAACATTGCCCGTTACCGGGAACAGCTGGATAAAATAGGGTTCTCTTTTGACTGGAGCCGGGAAGTGCGTACATCAGATCCTGCATATTATAAGTGGACGCAGTATATCTTTATCCAGCTTTTTGAAAGTTGGTACAATAAAGAAACCGATAAAGCCGAAGCGATCGATACGCTTATCGCAAAATTTGCTGCGGAAGGAAATAGCAACGTAAAAGCTGCCTGTGATGAAGATGTTGAAATTTTTTCCGCGGAAGCGTGGAACGGATTTTCCACCAAGAAAAAACAGGAAATACTCCTAAAATACCGCCTCACCTATCTTGCGGAAACCGAAGTGAACTGGTGCCCGGCGTTGGGAACGGTACTCGCTAATGACGAGATTGTAAACGGAGTTTCCGAACGGGGCGGTCATCCTGTGGTGCGCAAAAAAATGACGCAATGGAGCATGCGCATCAGCGCTTACGCACAGCGTTTATTAGACGGTTTACAGAAAATCGATTGGCCGCAACCGCTTAAGGACAGCCAGACCAATTGGATAGGGCGTTCCGTAGGTGCCTCAATTTCCTTTAATATCCTCCCCCCAGCCCCCTCCCAGGGCGGGGGAGCAAAGCCGACTGTAGATCATGATTCGAAGTCAGATTATTCTTTTGAGTCACAATCAAAAGTCCTCCCCTTGGGGGAGGATTTAGGTGGGGACAGACATCACGCCGGCTTTATGACCGGAAAACCAGAAATTGCTGCTGTTTTACTGGAGCGTGCAAAAGAAATGCGAGAGAACCCCACTAAAGCGGAAGCAAAACTTTGGCAGGAGCTTAGAAATAAAAAATTGGGTTATAAATTTCGTCAACAGCATCCCATTGACCAATATATAGTTGATTTTGTCTGTCTTTCAAAAATGTTGGTGATTGAGGTAGATGGTGAGATTCACCAATATCAATTGGAAAAGGACGGGGAACGGCAATTGCTCCTTGAGCAGAAAAAAGGGTTTCGATTTTTGAGGTTTACCAATGAGGAAGTCCTTAAAAATCTTGACGAAGTCATTAAAAAAATTCAGGAAACACTGGAACTTAAGAGGCTGGATGAAAGTATCCTCCCCCTAGCCCCCTCCCACGGAGGGGGAACTGTTTCGAGTTCTGAAAACAATTTGGAGTCAAAATCAAAAGTCCTCCCCTTGGGGGAGGATTTAGGTGGGGATCGAATTTCTGTTTTCACCACAAGACCCGACACCATTTTCGGCGTTACCTTTATGACCCTTGCACCAGAGCACGAACTGGTACAAAAAATTACCACGCCAGAACAAAAAGAAGCGGTAGAGAACTACATTTCCGAAACTGCAAAGCGCAGCGAGCGCGAACGCATGGCCGATGTGAAGAATATAAGCGGTGTGTTTACGGGCGCGTATGCAGAGCATCCATTTACGAAGGAGCCAGTGCCCATCTGGATAGGCGATTATGTGTTGGCCGGTTACGGTACGGGCGCGGTCATGGCGGTTCCCTGTGGCGATCAGCGGGATCATGATTTCGCCAATCATTTCGCTGGCGCGGAAGGCATGCCGCCCATCAAAAATATTTTTAAGAACGTAGATGTTACCGAAGCAGCGCATGCCGATAAAGAAGGTACGGTGATCACCAATTCAGATTTTCTGAATGAGCTACCCTATAAAAAAGCACTGAAAACCGCCATTTACGAACTCGAAAAAATAGGTCAGGGCGAAGGCAAGATCAATTACCGCCTGCGCGACGCTGTTTTTAGCAGGCAGCGCTATTGGGGCGAACCGTTCCCGGTATATTATGTGGACGGAATGCCGCAAATGATCAATGCAAAATATTTACCGCTCCGACTTCCCGAAGTTGAAAAATACCTCCCAACGGAGGAAGGCGAACCACCTTTGGGCCGTGCGGATACCTGGGCCTGGGATGCTAAGAATAATAAGGTAGTTTCTAATGCGATGCTGAAACAAGTTCAGCATGACGAAAAAGAACGTCATTCCGAACTTGATTCGGAATCACACACGGGGATCTACCCCTTAGAATTGAATACGATGCCCGGTTGGGCCGGTTCTAGTTGGTACTTTTTCCGATATATGGAAAAAGCGCAGCGCGATGCCGTTTTTGCCTCCAAAGAAGCAATGGACTACTGGCAAAACGTGGACCTCTACATTGGCGGGAGCGAACACGCCACCGGTCACTTGCTGTACAGCCGTTTCTGGGTAAAATTCCTGCACGACCGCGGACTCGTTCCCGTAGAAGAACCTTTTAAAAAATTGATTAATCAAGGAATGATTCTGGGGGAAAGTGCTTTTGTTTACCGAATTAATGAATGTTATTACAATTATGAGGGAAAATATACAGAAGAGATCGAAGAACAGTTTGAGTCAATAATCTCAGATTTATTAATTGGTCGATTGGTTTCTTATCATCTTTTAGATGGAAAAAAACTTAAAGATGCAATATCTGGAGAATCATATTCTTTATCTGAGGTCTTTAACATTCAAGATTTCGAAGAAAATTTTAAAGATTCAGGTTTTGATCTTAATAAAATTACGTTCACAATAACTAAACTCCATGTTCCGGTGGAATATGTGGATTTAAAAAACCAAATTCAGATTAACGGATTTGCGAGTTGGTATCAAGGTGAATTGTATAATGATTCGCGTTTTC
>DRGP01000052.1 GCA_011050015.1 Leeuwenhoekiella sp. | reverse complement strand
GGCTGGCGCTTGGCCACCTTGGCCATAGGTTTATTCAGTTTGGTATTGGCATTTATCTTTATGAAATACCTTCCGAAATCGGCTATGCCAGATAAAAAAATTCCGTTGCGTATTTTATTGTAGCGCAGTTTGTTTTGAGAGGTATTTGCGTGGTCGTTTGCTTTCAACAGAAAATGATAGGGTGTAACCCCATTATTTGAAAAATGTGGATTTTTTTAAATATGAAATATAGGCTTCTCTTCAGAAATTGATAATGCGAATGCGTTAAAAATTTTCAAATTCCCCTTTATCTTAGTTTTTCTACTACAAATCATCGAAAATTGGTTTATGTGAAGCAAAATTTGGAAATCAAATAGAATTTTTGAACGGATGAATAAACTAACCTAAAAAAATCAATAATTTTAGTAAAGACCGTTAGTTTTTAGAACGCTGATGAAACAAACGTTAAAAATATCGTAACCGCTTAATTATTTGGCTTTTGGTGTGTATTTTAAGGTTTTAAATAAACGAACTCACCAATTTAAAAACCAAAATCTGAAAAAAATAGTACTCCGCTTCCCCATTTCAATATATTATCTTTCTTTTTTATGCGCACTCTGTTACAGTTGTGCACCAAAAATGGAAACGGTACATGCACCTATTGCCACACCCGAAAACTTTAGTCTTACCGGTAATGAGGCACTACCGCAAAAATGGTGGGCGGCTTTCGATGATCCAAAACTCAATACACTTATTGACAGTGCGCTTTCCGCAAATCTCAACCTTGCCGCCACTTGGGAACAGTTTAAAGTTGCCACCGCTATTCGGCGGCGCCAAAAATCATTTTTATGGCCCGATATCGAGGCGGGATCGCAAAATGCTTTTAGCCGTCCAGAACCAGATTTTGCTGGTGGTGAAAATGTGCAGCTGGGATTATCGGCCGCCTACGAAATAGATCTTTGGGGGCGCATTCATTCTGCCGCGCAAGCTGCCGACTTTAGGATGCAGGCCACTTATTATGATTATCAGGCGGCGGCCATCAGCCTATCGGCAAACATAGCCTCTATATATTTTCAGCTCATTACCGCCACAAGGCAACTGGAAGTGGCCAATAATCAGATCGCAACCAATGAAAACTCCCTCCGACTTATAGGCGCCCGTTTTGTAGGCGGCCAGATACGAGCGGTAGATATACTGAGACAGCGCCAATTACTGGAAGATACCCGCAATCAAAAGCTGATTTATGAAGCTGATGTGGCCCTGCTTAATAATCAGCTCGCAGTTTTAGTGGGACAACCTCCTCAGAATATGCCTGCCGTAAGCGTTGACTCGCTGCCTAAATTGCCCGCGCTGCCTCAAACCGGGCTACCGCTGGAACTGGTGCGCAGACGCCCAGATGTCGTGCAGGCCTATAACCTCGTTCTGGCAGCAGACCGGGACATGGCCGAGGCGGTACGCAATAAATATCCGCGCATCTCTTTAAGCCTCTCTGCCCAGGCCAGGTCCAACAATTATGCTGATCTCTTTAAGGAATGGGCCTACACCCTTGCCGGAAATCTGGTTGCCCCCCTACTCTACGGTGGCCGTTTACGGGCAGAAGTAGATCGCACTGAAGCCCTTAAAAATCAACAGTTATATGTGTATGGTCAAACGGTGCTCACCGCTTTTCGTGAAGTCGAGGACGCGTTGATCAATGAGCAGATTCAAAAAGAGCGCCTCATCATTCTAGCACGGCAATTAGACCTGGCAGAAAGTACCAATGGCCAGTTGCGTTTAGAATTTCTAAACGGCCTTAGCGATTATCTGGATGTTCTCCTTGCGCTTGATCAGGAACAACAGCTACGCAGGGATTTTATAGATGCCCAGCAAGAGCAGCTTGAAATACGCATCAATATGTACCGGGCGCTTGCCGGAAGCTTTGAGGCCAATGGAACCAAAGAAGCTGTTTCCCAATAAAAACATTTTTAGCCTATGAAAAAGAAAAAAATCATAATCATTTGCCTATCGATCATTGCAGTTGCAGCCGTGGCCATTTTTTTGATATTCAGTACAGAACCTGACGCGCAGCGGGAAGGTGCAACAAAAAAGTCGGCTATGCTTGTGGAAGTGGCTCGTGTGCAACAAGGTAATTACCGCCCGCTCATACAGGCTACCGGTACCGTGCTGGCGGAAGAAGACGTGATGTTGAGTCCGCTGGTAAGTGGGCAGGTCATTAGACGTTCGCCTGAATTTGTTCCTGGTGGTTTTGTAAAAAAGGGTACGATGCTACTACAGATCGATCCTTCAGATTATAGAAATACATTAGCGCTGCGCGAGGGCGAACTCATGCAGACGCAAACTAATCTTTCCATGGAAATGGGACGCCAGCAGGTTGCCCAGCAGGATCTGGCCTTGATAGGCGGCGATACGCTTACTGACGGGCAGCAGCAACTCGTACTCCGAAAACCCCAGTTACAAGCGGTAAAAGCTACCATTAATTCAGCTAAAGCGGCCGTAAAACAAGCAAGATTGAATGTAGAACGCACCACCATTCGCAGTCCGTTTGACGCGCATATCATTTCACAAATGGTAAGTACAGGCTCTCAGGTGGCGCCCGGTGATAATCTGGGCAGACTGGTGGGCGCCGATTATTACTGGGTGGAAGTGAGTGTTCCCGTTTCCAAGTTAAAATGGCTCAGTTTCCCCGAAAATGATACCGAAAAAGGTTCGGTCGCCACCATTACCAATACCACCGCATGGGCTAAAGGAGAAAGCCGAGAAGGTTTTCTGAGCAAGCAAATAGGTGCACTAGACGGGCAGACCCGTTTGGCCCGGGTGCTGGTAAAAGTGGCAGATCCCCTGGCAAAAAAAGAGGAACACGCAGGCAGACCCAAACTGATGATTGGCGCATTTGTAGAAGTGGGCATGCAGGCCACTGAACTTCAAGAAGTGATCAAGATAAATCGGGATCATATACGCACCAATAATACGGTATGGGTGATGAACAAGGGTAAACTGGAAATTCGTGAGGTAGAGGTGCTGCTCAGCGATGCCAACAATGCGTATATCAGCAGTGGATTAAAAGATAATGAGCAAGTGGTCACCACAAATCTTAGCACGGTAGCCGAAGGTCTTGAACTGAGAATGCGCACGACCGATTCTACAACTACCGCAAAAGCTAATTCCGCAACGCGTTAATACCCGAGAACTATGGAGAAGAAGGACAGCAAAAAAGTGAGAAAAGAGGGCATTATTGGGTATATGGCGCGCAATTCCATCGCGGCAAACCTGCTCATGCTGTTACTTATAGGTGGCGGTATTTACACCATGTTCAACATTCAAAAGGAGGTTTTCCCCCAATTTCAGCTTGATTTTGTGGACATCAATGTGGTTTATCCCGGTGCTGCCCCTGCAGAAGTAGAACAGGGAATTCTATTGCCCGTAGAGGAAGCCATTCGCGGTATTCAAGGCATTAAGGAAATTGTTTCGACGGCCAATGAAGGTTCGGGCAGCGTTGAAATTGAACTCGTTGCGGGAACCGAGCGCATGAATACCTTTCAGGATATTGACCAGGCGATAAGTCGCATTAGGACTTTTCCCGATGATATTGAAGAGCCCAGCGTAAGCCTGCGCAACCGCCAGCGCGATGTTATGGAAATAGGCTTATATGGCGATGTGGATATCTGGACGTTGCGTAAACTGGGTGAGCGCCTGCGTAACCGGTTGCTAAGTGATCCTACGATTACCCAGGTGGAAATAGGCAACGTGCCCGAATATATGACCCATGTAGAGATCCCTCGGAACAAGCTGCGCCAGTACAACCTCACCCTGGGTCAAGTTTCCGATATAATCGCACAGTCCAGTCAGGATGTACCGGCAGGAACCGTAGAAACGCAATCTGAAGAAATCCTGCTGCGCGTAAAAGAACGCAAACAGTGGGCGGAAGAATTTGGAACGATTACCATTGTCTCCTCCCCGAGCGGGGCGAAAGTCACCCTCGCCGACATCGCCACAATTACCGACGGCTTTGAAGAAGTAGGTTTTCACGGAAAGTTCAATGAAACGCCTTCCGTAGATATGGAAATCTTTCGCATAGGCGATCAATCACCGCTGGATATTGCCGAAACCGTACAGCTAATCCTTGATGATTTTGAACTTCCACCGGGTGTAAACTACCGTATAGACAGCAACCGCGCCGAGGATTATCGTGAGCGCCTTTCGCTATTAACAGAAAATGGACTGCTTGCCATTTTAATCGTTTTAGTAATTCTAACATTATTTTTAGAATACCGTTTAGCTTTTTGGGTTATGATGGGCATGGCCATTTCTTTCATTGGCGGTATGATTTTACTTCCGGTGATCGGGGTGAGTATCAACATGATTTCCATGTTTGGTTTTCTCGTGGTGTTGGGCATTGTGGTAGATGACGCGGTGGTAGTGGGTGAAAATGTGTTTGCCTATCGCCAAAAGGGCATGAACTTTATGGATGCGGCTATCGCCGGAACCAAAGATGTATCAAAACCGGTCGTTTTTAGTGTTTTAACCACGATTATTGCCTTTATTCCGCTATTGTTTTTACCCGGCGAAACCGGAAAATTCTGGTGGCCGCTGCCGGCTGTGGTCATTGTGATCCTTGCCGTTTCCTTAATCGAAGCATTATTTATCCTGCCTTCACATTTAGGACATTTATCTACAAAGAAAAAGAAAAAATGGGTAGTAAAACTAGAAGGTTGGCAGCAATCTTTTGCCAAGGGCTTTGATCGATTTATTGACAACTACTACCGTCCTTTTCTTGATTATTGCCTCAAATACCGTTACATCACGCTCACGATCGCCACGTCGATATTGATGATTGTGGGCGGTTATGCGCTGAGTGATCACATGGGCATTATCATGATGCCCGAAGTTGCTGCAAGAGAAATCGAAGCCGGGGTTCGGCTTCCTGTTGGCACGACCCGCGACCAGGCGCAACTTGTGGCCGAAGATATTGCGGCCGCTACACGAAAAATGTTTGATGAAAACAATCTGGACGAAGTAGCCGAAGGGATCAAAAGTAACGTAAGAGGTCAAAATTTTATAGATGTGGAAATTGTCATGCTCCCGCCAGACCAACGCGACATGTCTGCCGGTGAACTCATTGCCCTGTGGCGGGACAATATTGGAGATATTCCCGGGGTAGATCAAATTACTTTTGAGGCCGAGCGCGGACCTGCCAGTTACCGAAGGGATATAAGCGTTGACCTTAGCCATGATGATATTGAAATGCTGGAAAAGGCCAGCACGGCATTTGTAGAACGAACGGCAGCCTTTGCCAACACCAGGGATGTGAGCGACAATTATGATAAGGGCAAACTGCAATACGATTTTAAACTCCTTCCACAAGGGCGCAACCTTGGTTTTACTTCTGCTGAAATAGGTCGCCAGGTGCGTAATGCTTTTTTTGGAGCTTTGGCTGTACGCCAGCTGCGTGGCACCAATGAAATAGAGGTACGTGTAAAACTGCCGCTCAATGAACGTAAGGATTTACAGAATCTGGAGAATTTTTTAGTACGCAACGACGATGGTGTAGAAGTGCCGCTGCTTGATGTGGTAGAAGTAAAGCAGCGTCAAGCCTTTACCAGTATCAACCGCCGGGATGGCCGTAGGGTAGTAAACGTGGGTATGGATGTTCAGCCGGCCAATGCCGTTAGCCGGGTAATAGCTTCCATAGAAACCGATATTTTACCCCAATTGAGAGCTGATTTCCCTGGAACTACGTGGACATTTGAAGGCACACAGGCTGAAATGAAGGAATCTACAGACTCGCTCTTGAGCAATTTTATCATGGCCATGCTTATTATTTATGCCCTTCTGGCGATTGCTTTTGGTAGTTATATACAGCCGCTCATTGTTATGACTGCGATCCCTTTTGGGATTGTGGGTGCCGTTTTAGGACATATGATGCTGGGCTATGACCTTTCGCTCGTGAGCCTAATGGGTATTATTGCGCTGGCAGGCGTGGTGGTAAATGATTCCCTTATTATGATAGATTATGCAAATAAACAGCGGGAAAAAGACATTAGTATTTACGATTCGATACATGAAGCGGGGCTGCGCCGTTTTCGACCCATCATGTTGACCACTCTGACTACTTTTGGTGGTTTAACCCCCATTATTTTGGAAAGTTCCAGCCAGGCGATGTACCTCATCCCTATGGCGATCTCACTGGGTTTTGGGATCATTTTTGCTACTTCCATTATTTTGGTAATCGTTCCCTGTGCCTATCTCGCGCTGGAAGATGTACGCCTGCTCCTTCAGAAAGGAAAAACAGTGGATCGTAGTGAGGAGGCTTCAAAGTTGGCTTAAATTTTTCACAAAGAATTTTTCCATTCTAAAAGACGCCACCAGCAGACTGTTCATTATTTTCACGTTGTTTTCTCTTTTTGGCTTTAAAATTGGTTTTTCCAAAACGGTAGTTGATACCTAAATAAATGGTATTGCTCTCCCATTCAAACTGCCCCTCTTGTGTGTATGGATAATTACCCGTAAAGCGAGAACGCATGGTATTTAAAATATCATTGTAGTTTAAACTTACGGTGCCGGCACCATCCCACATCTCATAACGCAAACCGGTGTTGACCATAAACATAGGTTTGCTTGTAAACTGCAACCCCTTGTTTAAGCCACGATACATTCCAAAAGCTGATAACGTAAGCTTTTCACCAAGCTTAAAATTATTTGACATTCTCACATTATAAACTGTATTTTCTATGGTTCGCTCAACTAACCTTATATCTGCAGCTGTAGGCTGTTCTATATTGGGATTCAACTCTTCAGAAATACCAGTCTGGGATTGATGATAAAGGTCAAAACTGGCATTAAAATCCCACCATGCTGTGGGTTTATAATTACTGGATAGCTCAAGACCGTAAGACGAGGTATTGTCAAAATTATCATAAGTCAGTATTACCCGATCCAGATTAAAGCGGTCTATAAAAAATGCCTGATTGAGTTGATCTTCTATAACTCGATAAAAAATACCGCCGGTAATACTTCCTTTTTCGAGTTTACGTGTGTAATTGGCCTCAAAGCTGTTTGTAAATTGGGGCGTTAGATCCGTATTTCCATATTGTGTGATAAGTGGTGTACTAAATTTGCGAATGGGATTGACCTGATTGATACCCGGGCGGTCTACCCTGCGACTGTAGCTCACTTGATATTGATTTTTTTCACTGGGATTAAATGTGACGTAAGCAGACGGATAGAACTCCAGGTAATCGTTTTTAAAAGCTGAAATAGCATTCGTATCTGCTACAACCTCAGCTTGTTCTGCTCGTATCCCCATTTGATAGCTCCATTTTTCATAGTTTTTTCCATACGTGGCGTATAGTGCATAGATATCACGGTCATAGTTAAAAGCGGTAGATCTCGTTGGCACCAAGTTTCCCGAAGCATTAAAGGAAAATCCCGTACTCGAGTAGCCCACATCTGTGCTAAAAAGTATGGCCTGCGCCCCAAATTCAAGTTTTGCATCATCATGCAATGGGTTAACATAATCCAGGCTTATGGTACTTCGTTGACGCTGGGTACCTATAAGATCAATATAGTCCCGTAAGGGTGTTCTACCACTAAAATCGAAACTACTTGTCACTCCATCTTTATAATTGTTTTGGTCTATTTCCAGTTCCAGGCTGTGGTCTTCCTTTTTAAAATTTATCTTGTAATCCAGGTTGTACTGTTCAGAATGGTTTGCACTTTCATTTACAAATAGCTGAAAAAGATTCCGGCTGGCGTCTGGATAAATAATATCCACATTCCCTTCATCAAAACCATTGTAGCTGTTACGGTTAACAAAAAAGGATAACGTATGGTGATCATTGATATAATAATCTATCCCCGCTTTTATTAAGTGGCTTTTTTCATCAGATAAAAAATCAAGAATCTGATCTGAATTCTCATCGGGACGATAGATGTTACCGGGATTGTGGTATTTGCCAAAATTATTACTGTAATTGGTGTAAACATTGAGTTTTCCGTTGCGATAGTTTAAGTTAATTCCACTATTAAAAACCGGGTTTTCATCATACGAAAGCCCCGTACTGATATCACCGTTAAAACCTATGTTTGCACTTTTATAGAGCACAATATTGATGATTCCGCTCATTCCATCAGGATTGTATTTGGCCGAAGGATTTGTAATAAGCTCAATCTTTTTGATTGAAGTTGATGGAATTTGCTTTAGCAGTTGGGCTGGTGGAATGTTAGAAAGTTTACCATCTACCATTACCTGGACATTACTGTTACCGCGTAGGCTCAACGCCCCTGTTTGCTGATCGACACTAACGGATGGCACATTGTTCATAATATCTGAAGCTGTGGCTCCAGATGTGGTAAGATCTTTGCCTACATTGATCACTTTACGGTCAATACGTTGTTCTATGGTCGTTCGTTCTGCCACAATATTTACAGCATCCAGTTCTGCAGTGAGCGTCTTGAGTGGTATAATCCCCAATTGAAGGGAACGGTGCGCTTTATTGATCGCTATGGTTTTTGAAAACGATTCATAGCCCATAAATTGAATTTTCAAGGTGTAGTTTCCGTCAGGAAGTCCTGTAATCTCAAATTCACCGCTATCTGTGGTTACCGTTCCGCTCAAAACGTCCTGTGCTGTATTTATACTTACCGATGCATAAGGTATAGGCTCGTCAAGATCTTTATCTATGACTTTGCCGATTACAGACCCTGTTGCTTCAGTTTTCGCGGGTTGAGCAAATAAATTATTTAAACTGATAAAAAGGACTAAAGTCCAAATTAGATAAGATTTCATAAAAGTTCGTTTTTGATTGATGATTGTAATACACGCTACTTTGTATAGCATATTAGATTGATAAAAATATACCTTGATTAAGGGTACACTTAAGAGACGTACGAACTCCTTTTTTGTTACGGGAAAAATGTGAAAAAAGTATTAATAAATTAAAAGTGAGTGGGTTTTATCTCAAATTTTAATGGAGGGCATATTATCGAATAACCATACCCAAGTTATTAATGACCATATACTTAATACCTATTACTTAAAAAGTAAATTTCACTTATATATTCAACTATGGGTGAAATTTTATACTAAGGAATATTCTCGCGCTCCAGCTTATAATAGATCAATTATTAATACTCAATAAATATTTTGTTTTGAAGAAGTTTTGAAGTTGGTCTAAAAATCACCATTTATAAGTATGAAATCAATGAGATTTAAAATTGAAATATTTTAAAATTCATTAAAACTAAAAACCTCCCAGGTTTTAAAACCTGGGAGGTTTACAAACTTTCCTTGTAGGAAGAAAATCAGTATTTACGCTAGCACAGCATTAATTTCCTGCATGACCTCAGCAAAAAGTTGATACGATTTTATACGATCCTGGGGATCGTAAATATGGGAAGCGACCATAAGTTCATCTGCACCGGTCTGTTCGATAAAATCTTCGGTACGCTTTTTTATACTTTCCTTATCCCCTACAAAGGCATATTTATGCATCCGCTCAAAAGCGGGATTTTGAGAAATTGCCCTGAGCTCTTGATTCATGGGGATGGGTTTCTGCAAATAATCAATCTGCCCGGTCATCACCCCAATCATCATACGGATGGAGCTGGTGGACAAGGTTTCGGCCTCTTCATGGGTATCTGCGGCAATCACATTGATTCCGGCAACGACATAAGGTTCATCTAAAAAAGCTGAAGGTTGGAATTCATTACGATAAATAGCCAGCGCTTCAAAGAGTTGTGTGGGCGCAAAATGGCTGGCAAAAACGTAAGGCAAGCCTTTTTTTGCGGCCAGATGTGCGCTGTCTGTGCTCGAACCTAAAATATAAATAGGTACCTCAACGCCTTCCGCAACCGTGGCGCGCACTTTAGCATTTTGATTGTCTTTGGAAAAATAACGTTGAATATTCTCTATTTCCTCCGGAAATTTATACACTGCTTGCACCCGATCTGGGCGAATGGCATAAGCCGTGGCTTGATCGGTACCCGGTGCTCTGCCCAACCCCATATCAATACGGCCGGGATATAAATGCGCTAATGTGCCAAATTGTTCTGCAATAAGCAACGCAGAGTGATTGGGTAACATAATACCCCCAGAACCTATTTTTATTGTATTTGTATTGCCTGCTATATGCCCCATAAGCACCGTTGTTGCTGAACTGGCGATACTTACCATATTGTGATGCTCAGCAAGCCAAAAGCGATTATAACCTAATTTTTCGGCATTTTGAGCCAATTTTACGCTGTTTTCAAACACTGTTTTATGTTCAAATCCCTGGCCTACAGTAGCCAGTTCCAATACGGAATATGATGTATTTTTCATTGAAATTTCCTTTATTTTATTACTTTTTGATGTCAATTATTGACCTAATTGACCCATTTTTAACGCTAATCCCTTGGTTTGCCACGCTCATATTGATTGGGCCATTTTATGGTCTCACCCACATTTTTAGCTTCAAGCAGCGGGAAATATGGATTTCTAAGAAATTCACGAGCCATAAATATAAGGTCGGCTTTGTTCTCGTTTAAAATCATTTCCGCTTGCTGGGCATCAGTGATCATCCCTACAGCACCGGTAGCGATATCTGCTTGCGCTTTGATCGCATCTGCGAAAGGGGCTTGATAGTTTTTTTCTACTTTAATATCCTGTTCTTTAACCACACCGCCCGAAGAGCAATCAATCAGATCAACCCCGAGCGTTTTCAAAACTTTAGCCACTTCAATCGAATCATCAATGGTATGGCCACCTTCGGCCCATTCACTGGCTGAAATCCTTACAAATAAGGGCATTTCCTCAGGAATAATTGCACGTATCGCGTTACAAACCTCCTGAAGCAGATGTACCCTGTTCTCAAACGTACCGCCATAGGCATCCTGCCTTTTATTTGTGAGCGGAGATAAAAATTGATTGATCAGGTAGCCGTGTGCAGCGTGAATCTCGATCACATCAAAACCAGCTTTCACAGCACGTTTTGCAGCACTTGCAAAATCTGATACCACTTCTTTAATCTCGGCAATCGTCAAGGCTTTAGGTTCCGCATCTCCTTCGTTGAACGAGATGGGTGACGGCGCATCTTCCGTCCAACCTCCATTTTGGGGTGTGATTTTAGTCCCTCCTTCCCATGGCGGTTTGGTACTGGCTTTTCTACCCGCATGCGCAAGTTGGATTCCCGCAGCGCTACCCTGCTGCTTTATAAATTTTACAATCCTTTTGAGAGCTTTTTTATGCTCTTTAGACCAGATACCCAAATCACCGGGGGAAATCCTTCCCTCTGGCGATATGGCAGCAGCTTCGGTAAAAACAAGACCGGCACCACCCACCGCGCGGCTTCCCAAATGTACCAAATGCCAATCATTGGCCAACCCATTTGTAGCACTGTACTGGCACATGGGGGAAACCACGATACGGTTTGGCAGAGTAAGCCCTCTAATTTGATACGCTGTATATAAATTGGACATCGTGTAAGTGCTCTTTATTATATTATTAATGGAATGGTGCTAAATCTCAACGATCATTTTTCCAGTATTCTTTCCGTCGAAAAGATCTATAAAAGCTTGCGGAATTTTATCAAAACCTTTTACAATGGTTTCTTTATGTGTGATTTTATTTTCCTTAAGCCAAATGGCCAACTGCTTCATCCCTTCACTAAAGTCAGCTTGAAAATCCCCAATGGTAAAACCTTGCATTAAGACGCTGTTTTTAATTAAAAGAGGCGCTACACGTGGCCCAACTGGAGTTTCTTCATCATTATACATGGAGATTACTCCACAGGCTACCACCCGTGCGTTACGAGCAATATTTGCCAAAACGGCATCACTGATCTCACCGCCCACATTATCAAAATAAATATCTACACCATCTGGAGCGGCTTTTTTTATGGCCGCCTTCATATCTGAAGTCGTTTTATAATTTATGCCCTCATCAAAACCAAAGGTGTTTTTGAGCATCGCTATTTTTTCATCGGTGCCGGCAATGCCTATCACACGGCAACCCTTAATTTTTCCTATCTGACCTACCACACTTCCCACAGCACCAGCTGCGCCGGAAACTACTATGGTGTCCCCTTTTTTGGGCTGCCCGATACGCGTAAGGCCAAAATATGCGGTAAGCCCGGTCATGCCCACCACACCCAGATAGGCCGATAGTGGCGCTTGATCTGGATCAACTTTTTGCAGGTTTTTGCCAGTACTGGTCTGAAATTCCTTCCAGGACAGCATGCCATTTACAAAATCGCCCTCTTTAAAATCAGTATTTTTAGAGGCTATCACTTCGGCGATAATACCGGAAGCCACGGGTTTGTGGAGTTCAAAAGGTGCTATATACGATTTCTGATCGCGCATCCTTCCGCGTAAATAGGGATCTACAGAAACGTATTTGGTTTTCAGTAAAACCTCACCTTCACCGGGGGTGGGTTTTTCTTCTTCGGTAAATTTAAAATCTGATTCTTGTGGCCTTCCTTCCGGCCTGTTATTTAATAATATGACTTTATTCATAGCTTCTATTTAAAAAAAAACGACTGTATTTGATCAAAATCCGGTTAAAATCTGCCAAAAACACAAGCATTTTCGGTTTATTCATTTTGAAAAATATAATCTAATTAAAGAGAAAGTGCTCTCAATATTTTGCTAAAAGCCGGTTAACTTTTTCCTTCCATATTAATTCCTTTTCATCCAGCAGACCATGCTGCGTCTGGCGATCCAATTCGGTTTGCATTTTTTGGCGTTTTTGCTCGATTTTTCGGTAAATCGACTTGATTTCTATGCGTGCGTTTGTAGTAAATTTAAAGTGCGCCACCTGTTTTCTGAATATCCGGGCATGGAGTTCGGTTATGGTAAAATGCAACCGCTCATGCCTTAAAAGGCCAGCATTGACCTGCTTTGGTTTATACCAGGAAAGTTTGGGATAAAAATAAGCTGTAATAGTGCTGGAACCCTTCACCAGACGCCCGGTGGAATCTATACGAAACCTGTGACTGACACCTGTATTCACATTCGCCGCAAACGGACTGGAATCATCAGGAAAACCGGTAAAATCCTGCCATTGAAAATCTTTCTTTTCCGCCCAAGAAAAGCTTGCCTGTGCATAAGATCCTGAGGCTAAAAGCACAAGCACTAGAAACAATCCATGTGCGCGAGACATCTTAAGTTTTCTGTTTTTTCTTTTTAGCCGCTGGAAACAGTACATTATTAAGGATCAACCGATAACCGGGGCTACTAGGATGCAGCGAAAGCTGTGTCTTGGGATCGCCCACGCGATGCTGATAATCTTCTGGATCGTGCCCCCCATAAAATGTAAAAAAACCTTTGCCCTGTATGCCGTGAATATATCGCGCCTCACCATTGGTTTTGTTTTCGCCCAGTACAAGCACAGTGGCTTTAATTGCACTTGGATCATAGGATGTCGTCTGGCCCATAAAACCTTTAACCAGTGCCGTATGATTCTGACACAACATGGCCGGAACAGGATCCCATTTTGCTGAAAAATCCTTGAGCGTAAAATAATCGGTTTCCATATTTATACGCCTTTTAGAGGTCATGTCTATGGATGAAAACTCATAGCGGTTGGGATCGCGTTCTAATTTAAAATCAGTAAATGCAAAGGTGTTGTCATAATTTATTTTCGCCTGATAGTTCGCATCTGAAGGATCACCATCAAACATGGGTTCACAGATGTCAACCCCTGCTGCAGCGAGGGCGATATCAAAACTATCGGTCGCGCTGCACATGGCAAACATAAAACCGCCACCTATCACATAATCCCGAATTTTTTGTGCAACAGCCAGTTTTTCTTCAGAAACCTTATCATATCCCAGCTCGTGCGCCAGTTGCTCGGCGCCTTTTTTCTCCTGAATATACCATGGTGCCGCCCGGTAACTCCCGTAAAACTTACCGTACTGTCCGGTAAAATCCTCGTGGTGCAGGTGTAACCAATCGTAAAGTACCAGTTGATCTTCCAGTACGTCCTTATCATAAATAGTTTCATAAGGAATCTCGGCATAGCTCAATACCATGGTCACCGCATCATCCCAAGGAACGGAACTTTCTGGGGTATAAACGGCGATTTTGGGCGCTTTTTCAAGTACTACCGCTTCCATATTTTGAGACGGACTGCTAATTTCTTCCAGAATGGATTCTGTCTTCGTGTCGCTGAGCAATTCAAAAGAGACACCGCGAATCTTACATTCCCTGCGCAATTCTTCGGTATCGGGCATCAAGAAAGAGCCGCCCCTGTAATTGAGCAGCCATTTTACTTTTTGCTGCTTGGCCAGCGTCCAGTAGGTAATTCCGTAAGCTTTTAGGTGCTCTTTCTGCCCTTCCAGGTCCATGGGGATGAGAATATAAGAAGCAAAGGATTGAAAGCTAAAAACCAGCGCAAGAAAAGTTAGCAGGATTTTTACCTTAAATTTGTCAATAATAGGATGTTTACGGTGGTTTTTTAGGCTAAAAGTCATAGGCATGGTGTGAAGTTACAACGCAACAAGGATTATGCCTAGTATTTATTACTTAAAAAGGAACACCGTCATCGTCACCGTTATCATTCATAGAACTACCAAAGGCCTGATCTGTACTGGGAAAGTTTTCTGGACGCAGGGTATCATCATTAGCCGCAGCGTTCTGGTTCATTGCCGACTCAAACTGATAGGGTGTGCTAAAATCGTCAAGATTATCAAATTTACCCAAATGACCAATAAATTTAAGCCGTATGCTCTCCAGCCCACCGTTACGGTGCTTGGCGACAATAAATTCGGCCTGACCATCGGTAGGACTGCGCTCTTCATCGTCCCACTCGTCAATTTTGTAATATTCGGGGCGGTAAATAAAACTCACAATATCAGCATCCTGCTCAATTGCACCAGATTCCCGAAGGTCAGAAAGCAGTGGGCGCTTGCTACCACCACGGGTTTCCACGGCGCGTGATAGCTGTGACAGGGCGATAACCGGTACATCAAGTTCTTTGGCCAGTGCTTTGAGATTCCGCGAGATCATGGAAATTTCCTGTTCCCGGTTACCGTTTTTCTGGCTTCCACCGGCGGTCATTAACTGTAAATAATCAATCACCACCATTTTAATGCCGTGCTGTGAGGCTAGTCGCCTGGCCTTTGCCCGCAGGTCAAAAATAGAAAGTGAAGGCGTATCATCAATAAACAAAGGTGCTTTCTCAAGGGCAGCCACTTTATGGTTAAGCTGTTCCCACTCGTGTTTTTCCAGTTTACCGGTACGTAATTTTTCTGAAGAAAGACCGGTTTCTGAAGAGATCAAACGGGTAATGAGCTGCACAGAAGCCATTTCTAAAGAGAAAAAAGCAACCGGAATACCCTGTCCCACGGCAATATTTCGCGCCATAGAGAGTGTAAGTGCCGTTTTGCCCATACCGGGACGGGCCGCGACAATGATAAGGTCACTGGGCTGCCATCCCGAAGTAAGTTTATCCAACCGGTCAAAACCGGAAGGGATCCCGGAAAGTCCCTCCTTATTGGAAATTTCCTCAATTTTCTTTTTCGCCTGAATCACCAGACTTTGAGCCGTCTCACTACTTCTCTTGATATTGCCCTGGGTAACCTCATACAATTTGCTTTCAGCATGATCCAGCAGGTCAAAAACATCAGTGGTCTCGTCATAGGCCTCTTCAATGATTTCGTTGGAAATTTTTATCAAGCTGCGCTGAATGTACTTTTGTAAAATAATACGCGCGTGGTACTCAATATGCGCTGAAGAAGATACTTTTTGCGTTAACTGAATAAGGTAATAATCGCCGCCCGCCTTATCCAACTTAGACATTTTGCGCAATTGCTCTGAAACGGTTAATAAGTCAATGGGCTCCCCGTTCTCAAAGAGAGTGCGCACCGCATCGTATATGTGCTGATGTGATTCTTTATAGAAAACCTCTGGGGTAAGAATATCAATGATCTCATCTACCCCTTTTTTATCAATCATCATCGCCCCCAAAACAACCTGCTCTAAATCAATAGCTTGTGGTGGTATTTTCCCTTTTTCAAGAGAAATAACCGGGTTGGATCCTGTTTTAAAAGCAGGTTTGGCTTGCGTGTTTTCCATAAAGCGAATGTAAAAAAATCGTTAAGGCTTTAGTCAAAAATGGCATTCAGCTTTATCAACCACAAGTTAACAATTGTATTGTGAATAACTTTATTTTGTTGTTGATAAGCACAAAAAAATCCGGGTGGTAAAATCCCGGAATAAGGGTTAATCTATGTTTGCGGCACTAGTCTTTAAAGACTCCCATGTGGCTATATTTATCCATCCTTTTTTCAACAAGATCTGCTGGGGATAAGTTTTTTACATCCTCATATGCTTTCAGGATTTCTTCTTTTACAATGGCAAAAGTAGATTCGCGATTGCTATGCGCACCCCCCAAGGGCTCTTTGATGATCTGATCTACCAGTTTCTGTTTTTTCATATCCTGAGCGGTAAGCTTAAGCGCTTCTGCCGCTTTTTCCTTAAACTCCCAACTGCGCCATAAAATAGAGGAGCACGATTCTGGAGAAATAACACTGTACCAGGTATTCTCAAGCATAAGTACACGGTCTCCCACGCCTATACCCAGCGCTCCGCCGCTTGCCCCTTCGCCTATAATCACAACGATAATGGGCACTTTTAACTTGGTCATCTCAAAAATAGTGCGGGCAATTGCCTCCCCCTGGCCGCGCTCTTCTGCCTCAAGACCCGGGTAAGCACCCGGTGTATCGATGAGGCTGATGACGGGAATACCAAATTTTTCGGCGCTTTTCATGAGTCGAAGCGCTTTGCGGTAACCCTCTGGATTGGCCATTCCAAAATTGCGGTACTGCCGCGTTTTTGTATTAAAGCCTTTCTGCTGCCCGATAAACATAAAGCTCTGATCACCTATTTTACCCAAGCCGCCTATCATGGCCTTATCGTCCTTAACATTGCGGTCGCCGTGCAGTTCTAAAAAAGTGTCCCCGCAAAGGGCCTTTATATAATCTAAGGTGTATGGACGGTTAGGATGGCGAGATAGCTGTACCCGCTGCCAGGGACTAAGGTTTTTATAGATATCCTTCTTGGTCTCGGCAAGTTTTTTTTCTATCTGTTTACAGGTATTGGTAACATCCACATCGCTTTCCTGCCCTATTACAGAACACTTTTCAAGCTGTTCTTCCAGCTCTTTAATGGGCTGTTCAAAATCCAAATATTCCATGTATTGGGAAAATTTTAGTGAGAAGGCAAATATACAAGATTTTGAAGCGTCCTTCCAATCCCTTTTGCCATTTTTAATATGCACGCATGGTTTTTACGAAATGCCTATGTTGCATTTCGCTAAAGCCTGTTTTTAACGGAAAAATTCAGAAAACAGCCTGAAAACCGCAAAAAACCGGCTAAAAATGGCTGATTTTATTCTGTTTTTTCGGGGGATAAATTGGCATTTTTGGCTTCAGTAAGCCGGCCTTGTGGATTTTCTAGCGTTTTTGGTAAAATACCTTTCTTACGCTTACGTCGATTTTTAAATATTCCGTTGAGCACCACGGTACTCAAGATCAACAATGCACCATAATAAAAGCCTGTATTCATCTGCTCTGCATTTCCCAAAATTACAAACGCCAGCAGAATGCCGTAAACGGGTTCCATATTTACGGTGAGCATAATGGTGTATGGGCTCAGGTGTTTCATAACTTTTACCGATGCGATGAACGCATACGCAGTACAAACTGTTGCCAAAATTACGATGTATACCCAGTCCATCGCGGGGAGTTGAAAAAAGGTACTGCTAAAACCTCCCGTAAACAATAAGTAGAGCGTCACAAACCCCACCCCCGCCGACAATTCATAAACAGAAATCACTGAAGGGCGATACGTCTGGGCAAATTTGCCATTAATAAGGGTAAAAACTGATGAGAGAAAGGCAGATATGAGGGCGACAATGATACCTTCCGTATAGCGCGTTTCGACCTCAAAAATGAGATACAGACCACAAATCACAAGTAGACCAAAGAAAATCTCGTACCAGATCACCTTTCGCTTATAGAAAATAGGTTCCATTATGGAAGTAAAAAAAGCACCGGTACTTAACATGGCCAGTGTGATGGAAACATTAGCGATTTTTATGGCACCAAAAAATGTGAGCCAGTGCAGGGCAATCACAATACCGGCAATGATGAAGCCCATAACGGTCTTTTTTCCCACCTTCATGGAAATACCCTTCCATTTTATATAGCCAAAGATAACCAGTGATGCCAGCAACATTCTATACCAGACCAGCGCCACAGCACCTATGCTTATAAGTGCGCCAAGAACGGCCGTAAAGCCCCAAATAAAGACAATGACATGAAAATGCAGGTAACTGCGCAGTTTATCGTTTGGCATTTCTCAATAGATAAATGGCAAGAATACCAAAAAGCACATTGGGCAACCATACCGCAACGATGGGAGAAAAATCGGATTGCTCTGAGATTGTGGTAAATACTTTATCAAAAAATATAAAGACAAAAGCCAGTGAGATGCCCAGGGCAAGGTTAATACCCATACCGCCACGGCGCTTGATCGCAGAAACCGCCACCGCGATAATTGTCAAAATATAAGCGCTCACCGGTAAGCTGAACCGTTTGTACAAGACCACCTGATATCTATTTATGGCCGAAGATCCCCGTGCTTTTTCTTTAGCGATAAAATCACGTAATTCTGGCGTATTGAGTGTTTCTGCAATATATTCTACGGGAGTAAGGTCTTCCAGATCAAAGTCAAAAACGGTATCCAGATTTCTTTCGGTTTCTAAAATATCATTTTCTTTACCTATAATTCGTTTTTTGAACCCATTAAGGGAGTAGGTGCTGTCTTCTGGCTTAAAAACAATACTGCGGGCCATAAGTTTGTACTCTAGCTCGTTCCCTTCAAAATGCTCCAGTGTAAAATTATTACCCAGGTTTTGCGCTGGGTTAAAACGGCTCACATAAATGTAATCATCATCGCTGATCTGCCGGTACACGTTTTGCGTCTCACGATCTGCCTTGTTATTTTTTAGATACTCATAGGTAAACTCATTAAAACCGCGACTGGCGGCAGGTGCGAGATATGTTCCGAGAATATAAGCGCCTACGCATACTAAGGTCGCCCCAATAATGTACGGCCGCAGAAAACGGTAAAAAGAAACCCCACTGCTTAAAAAAGCGATCACTTCCGTATTATTGGCCAACTTTGAGGTAAACCAGATCACCGAAAGGAACAAAAAGAGCGGAAAAAGCAGGTTTGCGAAGTAAATGGTAAAATTGAGATAGTACACCGCCACTTCAGAAAAGGGCGCTTCATTAGCCAAAATCTTGTCTATTTTTTCGGCCAGGTTGACGGTAATGCCTATAGGTATAAAAAGCAGCAGCATGGTTAAAAATGTGCCCAAGTAACGCTTTAGTATGTACCAGTCAAGTATTTTCATCTATAACCTGTTATCCATTTGTCTTACCATTTGCTCTTTCCACGGGGTAAAATCACCTGCTAAGATATGTTTTCTAGCCTCGCGCACCAACCACAGGTAGAAACCCAGATTATGCAAGGTCCCTATTTGTCGCGCCAGCATCTCATTCACCTTAAACAGATGCCGCACGTAAGCTTTGCTGTATTCCTGATCTACCCAGGTGGTTCCTTCTTCATCAAGTGGTGAAAAATCTGTTTCCCACTTTTTATTCTTGATGTTTATCTTACCACGGCTGGTAAACAACGTACCATTACGGCCATTACGTGTGGGCATCACGCAGTCAAACATATCAATACCCAGGGCAATATTCTCTAGGATATTGATAGGTGTTCCCACTCCCATGAGATAACGCGGCTTATCAACGGGAAGTATATTAGTCACCACTTCGGTCATCGCATACATTTCTTCGGCGGGCTCCCCTACTGAAAGTCCACCTATGGCATTTCCGGCGGCGCCGGCATTGGCAATATATTCGGCCGACTGTATGCGCAGGTCCTTGTACGTACTGCCCTGTACTATAGGGAAAAATGCCTGTTCGTAGCCATATTTTGGAGGGGTTTTTTCCAGATGCGCAATACAGCGATCCAGCCATCTATGCGTCATATGCATAGACCGCTCCGCGTAGTCATAAGCACAGGGATAGGGCGTGCACTCGTCAAAAGCCATAATAATGTCTGCACCTATACTGCGCTGAATTTCCATGACATTTTCTGGCGTAAAGGTGTGCATAGAACCGTCAACATGACTCTTGAATTTAACGCCTTCTTCCTTAATTTTCCTATTGGCCGAAAGCGAATATACCTGATACCCGCCACTATCGGTGAGGATATTACGATCCCAATTCATAAATTTATGCAACCCACCCGCTGCCTCCAGTACCTTAATATGAGGTCTAAGGTACAAATGGTACGTATTGCCCAGTATAATATCTGGATTGATATCTTCTCGTAGTTCGCGCTGGTGTACGCCCTTTACAGAGCCCACCGTACCCACAGGCATAAAAATAGGAGTTTCTATGGGGCCGTGCGCCGTTGTAAGTGTTCCTGCCCGGGCGCTACTGGAAGTATCTGTCTGTAAAAGGTTAAAATTCATCATTTTTTTTAGGAAGTGGCAAAGGTAAAACTATTTGCTTGATCCTTTAAAGAGAACATCTAGTAATGCCCTTAAGGCTGTACAAAATAAAATAAACGGGGTTGAACAAGCGTTAATAGGTTCAAGCCATTAAAAAATGGCCAATAAATAAACAACCCAAACTACTGAAATTTTAACAAAAACACTTTATTATGAAAAAAGCACTCTTAGGATTATTCTTGATTATGGGCAGTATAAGCTTTGCCCAGTCCAGCTATGGGATTAAGGCCGGGCTCAACTATAACGGCAACGGCGATGTTACAGACTCTGCCGGTGACGTGCTGGAAAACCCTGATCATAATGTGGGGTATCACGTAGGGGTATTTGGCAAAATAGGAAACACACTCTTTTTTAGGCCAGAACTGTTATATACGAATACCAAAAGCTCTTATGATGATGACCGGGATTTTAAGATGCAAAAACTGGACTTGCCCTTATTAGTAGGCGTGCGAATTTTTGGGCCACTAAATATATTTGCCGGACCATCGCTGCAATACATTTTAGATACAGATTATGACCAGGTAACACTAGGCGATGTGGAGCACGATCTTACCGTGGGTGCACAGTTTGGTGTGGGTGTTAACATCGGAAGGCTCGGTGTAGATCTACGTTATGAGCGGGGGCTGAGTGACAATGAGGCACGGTTTATCGATACAAATATAGTGACTCTGGAAAACGGTCGCATAGACACGCGACCCGACCAGGTAATCCTTTCTTTCTCGCTGGAGTTATAAGTTGATTTCAATATATTACTTGCCGGATTCCAATAAAAAATGCCCCAAAAAGGGGCATTTTTACGTTATTTAAGTGATTTTTCAACTTAGTTCATGCTGATTCTCTTAGAGAAAGAATGATCCCCTATGGTAGTTTTAACCACATAGGCTCCACTTTTACTTTTATTGAAGTCAAAAGATTTTTTGATCACATAACCCTCCCCTTCGGTGGAAGCTACTTGCAGACCATCTTCGTCATAGACGGTAAAAAGTACTTTTTGAT
This sequence comes from Leeuwenhoekiella sp., assembly GCA_011050015.1. Classification (GTDB taxonomy): domain Bacteria; phylum Bacteroidota; class Bacteroidia; order Flavobacteriales; family Flavobacteriaceae; genus Leeuwenhoekiella. The sequence goes on along the minus strand of DRGP01000052.1, from coordinate 5,427 downwards.
TAGAAGGATTAGTTAATGACATTCTCAACATAGAATCTACCTTTTTAAAACTTGGCTTGAAAATAGTTCCTTCAGCATCTCCAAAAATAGATAGGCCTTCATCACCTTTAATGATCATGGTCTTTTCAAAGATCATGTCATTTTCCATAAACAAGGTATAGACACCATTAGGAAGATTCTTAAGATTCAGTGTTTCCACTTTATTGTTCAGTTCTCTGCTGTATAGTAGGACACCCTGATCATCCTGAAGTAGGATATTAGATGAAGCTTCTACCTGCTCTAGGGAAACCGTTAATGTATACCCTTCTTTTACCGCCACGTTAAAATCTGCTGCGTACATGTTTAAACCAGTGATGAGCACTACGGCTAACATTAAATTTTTGATTGTCGTTTTCATAAGATTTGTTTTTAAATGAATATTTCAGAAATATTACAGTACAAACATACCCAGATAAAACCTCCAAAAATAGAAGCCAATGAACAGGAATATGTGCTAAATTAACTACACCCATATTACTATAACCACTATTGTGAAAATTAAACATATTTGAGTTAATTTTGCACAGGTCATTTTATATGCTGCGCTGTATTTTAGAGAACCAAATCTTGAACCCATGACTACCTCCACAACTACAAAACCTACTTTAGAAAAAATAAAACCGGCTTTTGGAAGTTCCTTTTTATACAGGACCTATAATGCTGAGAAAGAGAACAACAGTAAAAACTTCTGGCATTACCATCCCGAATTGGAACTGGTCTACGTAAATGGCGGTACCGGAAAACGGCAGGTAGGAAGTCATATTTCTTATTATCGCAATGGCGAACTCATTCTTATAGGGTCTAACTTACCACATTGCGGTTTTACAGATTCACTGAGCAATTATGAACAGGAAACCGTAATCCAGATGCGGCCCGATTTTCTGGGAGAGGATTTTTTTGAGATACCAGAGATGAAAAGCATAAAATCGCTCTTTGAGCGGGCAAAAATGGGAATTGTCTTTCACGGGGAAATTAAACGCGGCATCGGTGCAAAAATTGAAGCACTCGGGAAGATGGAACATTATGAACGTCTACTGGGCCTTTTGGAAATCTTAAAATCGCTGGAAGTTGCCGAGCAATATACGGTGCTCAATGCGCAGGGCTTTATCCTGGAAACCGAATTGCAGGACAATAACCGCATTAATGTCATATTTAATTTTGTGAAAGAGGAATTTAAACGTCAGATCCCACTAGATGAAATTGCAGAAATGGTAAGTATGACCGTTCCCGCTTTCTGTCGCTATTTTAAAAAAATAACCGGAAAGACCTTTACCCAGTTTGTTAATGAATACCGGTTGACCCACGCGGCAAAACTACTACATGAAAACCCCATAAGTATTACCGATGTCTGCTTTGAAAGCGGTTTTAATAATTTCAGTCACTTTAATAAACAGTTTAAAAAATTTACGGGAAAGACACCATCTACGTATCGTAACGAATTAAAATTTATAGTTTCGTAAGGTATGCAACAGTTATTCGAGCAAGGGGATGAGGCCTACAGTATCCCAAATATGCCGCAAGCGGAAGTCTATTATTATCCTGATTTTATTTCGCCGGCACGTCAAAAAAACTATTATGAGCAATTGCGCACGCACGTTAAATGGCAGCAGGATGATATTAAGGTGTTCGGTAAAATTTACGCACAACCCCGCCTTACCGCATTATATGCCGAAAATTCAAAACCCTACAGCTATAGTTCAATCACCATGCATCCGAAGCCTTTTCTTCCCCTGCTCCAGGAACTTAAAGATCAAGTAGAAACTAGAACGGGTTGCCTATTTACAACCTGCCTGCTCAATTTATACCGCAACGGCCAGGATAGTAACGGCTGGCATGCAGATGATGAGAAAGAACTGAACAAAAATCCGGTAATAGCCTCGCTAAGTCTAGGTGCCGCACGCTTTTTTAAATTCCGTGCTAAAAATAATAGGTCAGACACGCGTAAACTACTTTTAGAACCGGGAAGTTTACTACTCATGAAAGGAAGTACGCAACACTACTGGCAGCATCAATTGCCAAAAACAACTAAACATATAGGTGGGCGCATTAACTTAACTTTTCGGAAATTGATATAATTTTTAATAATTTCACATGAAATTAGTATGTTGATTGTGCTAATTTTAATTCCTTTTGCGTTATTTTTATTATCTTTATAAATATATAAGAGTCAGGAAATACTTCATCCCACTTGAAAAATTTAAAATAACAATTTCATTTATCCACGCTTGTAATTCATTGTTAAGAATAATTTAAGCAGTCCAACACTCCTTCCTATATTTTCTCACTATTCTTATTTTTTGAATTTGTATTAAAACATGCTCATGTTGTATTTTAGCTTAGATAATAACCTCTTCATCACTTCGCATATCAATTTTACAGAACCTGATGCACCGAAAAGTAAAAGTTTTTTAAAAATTATATTTATTGAAAGTGGTACGGGCATCTTTTTCTTAAACGATAAAAAACACACGTATAAAAACCGTGATATATTAATGGTTCCGGCTTACGGTAACTATAGCATTGAAGAATATCAGGAAACGTGCTTGAGTACCTATGCTTTTTTAGATCCCTTTTCAGCAGAAAATAAACTTACTGATTGTCTTAACTGGTTTAATCGCATTGATACACAGCAGCATCTACCCCACGTTTTTGATCGCAAGAAGAGCGAGGCGAAGTATGATCATAGGCTTATCTGGAACATGTACGAAAGCATAAAAAAAGAATATCAAAAGAAAAGGTTGTTCCATTCTAACTTGATATCTGCTATGGCTATCATATGCCTGCGCACCGCAGTGCGCAACCTACGCAAAACATCAAAAAGCCAGCCCACCCATGAAGATGCCACTTTTATTAATGATCTCATCAATTATATAGAAAGCCACGTGCACGAACCCGCGAATGTACGTGTAACTGCACTGGCAAAAACGTTTAATATGCCAAAGAGTTCGTTGAGTCATTTTTTCAAAAAGAACACCGGTAAATCAATTTATCATTATGTGTTGATGAATCGACTTGACCGCACCAAAAAAAAGCTTGAAAACACAGATTTTACCGTTGCCCAAATTGCAAACCAACTAGGCTTTACCGATGAAAGCCACTTGACCCGCATGTTCAAAAAATATTTTAAGACTACTCCCAGAGCATACAGAGAAGAAGATTAAGCTGCTTGCTAATCAAAAATTTCATTAAGTACCTCAGCAAGCCGAATACCGCCTTTTCCCAGTTGAATAAAAACGAGGTCTTGATATTCTTCCATATAGGCATATCCCAATTTATCGCCACTTTTAGCCGAATTATAGACCTTTTTGACCATATTTTGACTCTCCCGCAGCCAGTCCATCAGCGTACCTTGTGCGTACATTTTATAGTGTTCTTTTGATTCTGTCCCATAATTTGTTGTGAGTTCGCTATACGACATCCCATAGCTTTCTATAATCCTGGTATCCCAGACCGAATGTAGGTTTGTACCGTCACTGAACCAGCGCACTTGTATATCATTACCACCTTTATCTGCAGCATTACCGGTATGCAAAGGCTGGTGGAGATCACCCATGAGGTGAACGAGCATTTTAAGAGAGAAGATTTTATCCTCGCGCGATGCCGTGGAAGAAGAAAGCACTTCCTTACACTTGTTTATGCCCATGATCAAATCGCCCTCAGGATTTTTGACATCGTCTTCATAGGTTTTTCCCGGGGTAATATTCACATAGTGCCAGGGACTATATTTCCGCATTGCAGCAATACTTTTTATCTCATCCCCATAGGTAGAAACGGTCACCAGCGTTTCCTCGCCCAGCAAGCGGGCTATTTTACGCTTGGCCCTATTGGAAAGATACTGGTTGGCAATAGCGGCGGTGGTACGGTGCCCCGTCTTGCCCCAATCATAGGCAAAGGCCTGGTCAGTTCCTAAAAAATACAGCACACTTAATACAATGAGAAGATTTCGCATAATCCTTTTTTGTAAAGCTAAAACAAAAAATATAGTCATCACCAAAATTTCAAATATGGAAATAACACCTTAAAAGCAAATGGCACGAAGTAAAGATCTGTATAATTTAGATATACACAGAAGTATAAAGAAGATGAAAAGCATACTTTTGATATCTACGTAAAAAGAATGTCAAAAATCTTTTAAATTGTGGGATTTGAGTGTCCAAGTGTAATTATTATCTTATTTTAATTCCCGATTTTAAAAAAATGAGTATCCATATTAATGCTAAAAAAATGCGTACGTTAAAATTGCTGTTAGCACCAGATAAAAGAAAAAATCGGTCATGAAAGCATTTCAAGAAACCCAGCGCTTTGATCAGTGGTGGTTGCGCATACTTCTCATTGCGGCATTACTGGTCTCAGTAAGCCCTTTAATCTTTGAATATCACACCATTGTACATTCTAAAGCAGAGTTGACCAGCATAGGTACGAGCGTACTTATTATACTTGCTCTATTTCTTACCTTTTGGTTTTTGTTTAAGCTGGAAACGCGCATTGATGAACATGGTATACAATACAGGTATTTACCCTTTCATAGAAAACCACGGCTGCGTAGCTGGGATAAAATACGGTCTGTTTCGGTAAGAAAATACAACCCCATTTTAGAATATGGCGGCTGGGGCTACCGCATAGGTTTACGTAAAAAAAGGGCGCTTAATGTAAAAGGAAACATGGGAATTCAAATTATTTACAACAACGGTCGCCAACTATTACTGGGCACCCAGCGCCCCCAGGATGCAGAAGCAATCATTACTCATTATATGACAAAATAAGCCAAAAATCAGTCTCTTAGCAGTGAATTTCAGGTAGGGATTTTCATAGCGATAAGCGATTTTTTCAAATCATCAAATTATTTTTCTGCTCGCATCTGGTAACTCTTAATGTTTTGTACAGCGTATTGAAGGAATGGGTGCTTCACTACTCCCGTAAAATCCTTATTTTGCCTGCTCAAAAGTTCCTTTTCTATGCAACACGAGCCACTTATTATTAATGATGCTATTGTTTTTGGCCTGCTCATGCTGTCTATAGCCGGTATTTTCTACACCTCCAGCAAAACCTCCGGCTTCTGGCAAAAATTTTACAAAGTGGTTCCCGCCTTGCTACTGTGCTATCTGCTTCCCGCAATCATGAGTACGGCAGGTTTAATAGATCCAGAAGCATCACAATTATATTTTGTAGCCAGCCGGTACCTTTTACCTGCTTCGCTCGTCCTCATGACCTTATCTATAGACTTGAAGGCTATTTATAACCTTGGGCCAAAAGCACTCATCATATTTCTCACGGGAACGGTGGGAATCATCATTGGTGGTCCTATTGCTATTTTGCTTATTTCAGCGGTTTCTCCAGAGACGGTGGGCGGCGCTGGCCCCGATGCGGTGTGGCGTGGTCTTTCTACGC
>DRGP01000051.1 GCA_011050015.1 Leeuwenhoekiella sp. | reverse complement strand
ACTTTAGAGCGCGTGAAAGCTGGTAAAGACACTATCTCTGTAACTGGTAACGTCCTTCGTGATTACAACACAGACCTCTTCCCTATTCTTGAAGTGGGAACAAGCGCAAAAATGCTCTCTATTGTCCCACTTATGCAGGGTGGTGGTTTATTTGAAACCGGTGCGGGCGGTTCTGCCCCAAAGCACGTACAGCAATTTATGGAAGAAGGCCACTTACGCTGGGATTCCCTGGGCGAATTTCTTGCCCTGGCCGTTTCCTTAGAACATGCTGGCGAGAAAAACAACAACGAGCAAGCTAAAATGCTGGCAGAAACGCTTGATGAAGCTACTATAAAATTTCTAAGTAATAAAAAATCACCTTCACGCGTGGTCAACGAGCTTGATAACCGCGGCAGTCATTTTTATCTGGCGCTTTACTGGGCACAGGCACTTGCAGCTCAGGACACTGATAAACAACTACAGGTGGAATTTGCTGAAATATCAAGTGAACTGGAAACCAACAAGGAAAAAATACTTCAGGAAATGCTGGATGCTCAAGGGCACGAGGTTGATCTGGGAGGGTACTATTTACCTGATGAAGAAAAAGTGACTGCAGCCATGAGGCCCAGCGCAACTTTTAATGCCATGATGGGTTCTTAAAAATCACTTTATTTAAAACTCAAAAACTGTCTGAATTTTTCCTCAGGCAGTTTTTTTATATTCATGCGTCATTTTTCCAAGGTGATTTCGGCTTTAAAAATTAGCTTTTAGAGCTGTAAAACCGGTTTTATAGCCTAAAAATGGACTTTTACCAGCTGTATTTATTCCGAGGCTAAAAAATCCTTATGCACGTAGCGCTTTAAAAAGTTTTAGAATTCCGTTTGATACATAAAGAATTAGATTTCTTTTAACCTGGTGGATACAAAGGGGACAGTGCTGCCCTTCTTACCTTTACAGTATTCTTTATAGGCCAAAATAAAAGATCTATACGATCCCTTTTAAAAAAATCGTGAACTTATAATCCTTATTTTATGATTGCTGCAATTACTTTATTTCTGGTAGTTACCCTTTCTGTACTCATAACAAAAATAGCCTCGATAGCGCTGGCGCACACGGGTCTTTCCAGTCAGATTGCCCGTTTTCAGGCGCGATCGGCTTATACCGGCACCGGTTTTTGTACATCAGAGTCTGAAAAGATCATGAACCATCCCGTGCGTCGAAAAATTATATACAGCCTCATGCTCGTGGGCAATGCCGGTATCGTTACGGTCATATCTTCGCTCGTTCTTACTTTTATTCTTCCTGAAAGTATGCTCTCCAAATTTTACGCTTTCCTGATCGTGGTGTGTGGAATCAGTATTATATGGTGGGCCATAAAGAGTAATTGGGTAGATCGCGGACTTTCTAAAATTATTAACAACATGTTGCGACGGTACACTGACATTGAAATACAGGATTACGCTGCCGTACTCCACCTGAAAGACAACTACAAAATCAGTGAAAAAAAAGTGGGCGCTCAGGATTGGATGGCCAATAAAACCCTGAAGGAACTGCGGTTGCGCGATGAGGGAATCACCATTCTGGGAATAGACAGGCAGAATAAGGAATACGTAGGTTCTCCTACAGGAAGTTTTAAAATCCTTCCAGAAGATGTAATCACTATTTATGGGAAGGCCGATGTTATAAAAAACCTGTACAAGAGGCAACGTGATTTTAGTGGAGAACGCGAACATGCAGACTTTGTTAAAAAAGAGGACTCCCGAAAAAAAGAACAAGAACCTGATAGCGAACAATCCAAGTAGAACCAATAAAAAAATTATAAGAAGTTTCCTTTATCAATTGCCATTTTTCGATCCGTTTTTTCAATATTTACGGCAAAAAAGAAGCTTCCCTCCCTTTATAATATGAAACAACAATTATCTAATTCCGTACTGTATTTAATGAGCGCATCTGCCGGTCTGGTGGTAGCCAATTTATATTACAACCAGCCCCTTTTACATCAGATTTCGGTGAGTTTTAAAGTAAGTGAATCTGCGGTAAGCAATGTTGCCCTTGCCACCCAGTTGGGTTACGCAATGGGACTGCTGTTTATCGTTCCGCTGGGCGATAAAATTTCAAATAAGAAGATTTTAAGGGTCGATTTTATAGTACTGGTATTATCCCTTATTGGCACCGCATTTGCAAATTCACTCCTTCTGCTTATTGCAAGTAGTTTTTTGGTCGGTTTTTCGTCTGCCATTCCGCAACTTTTTGTACCCATGGCCGCGCAGCTTAGCGCAGATGAAAATAAAGGGCGCGCCATTGGGATCGTGATGAGCGGTCTGCTGGTGGGTGTTTTGGGGAGTCGGGTCATCAGTGGTTTTGTAGGAGAGCAATTTGGCTGGCGAGCCATGTATGGTGCGGCGGCGGCGATCATGTTTATACTTTATTTTATACTGAAAATCAAATTGCCCGAACTCAAACCAGACTACAAAGGCAGCTACAAAAATCTTATGGCGTCCATCTGGTCGTATTTTAAGGCGGAACCGGCATTGCGGCTGGCTTCTTTGCGTGGAGCACTCGCCTTTGCCGCGGTAAGCGCATTCTGGACTACGCTCGTATTTTTGATGAAAGATTCTTTTGACTACGGAAGCACGGTCACCGGCCTTTTTGGGTTGCTGGGCATTGCCGGTGCGGTTGCCGCAACTGTTGTGGGAAAATTAAGCGACAGGTTAAGTAAAAACCGTATTATTCTGTTTGCAGCTTTCATATTACTGGCCTCCTGGGGCGTTCTTTATTTTTCGGCTCATGCTATTGCAGGTTTGGTAGTGGGGGTCATCTTGGTAGATCTGGGCCTACAGGCCTTGCACATTACCAATCAGAATATCATCTTTTCCAGAAATCCCGAGGGTCGCAACCGGGTAAATACCGTTTATATGGTTTCCTTTTTTATAGGCGGCGCGCTGGGTACGACCCTGGGTGCCTGGGCATGGGAAAATTATAAATGGACGGGAGTTTCCACTCTGGGCATCGTGCTATCGCTCGCCATTCTTGTTGTTCACTTGTTGTTTAAAAAGGAGGTGGATTAACTCCTATTTTTAATTGGGATGCAGGTTTTTAGTGTATTTTAAAAGCGTCTGCCGCTGGTCTATATCCTTTATCTTTATACCTTCCGGTCTTGTCGGCTAGTGACAATTGGTGTTTTTTTAAAAGAGAAAGTACACAAGCCAGAACTGAAAATTAAAGCCTAATGATGAAAAATAATAAAATAGAGATATCAAACGCAAATTTGCTCAGGACATTAATAGTACTTTCCCTTATCTGGATTATTTTTTATTATGGAGCAACAATTCTGCTCCCCTTATTGGTTTCTGCAATGATTGCAACATTGCTTGATAAGCCCAAAAAGAAACTCAGGCAGTGGGGTTTGCCCAACTGGTTGGCGATAACCGTTTCTATCCTGCTTATGACCATCTTCTTTTTATTGTTATTTTGGTTGATCTCATCACAGATAAATTCTATGGCCAGCGATTGGCCCACGATCAAGGAAAAAGCCACAGATAAGTATGGCGTTTTTAGCAGTTGGGCACAGAGCAATTTTCAGGTGGATCCTAAAAAATTAATGGATAACAACTTTGATTTTATGGGCAAGTTAAAAACCTTTTCCACGGCATTTATATCCTCACTTTCCAATCTCATTTCCCAATCTTTTATCATACTGGTGTATATCATTCTATTTTTAATGCAGAAAAAAATGTTCATCGGTTTTTTTAAAAAACTGGTCAACAATGAGCGAGCGGCAGGTTCTATCTTAAAAAATTCATCGCAGATCATTACTGATTATCTGTATGGTAAAGGGAAGATCATGATTTTCCTTTTTGTGATCTATTATGCGGGTTTTCTATTGGGACAAGTGCCCTACGCGCTATTTCTCGCACTTTTTGCTTCGCTTTTCTCCATTATTCCATACGTGGGCAATCTTATAGGTGGCGCCGTTGCGGTGATCCTTTCTTATTTATATGCTGGTGGAACTCCGGCGTTGATTGTAATCGGTGTGATTGCAGCCGCACAATTGGTAGAGAATTACATCCTTACGCCGTGGATCATTGGGGATGAAATAGATTTGAATCCTTTTATAACCGTTTTTGGGGTGATTGTACTTTCCGTTCTGGGTGGTATTGTGGGCGCGATTATTGCCCTTCCCATTTTAGGGGTTTTAAAGGTTTTCTTTGAACACACCAAGGGAATGGAAGCGTATGTTTTTCTACTAAAAAAGCATGAAGAATAGTTCTTTTTCTCACGGAAATAAACCCTGAAAATCATGTGATTGCCTTTTTCGAATGCTAAAAGCTCTCTCATTCATTACGGATAAGGTATTTAAAGGCATTTGTTTTAAGTTTTGTAAGAATTCGTGCAGGGTTATCTTTTACATTTTATTTGGAATACGATGTTCTAAAAACTGCTTAAAAAAAATAACTAAGGCAAAAAATGACTCTTTTCTATATTGAATGTGTGGCATAATTTTCTTGCTCCAAAGGCTTGAATTTATAGCCATCATTCTTTCCTATTTATATGCCGGTGGCACGCCTGCTTTAATTGTAATCGGTGTTATGGGAGACGCGTAGCTTATTGAGAATTACATCCTCAAAGCAACATACTAAAAAGGTCGAGACCATCCCGGTTTACCGGTAGGGATGTTCTCCTAAAGCAACGGGAAAAATATCGCTGCTTAACAGATTTGATACCACCACACCGCGCTGAAAAGGGTTCAACTATCTGGTATTTGTGGTTTTGGCATTAAAAAAGTTAAAATCACCTCATATTAAACATTTACTATTTTCATTTCAATATTTCTTATGATTTCGTTGCACTGTGCACACGCCAAGCCTTGCCTCTGGTCGTACCATCTACATTGTGAGCGGATTGGACAAGGCTGTAGTTCTGTTTTTTCAGTATTGTCAACTATTTTTATGATTTTATCGATCAATCCACATTGTTCCTTTCCATCATTCCATTGACTGCATCCTGATTTTGCACAATTACCTGCGAATCGAAATCGTTCTTCAGGGTTTCTGCCCTTTGATGCTTCTTCCATAAATGGCTCATTGACTTCCAGGGTATTTTCCAGATAGTCTATAAATCCGTTTCGATTTACGATACCAAATAATTGGGAGCCGGGTTTTGCGGCATAACTGGGACACAGTTTGCTGCTTTTGCTGTTCTCCATTTTATATTTTTTAACACTTGTCAAAAAAGTGGAGGCTACTTTTTGCTATGTTTATTTAAGTTAAAAATAACCTCCTTGAATTCTTTAAGATGGGCGATGCGGTCCTCCAGATGGAAATTCAGGATATCCTTTAATCCAAAATCCGGCCAGTTGACCTCTATCCCATAAATCCTTCCAGGTAGGATTGTTGGTAAATCTTTTGCTGATAGCAACATCCTTGTCATTATCCAAGGTTGCTATTTCTTTCATAACAAGGTCTCTTATTCCTTGTTCAATTCGTTTTTCATGCTCCTTAGAAAGATTAAGCCCCTCAAATGAAACAAGAAAAAGAGATTCTTTTTTATTGACTGCCATAACCGTTAGTTTAATTGCCTACTCTTGATCGGATTTTCGGCTTACTCCGTATTTATTTCAACTCTATTTCTCTTAACGGGTTAAAAATTCTGCCTTGATTTTTATTCTTCTTTTCAGCAAGTTGGATGTCATCATCCAGTATCTTAAATAGTCTTATAAATATCTTTGAAGTGATGCCTGTAGCTCTCTTATAATAAGCGCTGAATGAAAATATATCCAGGATCAATTGATTTTAAATCCCCCCAGTGGGTTTTATTCCCCGATCCTCTGGGTCGAAATTCAAAAATTATTTCCGTATCATACCTCGCGGGCTTGCCCCGAGGTTGTTGATTTTTATAAAATAATAGAGATTTTTATGGGGATGCGATTTTTTACGTATTACCAAAAATAATCCAAAAGTTCTGACACAGAAGTGGCAAGAGAGCTTATTATGGCTCCAGCAACTGCGCCCGGAACTGCGCCTGCACCTCCTGCGGGTGTCGTAGCCACGGCTCCTGCTGCAGCTCCCGCTACCGCTCCTTTAACGTCACCTTTAACTATTTCTTTTCCCGAATTTTTCTTTGCCACAACAGTACCTGGAGATTGATCAGTGCCTTCATTTATTTCTTCGATCAAACTATCCCATTCCTGGTTCCAGAATAAGAATGAGTGTTTAGCAACACTATTCATTGAACTTATTAAACGAATATCTTTATCGGTAATATTTGCTTTTTTTGCTAAATTATTTATGCTATCCAGACCACTATTATTGATTTTAGCAGAAATGTCCTTATTAAAATTAGTTTCCCATTTGCTGTAATAGGATACGACGTCATTTGATATTTTATACTTAGTAATTATTTTATTTGGAATGCCAGATTCTATTGATGTTGATCTTTCAGTTGTAAATAGGCTACGATCTGTTGCCAATATATTTTTTAAAACACGATTTGAAATTCTATTCATTTCTAAAAGTGTTTCACCCTTAAAACCAAAATCTTTAAATCCCCGTTGAGCGGAACTTTGTACCAATTTGTTCAATTCATTTTTAGTCGGTTTGTGGTTTGCCTGCTTCCATGCAATTATTTTCTTCTCTATATCGGGCAGGACAATTTCAAGAATTGCATTGTGCGCTAAACCAACAGATTCATATGTTCTTAAGTCTTTTGATAGTTTATGGTTTGTATTTTTAAGTCGAATCAAAGACAATTCCCGACCCTCTTCGTCTTTCAATTTTATAGGGGAAAGAGCTATTATATCAGTTCCCTTTATAGGGAAAGGATCAAAAATAGAACCATCATTGTCACAGGGACACGGCATGCAACAGCATATACAAGTTGGGAAATGAATTTTGGTTTTATCACTATTTAGCCTTGCTATTACATCAATATAATCTGCTTTTCTATGAGTAACTTGTCGTACAGGTGTTTGTTGCGCATTAATTGAATTGATTGACAACATAAAAATCAATCCAACAAAACAGTAGTTTAAAATTTTAGGTATCAGCGATAATGTTTTCATAATAAGTGTTAGTTTAATACGGGTTTAGAAATAATGTATTGAGCTATGCAGATGCTAAGTTGTATGCAGGGTCTTAAGCTGGGTACTTTAGTTTATGTTCATAGTATTATCAATTAGGTTTTAAGTATCAGGACTATTGGGGCAAAGGAGGGGGCGCGAGTATTTTTTGCAGATCTGTGTAGCACCCCATGCTAGGAAAAACAATAGGATAAGGACGCTAGGTTTTTTATCAATTTTAATTTTTATCCCGACGGAACCTTGGTTGCGCAATATCATGACCGACACTGAAAGGTTGTAAAATTGGGGGTAAATTGAAATTTAATCTTAAACAACAATACTATTCTATACGTCGTAGCTCATTACTCTTATTGCCTGCTCAGTAGATCAAATATATATCAAGAAAAATGTAAAAAATATAGGGATTTTTACCTAATTTACAGGTTGATACTATCTTACACAGATTTCACGGGCTTTTTATAATTCTTCGGATATGCATACCGAAATAAAAATACTGTCCCCCATAGATTATAAAACGTTAAGGTCAGGCTTTGCGGTGGACAAAAGCCAAAGCGATTGTAGAGATCCCTTGTTCCACTTCAGCCCACTAATTAAGAATTTTGAAAGGTTGGCCGTGGGGCGCTACTTTTGGTTCATCCTAGATTTTCCGGAAGCAAAGCACTGTGCTTCAGGCGGTGATGTGGACTATCTTACCCCATTTACGCTCAAGGAATTTTCAACGCTGGATCAAACTAAATTAAACGGGGCCACCCATCCTGAAGATCTAAACAAAGTGCTGGCATTTAGCAGGTTTTGTGCTGAATTATTTGCCAGACATACCTTTGAGGCCATGAGCGACTTTAAAATATCCCTCTTCTTCAGAATGATGAATAGTTTGGAGCAATATTATTGGATTATGGTACAATATCCAGAAGTGATTTTGGACAAAAACGGTAATATAGTGTACGGATTGGTTTTAGTTACCGATATATCCCATATCAAGATTCATGGAGAGCCTATGATGAATATATTGAACCAAAAGGAACAGTTTTGCCATCAATTTTTCTGTTTGAACGAGAATACCTTGTCCAAAACTGAATATATCCCTCCCCAATTAACTAGGCGGGAAACAGAAATTTTACAGTTATTGACAAAAGGTAATGGCAGTAAACAGATTGCTTCAATGTTGAATATTTCTACAAAAACCGTGGACAATCATAGACAGAACATGTTGCACAAAACGGGTTCAAGGTCTTCTTCAGAACTGGTGGCCATGAGCATTAGGCTAGGGATGGTCTAATGTGTTTTGTACTAAAATATAATCGCTAGTGTGTTTTCTCCCATCTTTTCTAGGGACACAGCGCAGTATTCAATCTCTCTTTTAATTCTTCAGTTTTTTAATTTATCAAACTGACGTCAGAATATTTCGGTTATGCCGAACCTTCCTTTGCACGCAGGCAGGCGCGTTTCAGCATCGCACTTTATGCGCTGTTTATGGGATCAGGGACGCGGCCTTACAACACTTGAGCCTCTTGTGCAAACCTAAAATAAATTCAGGCTAACGTTGTATTGGGATACTCTACGATAAACAATTAATTTTCCTATTTTTAAGCTCAAAATCAACCGTTTTTAGGTCAAAAATGCCTTAAAAGCACCAATTTTCTACGCTCCAATGGCCTTATTTCAAGCTTCTGTTCTTAACAAATACCTCAAAGCCCAAGACGAAAAATATATCGCAAACGGCTATAAAAAATTTTCCGCATATTTTCACAATCCGGTAATACAGGAGAATATCAGGAAATCAAAAGAAGAGCAGTTTCAGGCTACTTTTCTGCATGAACTGTTTGTGAATATCCTGGGCTACACCCTGAATCCCAATCCCGATTATAACCTCACCACAGAGTTTAAGAACGAAAAGAACAACCGCAAGGCCGATGGCGCGATACTCAAAAATGGAAGCGCCACCGGCGTTATTGAGCTGAAAGGCACCAATACCAAAGGACCTGGAGGGCATACGTAAACAGGCCTTTGACTACAAGGCAAACAATAAGGACTGCGTGTATATCATCACGTCAAACTTTGAGAAACTGCGGTTTTACATCAACGATGCGACCGAGTTTGAGGAGTTCAACCTTTTTGAGCTCTCCCCTGCCCGCTTTGCCCTGCTCTACCTCTGCCTGCACCGCGATAACCTTATGGCGCAGCTGCCGCTGGAAATAAAGGAGGCTTCCATTGCTGAGGAAGAAGCGATCACCAAAGGTTTTTATAAGGATTACTCGGTGTTTAAACGTGAACTTTTCCGCGATCTGGTTCGGCGGAATGCAAAACGCCTGAATGGACTTGCAACAAAAAAGTGGACAATTAGATAAGGGTCATGCTGCTACATTTTGATTATACATTTCTATTTCAAATTCCTCTATAGTTTTATACCCCAAGGTGGAGTGCATTCTTCTTCTGTTGTACCAAGTTTCAATCCATT
>DRGP01000050.1 GCA_011050015.1 Leeuwenhoekiella sp. | reverse complement strand
TTTCATAAAGAAAATTACGCTCAAAAAAATATGGTGGGATCGGGTACAAAAACTAAAGAAGTTGTCACGGCAAATCTCTGGGTTTTTGTTCCTCAGGCCATTTTTAAGCAGAGAATAACTCTCCTTTTCTTGATTTACGCACTACAGTATAGCAAGCTCAAGCCCATTTTGAGGATGAAATGGGTAGCACACCTTAACTCTCGAACTTATAGTATTTTGGTTGTGGTTGTGGATTACAAAATCCCGCAAAAAGGAGCAATGCATGATATTTCGGACTTATATATCACAGAAATTCCCACCCTGAAATAGCTATAAATATTACGATAACATGCATGACTAGGAGAATGGCCAGAGGAACAAAAACCCAGAGATTTGCCGTGACAACTTCTTTAGTTTTTGTACCCGATCCCACCATATTTTTTTGAGCGTAATTTTCTTTATGAAAGCGGCGGTATTGATAGCAAACCGCTATCATCCCAAGTGACAGAAATAAACCATTCCAGGCCAAAAGCCATATGGGGTAAACTCCCCAGAAGGCCTCGTTTTCCTTGACATTGAACAGATGTATGCATAATAATAAAGCCCCAATTGCGCCATGGAACAAAATACCAAGAGGGCCCTTTAGTTTCCTGAGACGGCCTGTCCAGGCCCAGTCGCCTGCCAGCCGCTTTTTAAGTCCCATAATAGTGAGGATCCCGATTATAGTGGACGCGGCATTTATTACCATGTCCCTCCATCCATAATATCGACCAGGATGAATCCCCTGCTCCATTTCGTCAACGATACCCAGCATGGTTGAGCAGATAAACAGGAGGATAAAAATTCCCTTTCCATTATAATCAACAGAAAGAGCCTCGAATAGAATCCAGGACATGAGCACATATTCCGGTATGTGGATATGTTTATTCGGGTTGGGCTCAAGCGAAATAATGACATATGCAATGATGGGACAAAGAACTATAAGAGCTGTCCTTTTTGTAACTTTCTTCGTTAGAATGATATAAACAATATAACCTATCCCAAAAAGGCTGATGATAACGATGGGAATTTTTCCAGCAACTGCACGTGAAAAATGTTCTTCTATGGCACGGTAAACAAAAATCACATAAGGAAGAGATCCTGTATACAGCGCGACCAGAACCCAAAGGAGGACCCTTTTCAGGCTTTTATATTTTTCACTCATCAACAAACAACCTTCCTTACTTTATTAATTAAAAACCTACCAGATTACTTTAATCTGTCCCCATGAACGGATTGTTTTATCTTTGCTAATGAGCGGCGCATTATGCTTCATACAGGTGGCCACAATCATCCTATCAGCAGGGTCCCCATGTAAATCACCCGGAAGACGTGTTGACAACACTGCAGTTTCGGCATCTACTCCTATCAGTCGTATCCCGGGATATTTTAATGCCTGATTGACCCAATCCTGAACATCCATATTGAACGCCAATTTCTGCTTTGCCACCAGCATGGCTATTTCCCAACAGGAGATTGCACTGACTCCTAAACTTTCTGATTTGTTTATTGCTGCCAGGGCTTTTTGTGATATTAATTCTTTATTATCATTGACCCAGAATAGCCAGACATGTGTATCAAGCACAATCAATTCTCTTAAGCCTCCCATTTCTCATCAATTTTTGAAATTACATCACCCATGTATACCACACTTCCTTTAAGTGTTTTTTTATCATTATCGCTCTGGTCTTCAACCGGCACAATCTTCGCGACCGGCTTACCATGCTTTGTTACTACTATTGGATCATGACTCTGTGCTACTTCATCCAGCAATGCCAGACATTGTGCCTTAAACTTACCTGCTTGTATTACCTTCATAATTCACCTCAATAATTTGACCACTTTATTTTGACTATAGCCATATTAAATTGATTTATTATTTTTGGCAATAAATCTTTTAATCAAATCAAAAATGCTTTCATTGGGCTTAATGTTATTTTAAGAAACATGGAAGGGGGAAATAATATTTTACTGTGCAGAAGCTTTTTATAAATATTGTGAAAAAGATTTTTATCCTGAACACCTAAATATAGTCTCCTTACTAAACTTTTTCTGATCATCTATTATTCTTGCTAAAAATTAGCGCTCATGCTATTTTTTATTTGATTGAGGGGACGGGTTGTTGCAATCACAAAACATGGGGAAAAAATAGGCGATTCTTGATGAATTTCGTCTGTTTTCTCAGGCGGGTGATTATTACTCTTCTTTTCATTTCAAATTTGTATAAGGTATCGAATAATCCAATGCATCAATACTCCTTTACTCGGGCGTTTTGAGTAGTTTCATATCGTGCAATGTTTGATTTCATCTAAGAATTTTTTTAAAGAGGAGGTTTCAGTTGTTACAAAAAAATGTGGGAATATGTTCGCAAAAGAGCTTTTTAGACGGCGACAAGTGGTTGGCCTGGTGATCCTGGCTATCCTTGTTATGCCATTTCTAACCGGGGCACTTTTGAGGCACAGCAGGAACCTTTTTATCAGCGTAAAAATATCTTCGGCATGCACAATCTGAAGGACGGCAGTGGCGGTGACCTTCCCGATCCCGGCTATGCCGGCAATGTGGCCCGGGGCATTTTGAACTACAAGATCGCTCATCCCGAATACGCGGACAGGCTCGTATACTTACAGTTGTGGAACGAGCCCAATGATCAACGCCATTTTGTGCCGCCGGATGTGTTTGCCGACTACCTTGTGG
>DRGP01000049.1 GCA_011050015.1 Leeuwenhoekiella sp. | reverse complement strand
GTGCTTTGTAGGACTTTTAATTAAGGTAAAACCCTATGCAAAACTTCAAACTTCAAGATAAATTTCATTGGTCTCATTGTAAACTCCTTCAAGTTTTTCAAATTCCGCAACTTTAGATTCAAGTTTTTTGTACCTCGATACTCCTTCTTCCTCTTGAAGTTTAAATTTAAAAATGAAACCTATAGTAACTATGGCACAGACCTGCGTTTCCATAGGGACTTTCTCACCCAACTGATTTTCAAAAATCAATGTTTTCTGAAAAAACTCTTCTGGACATTCTTTGGACTGCTGAATCAACTGCTTGATCTGGTTTTTGCAGTCGCTGTCTGTTATTTGATTATAAAAATCATATTGATCTTTAACGTTTTCAGATGAAAATTTTAAGCTTTTGAAAAAGCCTTCAATGATCCAAAATTTTTCTGGATCATCCCAGCTAACGTACCACAGTCCATCTATATGGTCATTGAGTAACCAGTTGGAGATTAGCCGGTTTTTCCATAAAACTCGATGAAATTTATCTTGAAGTTTGAAGTTTTGCATAGGGTTTTACCTTAATTAAAAGTCCTACAAAGCACCTTTAAAAGACAAAAATATGCATTTTAACTGCAATAATCCGTAAATCACCGAAATTATATTAAAAATATGTTAAATAAAAAACAAGATTTTTATTGAGACCATATAATAAACTACGGTTGTAAGCAACTTAAAAACCATATGGAGCAATTGATTCTAACTTAGAAAAAACGGGCAGCCGGCCAGCAATAAAGGTTCGAGTAAAATTCAGAAAGAAATTTTATCAAGAGACATAGTATTTAGAATCAACTACCTCGAGACAAACCCGTTAACTATTATTAGGAAAGGGGTTTGAGAATTTTGACCAAAATATTCGGGAGAATAAACTGCTGTTAGAATTGAAAATTATCTTTCCAGCAAGCTCATCGTAGAAGGATATATCTTTACAAAATGAGTTGAAGCAATCATTTTCAATCACTTGTTTTTGTACATCGGACTTAGCTACAAATTTCCCAAATTCGTTCCTAGATGATCTTCTCTTTTTCCTTATTAATTCTGCTCCCTGGGATAATAACCTTTCTCCTCCCCTTTTAATGTAGAAAACATATCATAGGCGCGATCTACCTGTTGCTCAGTAGATTTATTAAAATTCATCGTGTCTTTATAAACCACTTGCAGTGAATCTAAGGTTTTATGCAGACGTTCCTTAATATCAGCATACTTAGGATCATTATACAGATTATGGTGTTCTTCGGGATCTTGTTCCACATCATATAATTCCCATTGGTCTATATCGTCATAAAAATGCATCATCGCGTAACGGTCCGTCTTTACGCCATAATGTTTTTTGACCATGTGAAAAGCAGGAAAGTCGTAATAATGGTAATATAGCGCGTTTCTAAAATCGGCACCGTTTACCTTATTTTCAAGCAGTGGTCGTAACGATTTCCCTTGAAAATCTTCTGGAATTGGCGCGTTTGCGTAATCCAGAAATGTCTCGGCAAAATCGAGGTTCTGGGTAAGCGCATCCACCGTTGATCCTGCTTTTATATGACCGGGATATTGCATGAGCAGTGGCTGGCGAAACGAAATTTCATACATATACCGCTTGTCAAACCAGCCATTTTCACCCAGATAAAAACCTTGATCTGAAGTGTAAACAACCAGTGTATTTTCATCCATACCATTTTCTTTCAGATAGTCCAGAATGCGCCCCACGCCATCATCTACCGCTTTTACAGTAGCCAGGTATTGATGCAAAAAGCGCTGGCCCATCCATTTATCAAGTTCTTTTCCTTTTAAATTGGCCCGGTGCATGGCGTCATTTTTGGGTTGGTACAAACTGTCCCAGGTGGCACGCTGCTCAGCGTTCATTCGGCTAAACTCATTATTCCAGGGGTCGTGCATCAACTTAGAACTTCCTTCCGCTTCGGTCATTTTAAGATCATAACCTTCATACATATCTTTATAAATGGTCATGAGTTGATCTTTTGCCGCGATCTGTGTGGTGTCAAACTCATGAAAATAACTATCCGGCAACGGAAATTCGATACTGTCATATACCGTGGCATAACGCAGGGGCGGCATCCAGTTGCGATGCGGCGCTTTATGATGTACCATCAAGAAAAATGGCTTGTCTGCATCCTTTTGCTTATTGATCCAGTCGATACTTTTATCTGTAATTAAATCTGTGGTATAGCCCTGCACAGTGGTCGTGTCATTGTCACTTATAAAGTCGGGGTTGTAATATTGTCCCTGGTCATTTAAAATATCCCAGTAATCAAAACCTGTTGGCGTGGTACCCAGATGCCACTTGCCAATAATCGCTGTTTCATACCCATTTTCTCCCAAAACCTTGGGCAACGTGACCTGTGAACCGTCAAATTTGTCCCCGTTCATCCGGAAACCATTTTCATTACTGAATTTTCCGGTTAAAATGGTAGCCCGACTAGGGCCACATAGTGAGTTGGTACAATAATTCCTAGAAAAAATGGCCCCATCTTCTGCAATACGGTCAATATTTGGCGTGGGTGCCAACTTGCTCAATTCACTGCCGTATGCACTTATCGCCTGAAAAGCATGATCGTCAGACATAATAAAAATGATATTGGGACGCTCATTTTGTGCAGTTTCCTCTTGTTTTTCGGTGTTTTTACAGGCCGAAAATGCCAAAAGCAACAAAAGACTTAAGAAAGAATAACTTGGTAATGATTTTTTAAGCATAATAACGAATTAAAAAATGGCGTTTTTAGTAAGTTTTTTGGTCTTTTTAGGCTAAAAATAGGTCATAATAACTTCTCGATATATTTTGCGTTCCGCTACTGCTACACGAAAAACACTCGAAGTGACTATTTGATTAAAATTAACTAAAACAGGGTCAAAATCAACCTTTTCAGCCTAATAATAAGGTGTTTTAATATCTACACTAATAATGTCAGCTCGAGTGCGCAACGGTAGGAGCGTGTATCGAGAGCTTTTCCATAACCCAGATTTTTTTTAAAAGCCCAAGTAAGGAAAAGTAGCTTCTAGATACATTTTCCGTTCCGCTGCCGCTACACGAAAAATACTCGAAATGACCCTTGACTAAAATTAGCCAAAACAGGTCAAAATCGACCTTTTCAGCCTAATAATAAGGTGTTTTAATATCTACACTAATAATGTCAGATCGAGTGCGCGACGGTAGGAGCGTGTATCGAGAGCTTTTCCATAACTCAAATGTTTTTTAAAAGCCCAAGTAAGGAAAAGTAGCTTCTAGATACATTTTCCGTTCCGCTGCCGCTACACGAAAATACTCGAAATGACCCTTGACTAAAATTAGCTAAAACAGAGCGAAAATCTACCTTTTCAGCCTAGTAATCAGGCCTCGTATGATCCGCTTTACGTATTTCTTCGATCCTGTTTTTCATTTCTTTTACGATCTCTGGATGCTCATTATATACATTTACCTTTTCGGTAGGATCATCCCCCACATTATACAATTGTGCCGGTGGCGCGTCTGCCTTTATTTTTCCACCTTCAATATCGCTGTTTTTTTCACCGGTAAAAACCGTTGCCGCAGCCCCGCCAAAATCATGTAAACCGCGCATTTTGGCATTAAAACCACCGCCACCCTGAGCTGAAATATACATCCACTGGTCTTGACGCAATCCTATATTAGTCAAATCATTGGGTGCAATGAGCATTTCTGGTCGTATTTCTTTATCGGTTTCACCCAGAAAAATGGGCAGCACATTGTAGCTGTCCACACCTTCCCCTTTTTTAAGTTTTCGATCAAAAAGCGCTGCAAACGTGGCCAGCATATCTACATTGCTACTTATTAAACGGTCTGAAACCGAACCCGGCTTCACTTTGCCCGGCCAGCGTACCATAAACGGAATCCTGTGACCGCCCTCCCAGGCATCAAATTTAAAACCAAAAAGATCGCCATTCATGTGGTGCTCCATTTTGTAAGCGTCCTGACCGCCACGGTTTAGCATGCCGCCATTATCGCTGGTAAGAATGAGTATGGTATTATCGGCTATTCCTTGCTCTTCCAGGGTTTTTGTGATCTCGCCCACGATCCAGTCCAGCTCTTCTATAGAATCGCCATATCTTCCCGCTTCACTTTCACCCAGAAATCGTTTTGCGGGCGTAAAGGGATGGTGAATATTAGTCGTTGCGAAATACAGAAAAAACGGTGTTGATTTATGTTTTTTTATAAATGCTACCGCAGAATCCTTCAAGGTCGTTCCCACCATATTATCCACATAAAGTTCGTGTGCTTTATCGGCACCGCCTATTTTTTGATTGCCGCGGTTCCATTTTTCGGGATAGGGACGGGTGTGGGCATCTTCACCCCAAACAAAAGGATCGTCTTTTTCAAGGCCCACCACATGATGATCTTTTACATACACAAACGGCGGATGACTGTTCAAAACAGGAACCCCAAAATAGGAATCAAAACCTAATTCCAGAGGTCCCGGTTTTAGCTCGGCATTCCAATCTACGGGGCGTTTGGTGCCAAAACCAAGGTGCCATTTACCCACGATCCCCGTTGCGTAGCCCTGTTCCTTAAAAACATCGGCCACCGTAAATGTATCTTCATCCATAAGCAGCGAATCCCGATCAAAAATCGCGCTGCTCAGGTTATTGGCCCGTACGGGATATTCACCGGTAACAAAGGCATAACGAGATGGCGTGCACACCGCAGAAACCGTATGCGCATCGGTAAAGCGCATGCTCTGGGAAGCCAGTTTATCAATATTTGGTGTGGTGACTTTGGTCGCTCCATACACACCGGTATCGCCATAACCCAGGTCATCTACATTCAGGTAAATCACATTGGGTTTTTTGGTGTCTGTGTTTTGCGCTCTCGCGGAAGTGAAAACGGCAAAAAATAGCCCAAAAACAAGGCAAAAATGACCGATTTTTAGGATTTTTAGTTCAATTTTATTTATCATTTTTAAATTTATTTTAATTTTATATTTGGTCAAACTGAATTTATTTTAACGTCAGCTTTGGAGCTCTTCTTTGTGACCCTGAAATAAATTCAGGGTCACAAATGCACTATTTTCCGTCATGCTGAACTCGTTTCAGCATCGCATTGGGAGCTCACGCATAGCCTCATCACTTTTTAGCCGGAAGCCCTTCCGTTCGTTTTTCAACCGACTGTAGTGCCGGTAGATCGCTGGAGGGTTTGTTTAGATAAAAATAAGCAGTTGCTGAAATGTCATCGCTGCGGTAAAAATTGGTCCATCCGTCGGGAAAATCTTCATCATTCAGTTGCGGTGGATTTTCCTGTTCTAGTAGTTTGATGAATTTAGGCGGTTGATCCACCGTAATTGGGGTTAATTTTGCACCATTTTTAGCCAATTTTCGTACCGTATCCCGTGGCGCGCCCCCTATCTGCTGAATGCTAACTTTAATATCTTTATAAAAATAAACGGGATCGGGCACATGATAGCGGTAAAATGCATATTCCCCCTTTTTAGGATCGGCAACCAGCGATCCCTGGTACATATTGCTGTAGGTTTGCTGACCATACGCTGTGCCAATGTAATCTTCGGTGCCCGAACCTACGAGGGTAGGATTTTGAGTATCTCCATCCAAATAGACTTTGACCTCGCCTTCACCAAACCACGTATCTTCATAAAGCGGATCGGTCAAAATACCGATGTTTGCCCCTAAATAGCGGCCTTTTCCGCTGATTTTTGGGATCAATTGAAAGTCCGTTTTTAATTTTGGTTTTCTATTTCTATTCCAGAATGCATGAAAATAAAGCAGTTCTTCAGAATGCGGAGTTTCGACCAAATCTACATCATAAAAAAGTGCGTTCAGGTCGTTGTCAGATTCATTGGTCACCGTAATTTTTGCTGCGGTTTTAAACGGCATGGGAATAATACAATTGAACGAGCGCCCTTCAGGATCTGAAAAAAAGGTGCTTTCAAAGGGTTTTCGCATACCGATACCCACACCAAAAAAGTCGCCAATAGGCACGGAAACCGCTGGTTTTTCAGCATTATCCCAATACATTTCAATCTTAAGGGAACGTAACATTTCTGGGGAGCGGTCGCTAAAGGTTAACCAGATCCTGCGTACCGTCCCGCTGCCTTTTACATCCAGCAGATCGATACTTTCCCCGGCATTAATGCGATTGAACGGGTGACCTTTGGCACCCTGATTCTCTTTTCCGCCTTCGCCTTTTTCCGCTTTGCGGTTCTCAAAACTTGACCAGCGCGTTTGAGTATCTTTGGGCATTTCATACAATTCCTGAGCAGAAATTGCCCCGGGAAGTAGCAAAATTAACAGTAAATAGCCCGATTTTAGGGTGTTTTTGGTGGTTTTCAGCATATATCCATTTCTATTTTTGAAGTCATTTTTTTTCAAATTATAAAATTAAAGTTAATCGATTAATACCTTTTCCGTATTGATTTGACTCGTTAAAGCTAACTTTTGGGCCTCTGAATACCTATTTTTTAAAATTACCTTTCAGAAAGCAATTTAATAGCCTGGGTTTTGTGCCAGATTGGCATTTTTATCAATTTCCGATTGTGGAATAGGAAACAATACCTGAAAATCTTGTGCTGGATGTCCCCTTTCTTGTGCCAAAGCGATAAACGTTCCCTGACGTATCAAATCTTGTCTTCTAAGGGCTTCGGTAAAGAATTCCCTACCACGTTCATCAAAAACGAAATCACGTAAATCATCCATTCCTGAAAAAGCGCCCACACTCACTGGAGAAACTCCGGCTGCATTGCGTACCTGATTAATTAGTGCTATACTTTCTGGGTTCGGGCCTTGCAATTCATTTAAAGCCTCAGCACGGGTTAAAAGGATATCTGAATAACGGAGTAACGGAAAATCATTCCCGCTATAATCGCCAAGACCATTGGGATCTTCCAGATATTTAAAACTACGTACATCATCTTCGCCCAGTTGTACGGTTTCTCCAGCCATGTTTTGATATTGAAATATAAAAGAACCCAGACGCTGGTCATCGTCTTCAAACAAATCTAGAAATCCTGATCGGGTTTTGAATTGAGCGGCAAAATTTACCTTGGGCGGATATTGAAAGTTATATCCCGGAGGGGCGGCATGACTTAAATAGGTATTCCCTGAATTTCGGTCTGGATTATTTGGATAAGGAATTACAAAAAGAAACTCATTATCACCTTCATTGCTTATATCAAAAAGCTTAAATCTTTCTGCTTGTGTAAAAAGGTCATAAGTTCCGCCATTAATCACCTCTTGAGCGGCATCTGCAGCATTTTGCCACTGCTTCTCGTTTAAATAAAGCTTTGCCAGAAAACCTATGGCAGCACCTTTTGTAGCTCTGCCAAATTGTTCCTGTGCTATGGGCAGTGTACTGGCAGCTTCCCGAAAGTCAGCGATCAAGAAAGAAACCATTTCTTCTTTTGAAGGGCGCGAGGGGCGATCTACAGCAGAAGTTTGACTGGTAGTAATTAGCGGCACCGGGCCAAAGCGTTCATAAAGTTGGTAATAATTAAGCGCCCTTAAAAAACGGGCCTCTGCTACAATTATCGCCCTACGCTCTTCGTCCATATCAATTGTAGGCACGTTTTCTATGGTCACGTTTGCTTTAAAAATTGCGCTATACGATCTGTCCCATAAAAATTGAAAATAAGGATGCCCAGAGGGAAATTCAAAATCTTCAATAGGCTGCGTATTGGCATTAATACCACCACCGCGCTCTATAAGCATATCCGTGGTCATCTCGCCCAGAGTGAGGTAATCCCGCAATAAATCCCGATAGCCCTGCGAATTGGCATAAACACCATTTAGCAATGATTCCGCATCTTCAGCCGAACTATAAAAATTCGTCGGGCCCAAACTGGAATACGTAGTTTCTTCAAGTAAATCGCTGCATGCCGTTAACGTTAGCAATGCGACTAGCGATACTGTATATAGTAATTTTATAGTTTTCATAATTTCATTTTTTGTTTAAAGACCAACTCTTACTCCTAGTGTGAACGTTCTTGAAATGGGATATGCGTTATAATCTACTTTAAGGTTAGAACCTCCCAAACTGCTGACTTCTGGATTATAACCACTGTAATCTGTAATGAGAAATACATTTTGAACCGTTGTATATAAGGAGAAATTATTGATTCCCTTAATTGCCAAATTTGGAAAATCGTAGCCAAACGTTAGGTTTTTCAATCTTACAAACGTAGCGTCTTCCACGGTTCTATCATTCACCGCACGAGCCAGATTGTTGTTTATAAAGGAAGGATTTTCATTGGTGGGGTTATCTGGGGTCCACCTATTTAATACGTAATCCTGCCTGTTTCTCAAAGGCGATATTGGATTTTCTGAATCGATCCTGGAGAAGTTCAACAACTCATTACCAAAGCTCCCATCAAAGAAGAGACTCAGGTTAAAACCTTTATAAGAAAATGTATTGCTCAGGCCTATATTAAAGTTTGGGAAAGGATCTCCAAGAACAACGCGGTCATCAGGATTTATCTCACCATCGCCATTTTCATCAACAAATTTCAGGTCACCAAGAGCTGCGTTAGGCTGGGCAGAACCATCTACTTCCGCTTGAGATTGAAAAACCCCAGCCGTGTTATACCCGTAATATGCGTTGATGGACTCGCCTTCTTTCAGAATAGTAAAATCACTTATAAACCGAATTCCCCCTTGTAAAATAAAAGGTAAATCCCCTAAATTGGTCACCTTATTTTGTAGGGTTGAAAAATTGAGATTGGTTGTCCATTTAAAATCACCTGTAAGATTCCTGGATTCAACAGAAAATTCAAACCCGCTGTTTTCAGTATCTCCCACATTTTGAAGTGAACCCGTAAAACCACTTGTGGAAGGGATAGGAAGAAATAACAAGAGGTCTGAGGTCTTTTTCTTGTAATAATCCATAGAACCGGTTATCCTATTATTTAAGAATCCGAAATCCAGCCCTATATCCAGTTGCTCTGTAGATTCCCATTTTAAATCTGGATTGGCCAATTGAATAGGTGCGATGCCCACAAATTCTGACCCATTGAAGGTAGCATTGCCAGTAGTCCCCAACAATACCAAAGAATTATAATTACCTATAGACTGGTTACCGGTAAGGCCATAACTCCCCCTAATTTTTAGGTCTGAAAAGATATCAAGGTCCGAAATGAATTTTTCATTACTCAACCTCCAGCTTAAGGCCAAAGAAGGGAAATAACCATACTTTTCATCTGCCCCAAAACGAGAGGAACCATCCACCCTAAATGAAGCGGTTAGTAAATATTTGCTGTCATACGTATAATTAATCCTCCCCAAATAGGAAAGCAGTTGGTTTCTGGTTTTAAAAGAGCCTAGGTCATACGTGGTCTGATCACCTGCCGCAAGGTTGTTACTGAGAAAGGCATCAGTAGGGAAATTCTGGCTCAATGCATTAAACCCTTTATCGATAAATTCCTGGTACGTATATCCTGCAAGAACCTCCAATTTGTGCTTTTCATTAAAAGTATTGTCGTAATGCAGGGTCAATTCAGCTAAACTAGAAGAGTTTTCGGTAGAACTCACACTCGCGGAACCGTTATTGCGTTGTCCCCTTTTGGTCACTTTAGAAATATAATTATCAAATCTTGATATTCTACGGTCACTCCCCAAATTAAGTTTGGCGCTTAAATGCTCTTGAAAGAAATATTCGGCAAATACATTCCCAAATGTTCTGTTGGTTTCATTTGAATTATAAATAGCGCACTAAAAAGGAGTACTGCCCGGGTGAACCTGAATCATTCTACCGATAATTTCAATTTTGGATTGAATTTGAGTACCAGTTTGGTAAATGATGAATCTGTACCGCGCAGTGTGTATGGTATAAATGCAGATGCAGGGGTTATTGCCACGTCTTTGCAGTTATCTCCACTCTTACCGGTTTATAATGATGATGGGACCTATGCGGAAAGTCCCAATCAGGATTTAGATAATCCAATTGCCCAAGCCGAAACTATTTATAATTCAAATGAAACCAACAGAACATTTGGGAATGTATTTGCCGAATATTTCTTTCAAGAGCATTTAAGCGCCAAACTTAATTTGGGGAGTGACCGTAGAATATCAAGATTT
>DRGP01000048.1 GCA_011050015.1 Leeuwenhoekiella sp. | reverse complement strand
TACAGGTCTCAACAACTCCAATCTCTTGTGAAGATGCTAGTATCTCCAACTTCTGCGATAAACTCCATCTCTTGTATTTCATATTTCAAAGGTATTGATTGAAATCTAAAATATCACTCCGACTTTATTGGGGGCTAAAGTATAAAGATAGGATCAAATAATGCGGAATTTGATGGGTGGATTGGTATTAACTTGATTTTGAGACAAAAGGAATGTTTCATTGATTGAAAATTTCCATTCTCGTTACGATTTTTTAAAAATCACTTGAATTTACAATACTTTAGAACCTTACATTGAACTGAGTTTTTTTGGCTAAAGAGGAAGCCGTTCAATTGCGCGATGGGAAAATTATGCTTGTCCTTAAAATAGTGATCATAGAACAATAAAATTGGGAGCAGGAGGTGGAGTGGCCATGGAAATAGTAACAAAGAATTAATTTTAAAAACTCTTATTACCGGTGCTCAAGACCTATTTTTAAGCTTTAAAATTATCAGTAAAGACACCTAAATATAATTTTATACGTTTTATGTCCATCGAGCGCAGTCGAGATGCCTACTTGTCTATTCTTTCACTGCGCGCACAGGCTGACAAAACTTAACTTTAGGTGTTAAAGAATACAAGCATTATAAAAACACTATTGATGAAAAATCATATCTTTTTGGCCATCATTATTTGTGTGGCAACTTCAACTCAAGTCATGGGACAATTCAACAAAAATGTGGTTATCGCGCATCGCGGGGCCTGGAAAGAAGCCGGCAATCCGCAAAATTCTATAGCATCTCTTGATGCTGCCATAACATTGGGCTGCCACGGCTCTGAGTTTGATGTGCACCTTACCAAAGACAATATCCTGGTGGTAAACCACGACCCTGAATTTTATGGACTGGAAATAGAAACTTCCACTTACAAGGAATTACTTAAAAAAGAGCATCCTAACGGAGAAAAAATCCCTACCGCCGAAGCGTATTTAAAAGAAGGGATGAAACAAGATAAAACAAAACTCATCTTTGAGATCAAAACAGCAAAAGCGGGCAAAGATCAAACCCTGAAACTCACCAAAATGTCTGTTGACCTGGTACATAAACTAGGTGCTCAGCAATGGGTGGAATATATCTGTTTTGATTTTGATGCCGGGAAATATGTTCATGAACTTGATCCCAACGCTCAAGTGGCCTATCTTAACGGCGATAAAACGCCAGAAGAAGCTAAAGAGGCCGGTTACACGGGTCTGGATTATCACTTTAGCGTGTATGAAAAAAATCCACAATGGATTAAAAAAGCACACCATATAGGACTTAGCATCAATGCCTGGACGGTTAATAGCCCAGAGGTGATGAAAAATCTACTGGATCAGCATGTAGAGTATATTACCACAAATGAGCCGGAAATGCTTTTCAAGCTGCTTGCGAAGCGAAAAAAAACAGAGAATTGAGCACTAAAATAGGCTAAGAACCTCACATTGTGGTAGCTATTTTCAGTTTTCAGTAGATTAGGTAGTTGATCCCCAAACTTACATTGGCGTAATAGATTTTGTTATAAAAATCATCTAGAGCATTGGGCACTTGTATATCCAGTTTGTCCCTCCTAAAATCTATCAAAGTGTAAACCGAAAAATTTTTAATGAATTGATAGCTCACTTTTGGGCTTAGCCAGTAAGATGTACCGTCATCATAGGCATCTAGATCGTCTATCCTGTTCATATAGCGTACGTAGCCCAGACCGAAAGTAAAAAGGAGCTCAACATTTTTAAGCGGAAAAAAACGATAGCCAGTAGTACCGAAAATAACAGATACGTTCGTTCGGTCATAATTGCCGGTAACCTGCTTGTTTATGACCCTTCCTTTAAACCAATTGTACCCCGCCCCTACAAGGACTTTGTCAAAAAGATAGACGTTATAGCTTAGCTCGCCGCCTAGTTTCAGATCGAGCCCTTCCTTTATAAAACTATCGCCCAGGGGTATGGGCTGTACCGCTTCAAAGGAAAAGAATACCACGCTTTTTAAAGAATCCCGTTGTTTTTCGGCCTCATCCATTTCTTGGCCAAAACAGGTAAATGCGCACAAAAAGAAGTTTAGGAAAATACTGTGTCTAATATTCAAAATCAAAAGTATTGTTTGGGGAGTTTAAAGGGATTATTAATCGTTCTTCAGCGCTACTGTTTATGGAATAGGTAAAAACGGCCTCCTGACCCAGTAGACTTGTGATTTCTGTGTCGAGATCGGGCCGGGCAGGAGTTTGCGATCCTCCCAAAAAATCCTCTTCATAGCAGGTAAAGATTTCCGCATTTGAAACCTTTTGGGTAAAGGAATAGGAACAGCTGGCTTGTGGAAAACTGATTGTCCAGCGCAGGGTGTCGCTTGCCGAAGTGGTTTTTATAATGCTGAAATCCAGCTTTGCCGTCCGGCGCAGGGTCACAATGCCCAGATCATAGCGATCTATATTCTCGCGCATGGAGTTATTATACTGGCTGGAATAGATTACTGAAGAATAAATTGAATTTTGAGTTTCCGGCGGGTTTACCACGATGTCAAAATTGCGATATGTTTCCAACGAAGCATATTCAAAAGAACCAGTTGCATCACTGGTACCCTCACCCAGGTAAATCTCCTGCGCCTCTGTGCGGATCGGGATTTCTGCAATTGGATTTTGATCTTCGTCAAAAAACTGACCGGTAACGATGATCCGTCTATTGTTCTCGAGCGGGTCGTCGCAGGACTGAAAGAACAACATGAAAAAAATCAAAAAACAATAAGGTAAATCATTTGTTTTCACAGACATTCTTTTTACAAAGATGCACAAAAGAGGAAAAGGTTGTTTATTATTATGTTAAAATATTAATATTTAAACCATTTTGTAATACTCTTTATGTTTTTTGTCGATGATTTAAGAAGTTTTACATACTATTGATCCAATCTGCGGGATTTTGACGTTCACTGTCTTTATAAACCACAAATTTAAGGATGGTCTTGCCCGTAAAATTATCTTTGGCCACTTCCCCAATCGCCTGTTTTATTGCAATTTCCTGATCTACACGCACCTGAAGGTTGACCAGGTTTTGATAAACGGTGATATAATTTCCGTGGCGCACATAGACGGCAAAATTGGCCCCGGGCAGGCTTTGTATTTTAAAAACGGTGCCTTTAAAAGAGGCACGTGCCAGGCTACCGGGTTCGGTTTCTATTTCCACACCGCTGTTGTAGGTGGTGATATTGGGTAGGGTAGGGTGTCGGGAAGTACCAAATTTTTTGTAGACCCTGCCCGATTCAACCGGCCATGGTAGTTTTCCTTTGTTAGAAACAAAATCATTGGCCAGGGCACGGGCTTCTGGGGTGAGGGCAAAAGTAGTGCTGCTTTCCGCACTCGTTTTTGTGTTGCCCGCTTTTTTATTAGATGCGGCAATGGCCTCACGAATAATACGATCTATTTCTTTATCAATACGGTCTGCCGCGCGCTGTTTGCTCCTTATCTGGCTGGTGTAGGTACTCTCTTTTTTCTTGATGGTTGCCATAAGGCCATCTTGTTGTTGTTTCTCTTCTTCCAGCTGGGCCTGTTCTTTTTTATTTTCGGCAATAAGTTGTTCTTTTTCGGCTTTTTGAACCGTTAATTTACGATTGGTTTCCTGCAACAGCGCGGCACGTTCCTGTATCTGCTCCCCTTGTTTTCGGCGGTAATTATTATACTGCTTGAGGTATTGCACACGCTTATAGGCTTGTGTAAAACTTTTTGAAGAAAGTAGGAACATAATGCGGCTTTGGCTGCTTTTGCTTTTGTAGGATTCACGTATGAGCTGCGCATATTCTTTTTTAAGTTTTTCCAGTTCGTCCCGGAGTGCGGAAATTTTATTTAAATTCTTATTGATCTCGCTGGTCAGGAGGTTGGCCTGCCTGTTAGTCACGCGTATGAGATCTTCACGCACCTTGATTTTTTGGGCCAAGTCTTCTACCTGATTGAGCACATTGATCTCTTTACGTTTATTGGTCTGCCTTAATTTATTGATCTGCGAGATTTGGTTGAGCAGTTCTTGACGCTCGCGTTCCAGTTCCTTTTGTTTTTCGGTCTGCGCCAAAAGGAATTGCGTTCCAAAAAGAAGGAAAATCAGGAAAAAAATGGATTTTGACATACGAAAAAATCGGTTCAAAGCTCAATTTCTTTATAACCGCTGGGTATTTCAAAGGGGAAACCTATTTCTTCATTGACCTCCACATTGCGGTACTGAATATCTATTTCGGTCATTTTATCGCCTTCTTTGGCACGTACCAAGACTTTTTCTGGCAAAATACCTATTTCCTGAACCTTATAGTCACTGTAGGAAACGGTAAGTTCCCTATTCATATCTTTCTGCTCCAGGCGCTGTTGCTGCATGGTAAAACGTTGGGGATCGAGGTAAAAAAACAAGCTGAACAAGTCGCGTTGTTTTTTTGGTACGATAAGGTAATTTTGCTGCCCGGCGATGGCGCTGTAGCCTCCCTTGCTCAGGTCAAAAAGGGGCTGACCCAGAAGTAGCGCTTGTACCTGCTTAAAATCGAGTTCTGTGCCCAGCAGTTCGCTAAGCAGTTTAAAATCACCATCAAAATAGGTGCCGTCTATTTTCTCGTAATACTGCACATGATCTGGTGTAATTTTAGCCTTAGCGAGGGAGATACCCAGTATAGAAGCACTCATCCAGATTGTTTTGTCTTTTTCCATGCGTAGGCTCACGCTTACGCCTTGCGAGGTATGCTCATCCTTATAACGCACCTTAAGCCGAGCTGCAAGGGTCTTAAAATCAAAGTGGGTGCCGTAATGTGAATCTATGATTTTTGCCGAAGCAAGATCTTCTGGTGTGGTTGCTGTTCTTGTGCTTTTACAACCACTGACCAAAAAGGTGAGGCAAAAAAGAAGGTAAAAAGTATATTTCATAAAATTCATTGCATCAATTCGGTGGCGCGTTTTTTATATTCTGCCGCCTTGGTGGGATCGCCAGATTTTTCATAGGCAACGCCCAGCTGGGTGTAAAAATCACTTTTCATGGTTGGATCTTCAATTACATAATCTATACCCATTTCAAGATCATTAATGGCGGCGGTAAAGTTCTCCAAGCTATTATTCGCAACACCAGAAATCAGGTAAAAAATGGGCTGGCTGGGATAAAGATCCTGGCCTTCCTGTGCCAGTTTTACGGTCTCCTGAAACTTTTGCGCCTCCAGCTGTAGGATCATCAGGTTCTTGATCACATTAAAATCCTCGGGCTCGTTTTGATACGCATTTACGTAATAACTGAGCGCTTTTTCTTTATCGTCGTTCTTCAGGTAATAACTGGCCAGTTCCTGATTAACATCTATTTTTTCTTTTTCGCTGAAAAGGGCAATTGCCTCTTCCAGTTCATTTTCAAATTCCGGGTGTTCTTCCACAAAAAGTAAAAAATCGTTGAGTACGCTGTGCTTGGCCTTAACCTCGATGGAGGTACTTTTAAGCACCTTATCCATAGAACGCACAGCTTCTTCAATATTGCCTTTGTCGAGATTGAATTTATAAAGTGCCAGATGGGCAGCGTCTGATTTTGGGTTGATTTTAAGCAGTTTTTGAGCCGTTTCATACGCTTTTTGCGTATCCCCCTGCTCGCTGAACACATAAATGAGATTCAGGTAATTTTGTTCGGCCTCGGGATTTGCCTTTATACGTTCTTCGATGGCCTGTTCTTTAAGATCACCGCCGCTCAGCGCATAGGCTTGCCTTCGCATCTGGTCGCGGTAGGTATCTTTGCCCAGTTCTTCGTCCAGTTGATCGAGCAGCGCGAGCGCTTTATCAAATTCTTTGGTACGAATATAAATGCGCGCGAGATCTTCTTTGTACTGCACATCAAAATCAATAAGCTGTTTAACCAAGTCTATGGCCTTGTCAAATTCCTGCTTGGCATAATACACCTCGTAGAGGCTCTCCATGATATCGCGCTGCTTGGGTCTGAGCTTTAGCGCCTTGAGATAATTGCTCTCAGCACCTTCGGTATCGCCCGAAAGTGCCATGTTTTTACCCTTCTCAAAATAGAGGATGGCTTCCTCTGGTTGCAGTGCTATGCATTGATCCAGTGCGGTAATGGCACGGTCGTAGTTTTCAATGGCTTTTTGCTTGAGCGCTTCAAAAAATGATTCTTGAAATTTATCGGTCACATTGCCCAAGTCATCTACATTTACGTCATTGAGGGCAATATCTTCCTGTGCCTGCGCCGGAAGGGCAAACCATAGGAAGCTAAATATGAGGAGTATGTTACGCATAATCTTGTTTTCCGCAAAGCGAAAATTATTAATCAAAAAAACCGGTTTCCGTCGTCATGACTATATAAATTTAAGTGTCGCTGTATTTTACGGTCTTGCCATTTTGCCGTAGCAAATACATTTTTGAGCCAAAAAGCCCTTATTCCAGCACCGAATAATCACCAATGCTAATTTCGGTAAATTTTCCGTCAAACTTGGCATAATTACCTATCATTGCGTTGGTTAAGTTGGCGTTTTTGACCAAACTAAAATTTTGAATGAGACTTTCTGAAATGGTACTGTCTTCTACCACCGTGCCCAGGCCTATTGAAACATTAGGGCCTATCTTGGCATTTTTGAGTACTACGTCATCGCCAATATAACATGGCGGAATAATCTCACTGTTTTCTAATTTTGCACTTGAAGATACCATTTTTTCACCTTCCTGATGTAAAAAATTGAGCATGCGGCCATTTGTTTCTACCGTAACGGCTTTGTTGCCACAATCCATCCACTCTTCAATCTGCCCGGGCTTAAAGGTGTATCCTTTGGCCTGCATTTGTTTGATGCCGTCATTGATTTGATATTCACCACCATGCATCAGATTTTTGTCAAGTACTTCCTGAAGTTCTTTTTTGAGGATCCCGGCATCTTTAAAATAATAAATACCTATAACCGCAAGGTCAGAAACAAATTCTTCTGGTTTTTCTACCAGACCGGTGATTTCATTTTGGTCATTGAGTGATACCACGCCATAAGCTTGTGGATTTTCCACCTGCTTTACCCAGATTACGCTATCAGCATCTTTGTCTAACGTAAAATCTGCCCTAAAAAGTGTATCGGCATAGGCGATTACGCAGGGGCCATTAAGAGATTCTTGAGCACACATGATTGCATGGCCCGTGCCTAAGGGTTTGTCCTGATAATAAATACTGCCTTTTGCGCCCAGTTCTTTGGCGATATCCTTGAGGCTGGCCTCTACTTTCTCGCCAAAATCTTCACCGATAACAAAAGCTATTTCATCTACTGGCTCTTCAAGTACACCGGCAATATCCTGCACCAGACGGTGTACAATGGGTTTGCCAGCAATGGGAATAAGGGGTTTGGGAACGGTAAGGGTATGTGGCCGTAAGCGTGAGCCGCGACCGGCCATGGGGACGATAATTTTCATTTTAAGGGATTTGAGACAATTATACTTGATGTTTTTTATTTCCGGTACTGCGGAAATTATATTGTTAAGCTTAAATTTTTCTTTATTCTGAATCTTTATTGATCAGACCTACAAGGAGGCTTCCTGCCGTCAGCAACACACTTCGATAGGCTCAGCGCAGCGTCTTGCAGATACCAAGGAAGCGACTGCTTACTTAGACCCAGTGCTGCCAAATCCTCCTGCACCGCGCTGTGTCTCTTCGAGGACGTCAACGATCTCCCACTGCGCCTGTTCATGTTGAGCAATGACCAGCTGGGCAATGCGTTCACCGGGTTGAACGGTAAATGGACTGTCTGAAAGATTTACCAAAATAACGCCTATCTCACCACGATAGTCTGCATCTATGGTTCCTGGCGCATTGAGTACGGTAATTCCTTTTTTAGCTGCTAGGCCACTTCGCGGTCTTACCTGCGCCTCATGGCCTACAGGAAGCGCTATAAAAAGCCCTGTGGGTACAATGGCACGACCTAGTGGTTTCAGTTCAATAGGTTCGGTATTATTTGCCCGTAAATCCATACCTGCAGAGGCCGAGGTGCTGTATCCGGGCAATTCATGCCCCGATTTGTTTACTATTTTTACCTTCATGAACAAGAATGCTTATTTTTTTAATAAAATGCGTTTAAGCTCTTTAATTTCAACCTTTAAAACCAAAGCGCCAAAAGCTGCGAGCAAGATAAGACTTACAAGATAATTTTCCCTAAAAACGTAAAAGCTTACTGCTGAAAAAACAATGGCCAAAGTCAAATAACCTCCTATACGAGTCAAATTATAGGGGATTTTATAGTGTTTTTGACCTATAAAATAAGAAATAAGCATCATGCTTCCATAAGCGATGAGGGTAGCGTAAGCAGCAGCCATAAAGCCAATTACAGGTATAAAAACAATATTTATCAAAACGGTAAGCCCAGCACCCACAATAGAAAAGTACATGCCATAACGGGTTTTATCAGTGAGTTTATACCAGATGGAAAGATTGTGGTAAATACCCAGGAACAAATTGGCAAGAAGCACGATGGGGACAATACCTATGGCAATATAATAGGAGTCATCACGTATGAGAAACACTTTAAAAAGATCAATAAAACCAATAATTATAAGCAAGCCCATTGCACCCACCACTACAAAATATTTAAGGATGGTCGCATAGGTTTCTGGAGCATTTTTTGCCGAGGCATGATTAAAGAAAAACGGTTCGGCGCCCAGCCGAAAAGCCTGAATGAAAATGGTCATGAAAACGGCCAATTTGTAGCAACCGGCATACGCGCCCATAATATCTTTATTAAGCAGGTCGCCCAGCAAGAGTTTATCCAGGTTTTCATTGACCACAAATGCGAGACCGGCTACCAGTACGGGCCATCCATACCGCCACAACTGGTTGAATATTTTTGGATCAAAAATGAGTTTGGTCTTTATAAAATCGGGAATTATGATCAAGACGGTTACTGCGCTGGCGGCGAGATTGGCAATAAAAATATACCGCACCAGGTCTTGGGGGTCAAACCATGAAAACTGTAAATTATAGGTGGGAATCGCCCATAAAAAGAAAAAATTGAGTAAGACATAAACGATAAGGTTCACCATTTTAATCCCGGTAAACCGTAAGGCTTTTCCCTGGGCGCGTAAGTAGGCAAAAGGCGCCACCACCAATGCATCCAGAATGGCCGTACCCAGTAAAAAGGTGTAATATTGGGGGGGTAAAAGCAGTGCAGTTGTTATGGGCGTTTTTAAAAGCCAGAGTATAACAAAGGCGGCAGTAGAAACTGTTGTGATCGCGATGAGCACCGTAGTATAGACATGCTGCTTATTTTTACTCTGTGAAAAAAATCGAAAAAATGCCGTTTCCATTCCAAAACTGAGTAGTACGTTGAGAAATGCGGCCCCTACGTAAAACGAAGTATTGTCGGCATAGCTTCTATTGCCCAGCACATCGGTATGCAGGCCAATTAAGATAATGCTCATGACCCGGGGAAGCACGGTCGCGAGGCCATAAACGGCGGTATCCTGAACAAATCGCTTGAGTACGCTCAAAAATGGAGTTTTAAGCGCTAAAAGTAACTAATCAACCACCGCGGGGCAAGCTCACAGGGTATGATTTAGAACAGTTTTTTAAATTCTGCCAAATGGCCGGTGCATAAAATCCACAGTTGGAATTTGAGTGAGTGAGCAAAAGCTAGTCGTTTTTATTAAATGGTGCTTCGGCGGGATATTTTGTGCCTTTGTCCTTCATATTTTTTAGCTTGAAATAATGCGTTTTACCATTTTGTGAATAAATGAGTAAAGCTTCACTTGCACGTATCTTTACGGGAGGCTCTTCCGGAAGTTGTGGCTTGGGATTGTTTACTTCTTTACTTCTATCGGTAGAAATAGTATAGTCTGCTTTTTCTTGGGTCGAAATAAAATGAGCGCTGTAGATACCTCCCTTTTTTTGAGTTAAAACAGCTGATTGTTCCTTAAAAAAGATCGATTTTAAGCTGATATCGTCCGGTTTATCGGTGATAGTGATATAAACATCCATACCCGAACTATTTTTGGGCTGCTGGGCGACCCATGATGTGTAATACTGTTGCGTTATTTTAAAGGGTAGTTGATCCACAAGTTGGCGGTTTTGAGCGCAGCTGGCGACGATATTGAGTCCGGCGATGGCAACGATGAAGCCTAAGAGATTTTTCATGATTTGTGTTTATTAAGGTACTTCAAAAATGTATCCAAAAATATTTAGGCAGCTAATTTCTCAGGATGAACCTTTGGGATATGTACATTAGCTTATTTAAAATCGATAAGTTCTGTAAGCATTTTTTGCTCCTTTCTGATTTGAATTATGAAAAAAACCCCACCTACTATACACAACATTATAAAAGAAATAAAGATGTACATATAAAAACCATATGAAAGGGATACTTTAAAGAAGGGTAAAAGCATTGTAAATCCTGAAATATAGAGCGCTAAAGTTAACGGTGTCACCAAATAATGTACATAATTTCTCTTTTTATAATAAGCAATGACCGCATTTTTGTACTGCTCAACGTTCTGCCCGGGGTTTATTGTAATGAGTTTATGCCTGCACCAGAATTCTAGACCTATTCTTGTAAAAAGGGCGGTACCCATTAGGGCAAAAGCAATGCTGACCGTTGTGTTTTGATATCCACTTATGTAAAAATAAAATAGAATCACAACCAGTACTGTTATTATCAATATTAAGTAAGTAAGTCTATACCCCTTTTGAATGTCCCCTGTTTTTTTGATCAGGGATTGCGCACTTATTTGAGCAGTTTTCTCATTAGGCTGACTTTCCCAAGTGTGCTGTAGTTTCTCAAATTCATTCATGACTGGTACATTTTATAAGTTTCTTTTTAATGCGGTGCACTTTTACACGTAAAGCTTCATGTGAGACGCCCATTACGGCAGCGATCTCTTTTTGCTCTAGTCCTTCCAAAGTCATAATTATTATGGCTTTATCTTTTTGATTAAGTAGTGCAATACAACGGTACATCTTATCCAAAAGTAATTTTCGGTCAGGTGTGGTGTTATTTTCAAAAACCGGAATATCAAAGTTTAACGGTTGCCTTTTAAACTTTTTTTCTTTTCTGATCTTGAGTAAACAGGTATTGACGGTAATCCTGTAAATCCATGTACTTATGTTTGCCTCTTGACGAAAATCTTTCAGATTTTGCCAGATTTTGATAAAAACCTCCTGTGTAAGATCTTGTGCTTCATTTTGATCTCCAGAAGCATAGCCCATACATAGCCGGAACACTTTTTGAAAGTGGGCCTCATGGATTGCAACAAATCTGGTTTTGAGATTTTCCATCTATTTCGCAAAAGCTTGTTTGATCTTTTCTGAAAACCATGCGGGCCTGTCGTACATAATAAAGTGCGCTGCATGGTCTGCAAAGAAAATTTTGTAATCCGCTAGTTTGGTATACTGCGCTTTGTAATTTTTTGCAACGGTTTCTTTGCCATAAGGTTCTGTGGCTGCAAGAATGGTTACAGGTGCTTTGATCTTATCCAATTGATCCCTGAGATCAAGCTTTAATAGATCTGTAAAACCATAGACGTAGGTTTTTCGATCTGCCATGATTATCCATTTTTCCAGTTGACCTCTTTTGTCTTGATTTAAGGTCATTCCAGCTGCCATCTGGACGGCCATTCCTTTAAATTCTTCGTCACTCATGTTGAGCATTTGAGTATTATAAGGATTGTCATAGCTTATATCTTCATTTTTTACATTTGGCATCATCAGCGCTCCTGTTGATGGAATGGCATCAACGAGGACTAATTGACTATAATCATCCGGATGATCAGCGGCTAACCAAAGTGCCAAAGCCCCGCCCACGCTATGTCCCAATAATGCTGGTTTTAAAAGCTTGTTGACTTTAATATATTGTTCAACTCCTTTTTTGATCTTTGGAAGCCAAGGTTTTTCAACAGCAGGGGTATTCCCGAAGCCCGCGAAGGTAAAAATATGGCATTCATGGGTTTTTTTAAGTTGGTCAACAGTCTCTGCCCAAACTTCTCCTGTACACGTGAACCCGGGGAAAAGCAGTATGGGGTCTCCTTTGCCTACGACCTCTACACTAAAAGGTTCTTGCTGTGCATTTAAAAGGGAAACAGAGGCTAAAAGAAAAGCGGTCACTAAAATTTTGATGTGGTTCATGGTATATTATTTTAAGGTTATTTTCCTTTTAGATACCAATTTATCAAAATGTTACATAAATAATTGACCCAATAAAAAATCCCGCGATTGCGGGATTTAAAAAAA
This sequence comes from Leeuwenhoekiella sp., assembly GCA_011050015.1. GTDB lineage: Bacteria > Bacteroidota > Bacteroidia > Flavobacteriales > Flavobacteriaceae > Leeuwenhoekiella. The sequence goes on along the minus strand of DRGP01000048.1, from coordinate 2,514 downwards.
AATGAAATTAATTACCTCGGGGCAGGCCCACAAGGTATGATTCGGAAATATTTTTAGAATTTCGACCTAGAAGGTCGGGGGAATAAAACCTCTGGAGGGATTTAATTTTGATCTATGCCCATCTGGATTACATTTCATTCTCTAATGCAAAGTCCCTACGGGATTGAGGGATTTTAATTATTTAGCGCTTCGGCACCGCCTACAATCTCCAGTATCTCATTAGTGATTGATGCTTGCCGCGCTTTGTTGTACTTCAGTTTGAGGTCATCCCTTAACTCGGTTGCGTTGTCTGTCGCCTTGTGCATAGCGGTCATGCGCGCACCGTGCTCACTGGCCACCGAATCACGGATACCTTTAAAGAACTGCGTTTTTAATGCCTTTGGGATTAATTGTTTTATGATTTCCTCTTTAGAAGGTTCAAAAATATAATCTACCTGGGCAGTTTCCCTTTTTTCGGTTTGTTGTTCTTTCAAAGGGACAATTGGTAAGAACTGCTCGCGTATAACGACTTGTGTGGCTGCATTCTTGAAGGAGTTATACACGAGTTCTACCCGGTCGTAATCCCCCTTTGTAAAAAGCTCCATAACTTGCACCGCGATTGCTTCTACATTTTCATAAGAAAGGTCATCGTAGATAACGTTATTATTTTCAACAATGGAATAACTTTTTTTAAGGATATCGTTCGCTTTTTTCCCTAGGGTAAGAAAGTGCACTTCCTTATTGGGATAGGCGTTTTGTGCAATATTCTTAGACTCTTTAATGACGTTTGTATTAAATGCCCCGGCCAGACCACGGTTAGATGAAATGGCAACAACCAGCACTTTATTGACCGGTCGTTCTTCGGCAAATTTACTACCACTGTCCCCCTCCATGCTTGCGCTGAGGTTTTGCAAAAGTTCCGTCAATTTATCAGAATAAGGACGCATGGCGGTAATGGCATCCTGAGCTTTTTTCAATTTAGCAGCAGAAACCATTTTCATGGCACTTGTAATCTGCATCGTTGACGATACCGATGAAATTCTGCTTCTTATTTCTTTTAAATTGGCCATTTATCCGAGTTGTGTGTTATGAGTTGAGAGTTATGAGTTAAAAAAGTTTTATTTGGTATTCTTTAAAATCGACACCAATATTCTGATGAGTTCTTCACAATTTGCGCTCAAACTTTCCGGTGTTTTTTCAATAGTCGCATCGATTAGCTCCAACCAATAAAGAGTTTCATCGGCTTCTTTAAGCGCTATTCCAAGTTTGTTTTTAAAATCTTTTCTACTTACACCTCTTTGCGCTTCTCTGACATTGGCACCAACGCTTGTTCCACTTTTTAAAAGTTGTGAAGCAATTTCATATTCCTTTTTGTCTTTTAAAGTTTTCGTATATGTTACTATGTTGCAAGCAAATTGAAAACTCTTTGAACGAATAGGGCTATCGGAAATTGCACTCATAACTCCTAACTCTGCATTCTAAATTTGAATTAATATTTCGCCGCCATATCCTTAGCAACCGTTGTTAACGTATCTGTGACTTCATCAGTTAACTTACCGGCTTTTAGGGTGTCTAGAATGTCTCTATGCTGCGCATTAAGGAACTCCAGATAATCCTTTTCAAATTCTTTTACTTTGTTTACCGGAACATTACGCAACAGGTTTTTTGAACCTGCATAAATAATCGCGATTTGGTCTTCTACTGTATAGGGATCGTTTTGTGCTTGCTTAAGGATCTCCACGTTGCGTTGCCCTTTGGCAATTACATTCATGGTAGCAGCATCTAAATCTGAACCAAATTTTGAGAAGGCTTCAAGTTCACGGTAAGCGGCTTGATCCAATTTTAGGGTACCGGCCACTTTTTTCATTGATTTAATCTGCGCATTACCTCCTACACGGGATACCGAGATACCTACATTAATCGCTGGTCGTACTCCAGAGTTGAATAAATCTGACTCTAGGAAGATTTGACCATCGGTAATGGAAATCACATTTGTAGGTATATATGCTGATACGTCTCCTGCTTGTGTTTCAATAATGGGTAAGGCCGTTAAGGAGCCCCCGCCTTTAATAAGTGGTTTTAAGCTGTCTGGAAGGTCGTTCATTTTTTTGGCGATCTCATCGTTGTTGATGACTTTTGCCGCGCGCTCCAGCAAACGGGAGTGCAGGAAAAAAACGTCTCCAGGATAAGCTTCACGCCCTGGTGGGCGTCGCAATAGAAGAGAAAGTTCACGATAAGCGACCGCTTGTTTAGAAAGGTCATCATAAACAATAAGTGCAGGACGACCGGTGTCCCTAAAATATTCACCTATGGCGGCACCAGCAAATGGCGCATAAACCTGCATAGGCGCAGGGTCTGATGCATTTGCAGCTACGATGGTGGTATAGGCAAGAGCCCCTTTTTCCGCCAGGGTATTAGCGATACCAGCAACGGTGGAGGCTTTTTGGCCTATAGCTACATAAATACAATATACAGGCTCGCCGGCATCATAGAATTCTTTCTGATTAAGAATGGTATCTATACAAACTGTGGTCT
>DRGP01000047.1 GCA_011050015.1 Leeuwenhoekiella sp. | reverse complement strand
GCAAAACTTGTCCAAAATACAGAGCAATATCTGAAGGTCAAGTTGAAATCTTTGGAAAAACTGAAGAAAACTACAGAAAGCTTACTCGCTGAATGTCAAGAAAATAGGCTGTTAGTTCGATGATAGGTTAAAAGTATATTTTTAATGGTAACACCTATTTTAAGTACTTCCAGATTGACCTTACAGCGTATCGCTGAGTCTGATTTAAAGAACATTCACGAATTGCATTCATTGCCGGAAACAGATCAATACAATACGCTCGGCATTCCTAAAAATATAGATGAAACAAAAACAATCGTTGAAAGTTGGGTAGCAGGAAATAGCGATAACAAGCAAACGCATTTTACGTTCAAAGTGGAGCTCAATTCGTCGCGTCAATTTATTGGGCTTATTGCGATAAATCTGGGCAAACCGAAATTTAAAAATGCTGAAATCTGGTATAAATTCCATTCCGATTTTTGGGGAAAAGGGTATGCAACTGAGGCGGTAAATAAAATATTGGATTTTGGTTTTAATGAGCTTCACCTTCATCGTATAGGAGCCGGTTGTGCCGTAAATAATCTGGGGAGTATCAAGGTTTTGGAAAAAGTGGGGATGACAAGAGAAGGTCAGAAAAGACAGGTATTACCTTTGAAGGGAGGCTGGTCTGATAATTTTGAATATGCAATCCTTGATACAGATAGAAATTGAAAAGGGAACAATTAGCAATTAACAGTGAGCAATTAAACCCGTAACACGTCAACATTTATCTGTTCAGCAACGTGCCAAATAAACTTTATTCTTCCCGCTCAAATCCTTATTTTTGCCTTTTGAAATTAGAATGAAAACCTATGTTTGACAATTTAAGTGATAAGCTGGATAAGGCGATGCACGTGCTCAAAGGGCACGGGCAGATTACCGAAGTAAATATTGCCGAAACCCTTAAGGAAGTGCGCCGCGCACTGGTAGATGCCGATGTGAACTATAAGATCGCCAAAGATTTTACCACCACGGTAAAAGAACGCGCCATGGGTCAGGATGTGCTTTCTTCACTGAAACCCGGCCAACTTATGGTCAAGCTGGTTAAAGATGAGCTGACCACACTTATGGGCGGTGATGCAGAGGGGATCAACCTTTCTGGTGCTCCCAGTGTAATCTTAATGTCTGGTCTGCAGGGTTCTGGTAAGACCACTTTTTCCGGTAAACTGGCTAATTTCCTTAAGACTAAAAAGGCTAAAAATCCATTGCTTGTAGCATGTGACGTGTACCGTCCTGCAGCGATTGACCAGCTGCACGTGGTGGGAGAGCAGGTTAATGTGGAGGTTTTTTCTGATCGGGAAGAAAAAAATCCGGTTAAGATTTCACAAGCAGCGATTGCTCATGCCAAGAAGAATGGCCATAATGTGGTCATTATTGATACCGCAGGTCGTCTAGCCGTAGATGAGGCCATGATGACCGAAATTGCCGACATCCACAAGGCTATAGAGCCACAGGAAACCTTGTTTGTGGTAGATTCCATGACTGGGCAAGATGCCGTGAATACTGCCAAAGCCTTTAACGATAGACTCAATTTTGACGGAGTAGTGCTTACCAAGTTGGACGGGGATACCCGTGGTGGCGCCGCACTTTCCATAAAATCTGTGGTCAATAAGCCCATTAAATTTATAGGTACGGGTGAAAAAATGGAAGCGATTGATGTTTTCTATCCATCGCGTATGGCCGACCGTATTCTGGGGATGGGTGACGTGGTGTCGCTTGTAGAACGTGCCCAAGAGCAGTTTGACGAAGATGAAGCCCGGAAATTACAGAAGAAAATTGCCAAAAATCAGTTTGGTTTTGATGATTTCCTGAAGCAGATTCAGCAGATTAAAAAGATGGGGAACATGAAAGACCTGATCGGGATGATACCCGGGGCCGGAAAAGCCTTAAAAGGTCTGGATATCGATGACGATGCCTTTAAGGGAATAGAAGCAATCATTCACAGTATGACCCCATCAGAGCGCATGGAGCCTTCCATTATAAACAGTAGCCGTAAAAAGCGTATCAGCAAAGGATCGGGTACCACGGTGCAGGAAGTTAACCAGCTGCTCAAGCAATTCAACCAGATGGGCAAAATGATGAAAATGATGCAAGGAGGCGGTGGCCGACAGATGATGCAAATGATGAATAACATGAAGTAATTCAGTCGCAGTAATCAGTATTTTTTGTTGAAAATTAAATTGAATTTTGGGAGTAGAAGAGTTATTGGCATATAAAAAGGCATTTGCAGTGGCAATGGAGATTTTTGATATGTCTAAAACTTTTCCCTAAGAAGAAAAGTATGCGCTCACAGATCAAATAAGAAGAAGTTCACGATCAGTTTGTGCTAACTTGAGTGAGGCTTATCGAAAAAGGCGCTACGAAAAGCATTTTATAAGCAAATTAACCGATGCGGATGCGGAAAACGCAGAGACTCAAACTTAGATGGAATTTGCTAAAGCTTGCGGTTATATTTCGAAAGATACTAAAAATAAAATTTTGAATAATCAGCGGAAGTCGGCAAGCTGATCAACTTTATGATTAACAACCCACATAAATTTGGAGTAACTCAAAAAAGTTGACTCCTTTTACTGAGACTGAGACTGAGACTGAGACTGAGACTGAGACTGAAAATTGAACTATGACAATCCTGGACGGCAAAAAAATAAGCAGCGATATTAAAGACGAAATAACCGGAGAGGTTATAAAAATGAAGCAAAAAGGCGAAAAAGTACCTCACCTCGCTGCGATTATCGTAGGAAGTGACGGTGCCAGTTTGACCTATGTAAACAGCAAGGTACGTTCCTGTAAGCGTGTGGGTTTTGAATCTACCTTGGTGCGTATGCCCAATACCACCAGCGAACTTGAACTGCTCAAAAAAATCAAAGAACTTAATGAGAATGACGACATAGATGGCTTTATTGTACAATTGCCGTTGCCTCCACAAATTGATACGCAAAAAGTGCTGCTGGCGGTAAATCCAGATAAGGATGTAGACGGTTTTCATCCGACTAATTTTGGGAAAATGTCGTTGGATATGAGTACGTTTATACCGGCGACACCCTTCGGTATCTTGGAGCTGCTGGAGCGTTATGATATTCCTACAAAAGGGAAGCATACCGTGGTGATAGGTCGTAGCCATATTGTGGGCAGGCCTATGAGTATTTTAATGGGTAGGAGTGGTTTTCCCGGGAATTCTACCGTAACGCTCACTCACGAATTCACTAAAAATATCACCCAAATCACTTCCCAGGCAGATATTGTCATCATTGCAGTAGGTATTCCCAATTTTCTGAAAGCTGAAATGATTAAAGATGACGCTGTTGTCATAGATGTAGGAATTACCCGCGTACCTGATGAAAATGAGGAGCGCGGCTATTATCTTGCGGGAGATGTAGATTTTGAGAACGTGAGCAAACGGGCCAGCTATATCACGCCGGTACCAGGAGGCGTTGGCCCCATGACCATTGCCATGTTGCTCAAAAACACCCTGCTTGCCAGAGAGCGTCACCGTAGCGCCATACAGCAGTAAATTTTTAATAAAATCATTAGTACAATAGGGGGCGCGTATTTAGACTAAAATCCCAAGTCCTCTTGGTTTTTAGTAATATTTCTTCGATTTTTTAAAGTTAGTTTATTAGCAATTTTCAGATTAGAATTTTATGCCAGCCACTTCCATAGGGTTGTTAATCCCTTCAGCGGGGATAATTTCCTAAGGTTCCCCGAGTTTCTTGATCAGCCTAAGCGTTTGAACATATAAAAAAGTTAATACCAATGTAAATCCCAACCGATATTTTTTATAGATAAGCGTATCTTTTGATGCCCTAATCTAAGGTAAACCCCAAATAATAATCCCTTTAAAATCCTTTAAAAATGACTTAAAAATGACTTAAAAATGGAGGTTTTTAGAAGGAAATAGCTATTAAATTAATAATAGTGTAATGTAGTGCGGTTAATCCAGACTATAATAGCGTGATTTTTAGTTATAAACAACCTATTATGAAAATACTGTTTTTTATTTTTTTTTCAAATACGTATAAAAAATGGAATAAGGACGAAGATCGCTTGCTGAAAAAAGCTGATCGCAATTGGGAAGCGTACTTGAATTAAATGCTCGTCTTAAATAGAAAATCACCATGAAGCAATTTATCTATTGGTCATTCGTATCGTTCCGGCTGTCATGTTTTTACAAAGTTTGTATTTTAAATTCTCTGGTGCACCAGAGGCCTTGCACATTTTTACTACATTAGGCGTTGAACCTTATGGACGGTTAGGTCTGGGCGCTGTAGAGCTAATTACGGCAATACTGTTGTTAATTCCAAGAACGGCGCTTTACGGGGCTTGGCTGGGTACGGGTATTATGATAGGTGCTATCTTTTCGCATCTTGCAGTACTGGGTGTGGTGGTAGATCATGATGGCGGTAAACTCCTTATCTTGGCCATTGTAACTTTAGTTTGCTGCGTGGCATTCCTGCTTCTGAATAAAAAATTGACTTCTTAAAAATTAAATATGCTATTTTTATCAATAAAGGAAAACTTGAACCAGTTGAGCGAATTGCTTACGCAGCTTTCGCCAGCGCAGTATCAAGAAGCGCTCCCTGTTCTAAGTGGTGCGAGTATAGGCGGGCATTACAGGCATGTGATTGAACTTTTTCTCAGTTTGCTTAAAAGTTATGATGACGGCAAAGTGAATTATGAGAGTCGCCCGCGTGACAATCGTATTGCAACAAATAGAGACTTTGCTCAGGAACAATTAAACTTTATAAAGCAGCACATGGAACAGGCCAATAAAGACCTTTTTTTAATTCAAGAAATACAGGGTGAACAAATAATCATTGCATCTAACTTTTTTAGGGAGCTGCTCTATAATTGGGAACATACCATACACCACGAGGCACTTATAAAAATAGGTGTGGAGCAATTTGAAACCATTGATATAGTAACTCATTTTGGTATTGCACCTTCCACTTTAGCATTTAGGCAGCGATGTGCACAGTAAGCGTTGTGCATGGCAAAAAGAGGACATTTATTACGTCAAGCCGTGATGAAGATCCTAAGCGCGAGACGGCCTTGCCGCCCATGGAATATGTAGTAAATGGGAAAAAATTGATTTTCCCGAAAGATCCCCAAGGCGGAGGCACTTGGTTTTGCACAGATGGCGCGTCACATCTTGGCGTTTTGTTGAACGGTGCTGCAAAAGCACATGTGAAAAAAGTTTCTTATCGTAAGAGTCGCGGTTTGATTTTACTTGATATTATGAGCGCTGCATCATCTATTACCCCTTGGAGCGATATAAATTTAAATAATATTGAGCCTTTTACCGTGATTTTAATTCAGGATCAGGAATATTTTCGCTTGCGTTGGGACGGGGAGAACAAAGAGACCAAAGTGTTGGATCGCAATAAAAATTATATTTGGTCTTCTACGACTTTGTATTCTAAATATATAAGACAAGAAAGAGAGCAATGGTTTTTTGATTTTTTAAGCGAAAGGGAAACCCTGAATGCCAAAGATTTGCTCGGTTTTCATAAAGATACGCAATCAAATGATAAGGAAAATGGTCTCGTTATCAATCGTAATAATCAGGTTAAAACATTAAGTATTACCCAAAGTGTTGTCAAAAATGGACATATAAGCCTCGTTTATAACGCCCTAAACCCCAAAAGTCAAATAAATTGTTCTTAAATTAAAACAATGGCTCTAACTCCCTTTCGTCTTTTCATTCATAAGTGGGTTCACTGGGAATACTGGCCGTTCTGGATTCTTTATATTCCTATATATGGGTTATGGGCATACTATGCACTGCGCGCACGATCCCTGTTTTTTTTCAGTGCGGTAAACCCTTCCATTAAAAATGGAGGCTTTGTTATGGAATCAAAAAAAGCGATCTATGAGCTGTTGCCCAAAAATTGTTATCCTAGGACGATTTTGATTGAAAAAGAGACGGTTTTTGCCATTTTAGAGGCAAAAATGGAAGATTATGAATTGGTTTTTCCGGTCATTGCCAAGCCAGACATTGGTCTGCGCGGGGCAGCGGTTAAGAAAATTATAGATATTGATGCCTTAAAAACTTACCACGATAATATTTCATTTGACTATCTTATTCAGGATTTTATTGAATTCCCGAAAGAGATAGGTGTTTTTTATGTACGCTACCCAGGTGAGAAAGAGGGACGGATCACTGGCATTGTAAATAAGGAAAATCTAAGTGTTACCGGTGATGGTACGTCCACATTAGAAAGTCTTATTTGTGAAAACCCCAGATTTCAGCTGCAATTAAAGGCGCTACAAGGAATGTATAGTTCAATGTTGAATACTATTCCCGCTAAATCGGAAAAAATAGCCTTAGTGCCTTACGGAAGTCATTGCCGCGGGGCCATGTTTACAGATTGCAGCGATCTTATTACGGAAAAACTCACTCAGAGTTTAGACAAAATATGTGCTCAGATACCCGGGTTTTATTACGGAAGACTTGATATTATGTTTACCAATTTTAACGATCTGGAAGCTGGCAAAAACTTTACGATCGTAGAGGTTAATGGAGCAAAAAGTGAGCCTACCCATATGTATGATCCGCGGCATACCGTTTTATACGCTTGGCGGGAACTGGCTAGGCACATTAGCTATATGTATGAGATAAGCCGACTAAATTACAAAACAAACACGGCAAGTTATCTTGATTTTAAAGAAGGAATGGCTCAAATGCGTGCTCACTTTATACAGGATAAACGTTTGAACGGCTTCCAGTCCTCTTAATTATTTTACAAGATGGCGTGCACAAAGTGCTGCACCTATAATGCCGGCATGATTTTGCGTTTTAGCTACCCGTATGGGAACCTGTACATCCAGATATTTCATATATTCATCTATATTTTTACTGGCTCCTCCTCCTATAATGATGAGATCTGGACTGGTAACGGTCGTTGCCAGTTTTAGGAATTTATTAAAACGTTTCCCCCATTTTTTAAAACTCATGTCGTTATCGAGCCTTATCTTTCTGGAAGCATACTCTTCAATGGTTTTTTTCTTTTTATAACGCATCTGGCCCAGTTCAAAATTAGGGATGAGTTGGCCATTATAAAATAGACCAGTACCTATACCTGTACCTACAGTCACGGTCATCACCAAACCCTTAACATCTTTTCCCACCCCAAAGGTGACTTCGGCCAGGCCAGCCGCATCTGCATCATTGATTACAGATACTGGAAGGCCTATGTGCTGTGCGATCATGTCATCTACCTGTAGTCCTAACCACTCTGCATCAAGATTACCATGCTGTATGGCCTTCCCATTATGAATTACGGTAGGAAAACCCACGCCGACTGGGCCTTTCCAGTCCCACTCTTTAACCACTTGGCCTATAGTTTCTATCATTGCCTTGGGTTTGCGGGGGATAGGGGTGTCTAGCCTAAAACGTTCTCCTAAAAAATCTTCTTCAACCAGATCTACAGGAGCTCCTTTTATTCCTGAACCACCTACATCAATACCTAATAATTGCATAATTTGTTTTTAGTTGAGCTTTGCCCGTTCGTCGGCTTTTAGCCAAAAATCATCCATTTTCCGCTTCGCGGAAGGCAAATTTAATGTTTTAGATGATTATGGCAACCAAATATAAAATTAACACGAGTAGCGCCATGTAGCTTAGCCAATAATATTTTAAAAAAGCGGGTTTTTACCGAAAAAAAGTTTGGTTACTGTAAACATAAATGACCGGTGTTTTGCAATGCGGTGTAGCCATGATTACTGAGTGAAGCAAATCGGTACGCCGGGATTTATGCAAACATTATTGAGGTTCAATTTCGCTCTCTGGCGGAGACTCCCCATATTCTCTTTTATAGATTTTTAGAATGAGCAGGAACAGGCTTATGAGTAAAGGACCGAAAATAAGGCCTATAAAACCAAAAAGAGGAACGCCTACAACAACACCGATGAGGGTAACAAGGGGGTGAACGTTTGCAAGGCGCTCCAGGACATAAAGCCGTATCAAATTATCTGTAGAACCTACCACCACAACACCATAAATGGCAATGCCTATGGCCTGTCCCACATCGCCAGAAGAAACCATAAGGATTACCACGGGTACAATACCTATAAGGGTACCCACAAAAGGAATCATAGATCCTATCGCGGTAATCACAAACCAGAAAAAGGGATCTGGTACACCAAATATAAAATAACCGATGAGCGCTACAATACCTTGTGCCAGGGCAACAAGGGGGATTCCCAGCGCGTTAGATCGTACCATTGCAACACTTTCTGTGCCAATGTCTTTTAAGTTATCGCTGCCCAAAGGAATATAATCATAAATACTTTCTTTCATCTGTTTGCTATATACTAGCATATAATAGAGCAAGAAATACATGATACCTATAGCAATCGCGACATTGAAGGTGCTTCCCGCAAGTGACTGTAAATTTGTAGAAACCCATTGGGTGATGGCATTCGTGTCTATGCTGCCACTTAAATTATAGCCCAAGTCAGATTCCCAAACGTTTATTTGTGACTTTATGGCCTGCGTAACCCGTTCTGAATTTTTTACCGCCTTGCTTATTTTTGAGGTAAGCATCATCACGATCAGGCTTATGGGCACCAGGATGACAATAAATGACATAAACATAAGGAATGCTGCTGCCCATGGTCTTCCCCATTTGTGGCGGGACGATAGGCTTTCCATCCATTTTCGCAATAGCACATACAGTGTTATCGCACCCAAAAAGCCAGAGAGGTACGGGATGATCTCTTTAAAGATGAGAAAGGTCAAAAACAGTATGGCCAACAGTAAAAAAAGCTGGCGTACCAGTTGGGGTTTAAGTTTACCCGCACTCATGAGGCAAAAAGTTGACTCATATCCTTAAAGCTTTTAAATTCTAATGCATTTCCACAGGGGTCATAAAAAAACATAGTGGCCTGTTCGCCCACTTTACCCTCAAAACGAATATACGGCTCAATGACAAAATCTATATTTTTTTGCTTTAAATTTTCCGCAAAATCATGAAATTGCTGCCATTCAAGAACAACCCCAAAGTGAGGTACGGGAACCGCTTTGCCATCTACCGCATTGTGGTGGGCAGATGTATTTGCATCTTTAGGCTTATGATGAATGACGAGCTGGTGGCCAAAAAAGTCAAAATCAACCCATTCTTCGCTACTGCGACCTTCATGCATGGCGAGGGTATCGCGATAGAAAGTACGGGCCTTGGCTACGTCATCAACGGGTATTGCAAGATGGAAAGGTGCTGGCATAATCTTAGTTAAGTTTTATTATTTTAAAAATCCCTGTAGTATGAACAGCGATAGGTTTTTGATTGAAGTTTAATTATTTCGTAGGGCATTAATCAATTCCTGCTTGGTCATTTTTGACCTTCCGGAGATGCCTACTTTTTTGGCCTGGGCATAAAGCTCTTCTTTGGTACGTTTCTCATAATCTTCGGCATGGCCTCCTTTTTCGCCCGCATTTGGGGTATTTGCAATACGTGCAGCCTTCTGCTGGCTGTAATCTTGTTCAATCAACGCATCATACTGTTCTTCGTTTTTGATGCTGGGTCGTGTATTTTTTACCATGATTCAACGATTTTAAGTACCGTTAAAAATAATAAGAAACTTTTGTGTGACACATATCTTAACAGATGTTTAATGCACACAGCGAATTAGCTGTTCCGACGTCTTTTTTGAAACTCTTCTGTTCGGTCTTTTGCTTTGGAGTGGGTATTATTTAATTCCTGCTCGGCTGGTGTAGCTTTGCTCTCGCGCACCAGGTTTTTTAAAGTGCTCAGTTCTTCCTCGGTGAGATCCCTAAATTTACCTGCCGAAATATCGAGATGTACGTTCATGATGCGCACCCGTTTAAGGCGGGTCACATTGTAGCCCAGATAATCACACATTCTGCGTATTTGTCTGTTTAAGCCCTGGGTAAGAATGATCTTAAAACGTTGTTTGCCCAGTTGGGCAACTTCGCATTTTCTGGTAACCGTATCCAGTATGGGAACGCCAGAAATCATCTCATTGATAAAACGTTCTGTAATAGGCTTATCTACATCTACGATATATTCTTTATCGTGATGGTTACGTGCGCGGAGAATCTTATTGACGATATCGCCATCATTGGTTAAAAAAATGAGTCCTTCACTGGCTTTATCCAGCCTTCCTATAGGAAAAATACGGGTGGGGTAATTGATGAAATCTATAATATTGTCTTTTTCCACCCGGGTATCTGTGGTACAGACAATGCCCACAGGTTTATTGAAAGCCAGATATACCGGTTTTTCCGGTTTATTTTCTATTTTTTTACCGTTTATCCTGATTTCTTCACGACCATTTACTTTTACGCCCATTTCCGGGAGCTCTCCATCTACGGTAATTCGACCTTCCTCTATAAGCTTATCGGCCTTCCTGCGGGAACAGTACCCTATCTCACTGAGGTATTTGTTTAAACGGGTTTGTTGATCTTCTGCCATAATTTTGGTGTTCAATAACGTATTAAACAGGTGATGATTCTTGCACCTGAACCATTTCTGAAGGTAATTGTTCTCCTTCTAGAAATCTTAGAATAAGATCATCTACATCTTTGCTATAAAGCGAATGGTTAAGTCCAGTGGTGAGGATTAAAGAAGAATCTGACCAGTTATAATGAATGGCTTCAGAGCCGTAAGCCGGCGTAATACTGTCTTCTTTATCGTGAATGATCAATCCGGGTATCTGTATCGTTTCTGCGAAAGCGGCACTGGAGAATTCTTTTTTGCTAAAACCGAAACGCTTTTTTAAATACGCGTCCACTGCCTGCCTACTTTTAGGACTCAGTCCCAAAAGCTTTTCAGATTCGGCCAGCATATCTGCGAGCTTGTCTGGAGCGCCTAGTATGATCATGCGTTTTACGTAGTCATCGGGATGCTTACTTTGATTGTATATAGCGGTCATTGCCCCTATGGAATGGCCTATTACATAATCTGGTCTGTATTTTTTTTTAACGAGCTGCATGGCGTCGTCATATAATGGCACATACAGGTTAAGACCATCGCTGTAGCCGTGGGCGGGCGCATCAAAAGCGATGACGGTAAATCCTTTTTCCTGAAGGCGTTCTACCAGCACTTTGTACCGGTGGGAGTTACTTTCCCAACCGTGGATTAAAAGAATGGTTTCCCTAGTGCCCGGCCAGACATAGGTCTGGATTTCCATATTTTTGAATGCAAGTTTTTCGCTTCGTGCAGGATTCAGAAAATCTGTGTGATGCGCACCAATTTTACCTTTGCGGGGAGTACTGAACAATGAAAATACTTTGGCCGCCGCAATTTCTGGCGCTACACAGGCCAGAACATTGATATAACCGCCCAGCGATTTAATAATAAGTTTTTTAAAACTGTCGCTCATAACTGATGCTACCGATTATGTATGCCAAAGGTATCGTTAATCTAAATAACCGTAGTTATCAATTAGCCTTTACCTGATTGATTGGCGTATTTTAAGAGGGAGATGCCTGCAAAAAAGAAGATAATTCCAAGAATGCCCAGTGCCCAGGGATTTAAACCTACCGTAAGACTATTAAAAATACCCAGTACACCTATCACAAGGGCGATGGCTCCGGCAATGGTCATAATAAAGGCTAGTGTTTTGATCATTCTTTATGCAATTTATGCGGTAAAAGTATCAAAAACAAGTGGTGACAGGTTGATAATTAACTTGATTTTAGTTTTAAAAAACTAAGTAGAATGCCAATTATGGATGGGGGTAATGCGATAATTCGCGCTGAATTCTTCCCGCGTTTTAGCTGTTAGATGGTGCAAGGGCAGCATCTATGGAATGCACTTACTTTATGCTTCAGTCCTTATCATCTATTGAAAGCTACCAACCAATCATAAAATATTTAATCTTAGCGTTATCGGGAATCTGTGCGGGTTCCACTTTGGTTCCGGGGCCAAATTGGAGTTCGCCGGAAAGTTCCTTTTTATCGATTGTGAAATAGGCGTTGATCTCGTTTACAAATACAATTATGGTACTTAGCAGCGACTCCACTTTATCGATGGTATAAGCTCCCTGAAGATCTTTAAAGGTACTTTTTATGGAAATTCCTTTTTCTGTCTTATAGCGGGGATCAAAGATTTGAATGGTTTTTATCATAGCTGTGTCTGCCTTGGTGGCCGGTATAAGGCTCAATAATTTATCGCCTCCCTTTTCATAAATCGCAATAATGCCTGAATCATTTTGACGGTTTGCGCTAGAGTTTTTATCGGTAATACTGTCATTGTTAAATAAGGTTTTAATCTCACTGGCCTGTGTTTTCTGAGTAAGCGGACCCACGCTGGTCGCCGTGATTTTATAGGGGTCATCACCCGTACAGGAAACGATAAATAAAGAAAGAATAAGGCTAGCGATTAGCGTTTTAAAATGTTGCACTTGTAAATTTTATTTAAAGGTTGTTATTTGATCATTTTCCCCAGTATGCCCAGAACACCGCGAATCACGGTAGCACTGGTCAGCACTTTAAGGATTGCTTTTTGGGTAGCGTTACCCGACGAAGATTTTGGCGAAGAACTCATTTTTTTACGTTCTTTCTGCGTTTTTTGCTTGGTTTCTTCGGTTTTTGCCTGTTCTATTTTTTCGTTAAGCAATTCGTAGGCACTTTCGCGGTCTACAGCTTCATTATATTTGGGCGCAAGACTTGATTTTTGATTTACCTCTTCTATTTCTGCATCGGTAAGAATATCCATTCTTGACATTGGGGCACGCATCATCGTTGCGGCGAGCGGGGTAGGGCGGCCTTTTTCGTCAAGTGCAGAAACCAGCGCTTCACCGATACCCAGAGAGGTGAGTACGGTCTCGGTGTCGTAAAATTCAGATATGGGATAATTTTGTGCCGTAAGCTTAATGGCCTTTCTATCTTTTGCGGTAAATGCACGCAGCGCATGCTGAATTTTTAAGCCCAGTTGACTTAAAACACCTTCTGGAACATCGGTGGGGTTTTGGGTTATAAAATAAAGTCCCACACCTTTAGAACGGATAAGCTTTACCATATTTTCTATCTGGTTATGCAGGGCTTTAGAGGCCTGGTCAAAGATAAGGTGCGCTTCATCTATAAATATAACCAGCTCTGGCTGTCCACTATCTCCCTGCTCAGGGAAGGTACTGTAAATTTCTGCCAGCAGGCTCAGCATAAAGGTTGAAAAAAGTTTGGGACGGTCTTGAATGTCGGTAAGACGTACAATATTAATGGTTCCGTGGCCATTGTCATCCAGACGCTTTAGATCTTGTACGTCAAAGGATTTTTCGCCAAAAAAAATATCGGCGCCCTGCTGCTCCAGTTCAACGATTTTTCTCAGAATTGCTCCGGTTGAGGAAGTGGAAATGCGTCCATATTCTTTCTCTATTTCAGCACGGCCTTCATTATTGGCAAAAAGCAGTACTTTTTTAAAATCTTTAAGGTCAAGCAGCGGTAACTGGTGGTCGTCACAATATTTAAACAATACTGAAATAATGCCCGCCTGTACATCGCTGGCATCAAGAATCTGGGAAAAAAGGACCGGGCCAAATTCACTTACCGTAGCACGCAACCGCACCCCATCCTGATCCGAAAGGCTGAGCAGTTCTACGGGAAAGTTCATGGGAGTATACGGTAATCCTATTTTTTCATGCCTTTCGGCTATTTTTGGGTGGTTTTCACCCGGTTTTGCAAGGCCGCTCAAATCCCCTTTAATATCCATAAGCAAAACGGGAACACCTTTTAATGATAGGTTTTCGGCCAGCACTTGAAGGGTTTTGGTCTTTCCGGTGCCGGTAGCTCCTGCTATAAGACCATGTCTGTTAAGTGTTTTCAACGGAACTTTTACATAGGCGTTGGTGAGCACCTCGTCCTCCAGGATGGCAGCGCCCAGCGTAATAGAATCACCTTTGAAGGTGTTGCCTTGCTCTATTATTTCTGTAAAACTTTCCATTTTCCCCATTATAGCTATTTGGGCTAAAAGTAGCGATTAAATAAGAAATGAAAAAGGCGTTGTCTATATACTACAGTTTCATAACTCCAATATTGATAAACCTGGCATCCAGCTTATCCGTTTTTCCGTTATTGATAAGATATTTAAAGCTTACGGTATCATTTTCTTCGAGGGGGAATATGAGGCTGCCCGTGGTGCCCCAGTAATCTACAATCCCCTGAGATACAAAACCACGGGACAAATACCCTACGAGTGAATCATTTATATAAAGTGCGAGAATGTACTTGGTACCCAGATTGGGTAGGTCTATAATGGCTAATCCGCCTGTAAATAAATAATTGCCAGCCTGTTTTATGCGTATTGTTCCTAAGCCAGTCACCTCAAAAACACTTGACTTGATCGACAGTGTTTCGGAAGCGCCTAGAGGGAAATTATGGTAGGCGTCATTTCCTCCGGGTTGTATAAGGTCATTATCACCGTTGGGGTCCGTTTTAATAAAAGAACTATTCAAAACTACAGACGCATTCGGGGAAATGGTGAGGTCAATCCACCCCGCACTTGTTTCTAGAAATAACGCATTGTCTGTTGTGTTATAGACCACTGATCCTGGCAGTGGACTGGAAATTCTTCTCATTTCAGCATCGGTCATTCTGGGAGGAACAAAAGTGCCACTGGTGCTTTCTATTTCAAAAATCGAACTTTTTGAGGGAGTGGTGGTACCTATTGCGACCTGGGCAGAGGCGCAAAATGTGCATAGCAATGCACTTGCAACAAATATATATCGAATCATAACTTGGGGTTACATTTGTCAAAACTAATAAAAGTAATTAAATCAGCATAAAATATTAATCAGTTTGTTTTAAGCAGACTCTTTCTATAATTACCTTTGCAGCTATGACGAAAATGGCGATTGATAACAGGGTAGCGTTGGGCGAATTATTGCCCTTAATGGAAGAATTTTATACCATACAGGGTGAGGGGCACCACACCGGTAAGGCCGCATACTTTATAAGGTTGGGCGGTTGTGATGTGGGCTGTCACTGGTGCGATGTCAAAGAGAGTTGGGACGCGGCCGTGCACCCGCCCACCGAAGCTTTACAGATTGTAAATAATGCTTCAAAATACAGCGACGCCGTTGTGGTGACCGGTGGAGAGCCTTTGATGTGGGACATGACACACCTTACCGGTCTGCTCAAAGCAAAAGGTATGCAAGTGCATATAGAAACTTCCGGGGCCTATAAATTTACCGGACAGTGGGACTGGATCTGCCTTTCCCCAAAGAAACGTATGCTTCCCACCCCCGAAATTTATCCGGCCGCAAACGAGCTGAAGGTTATTATTTACAACAAATCTGATTTTGCTTTTGCCGAAGAACATGCGGCTAAAGTAGCGCCACACTGCGAATTGTATCTACAGCCCGAATGGAGCGTACGCGAGAAGATGACCCCTTATATTGTAGACTATGTGATGAAAAACCCAAAGTGGAAAATCAGCCTGCAGACTCATAAGTACCTTAATATACCTTGATAAATAAACTTTCTAATAAAATATAATAAGTCGTCATTCTGAATTTATTTCAGAATCGCATCATGCTGATTACAGTGATGATGGGCGCCTGAAAAAATTCCAAAAGCTTTCTGGGCAGGTTGAAAAATGAATTTCTAGATATCCTCGAATTACTTTTTCATTGGAGAATCATCGCTTCGTAGGGTACGACGGTCGTATAGTTTTTATCTCTAAAATATTGCATATCCTGTAGCGAACCAGTAGCTAAAATAAAATCACCGCCCCAGCCTCCCAGACTTTTGATACTCCCCTTAAAATCGGGAAATAACTTGAGTTTTATCGGTGGTATGCCCAGTAGATTAGAAAGAATTTTCTCGTGTTGGGTGATCAATTGTTCAAATTCGGTTAGTGTAGCTGCTTTTAAAATGGAATGTGTAAGCTGGGAGATTTCATCAATTTTTTCCTGAAGTTTAGGCAGCGGCTGATTCCGGTATCTTTTTACTGCATCACGCGTGTTTTGCTTTTGATTGAGGTGAACAAAATAGATGTGATCTGAAAAAGTGGGATTGAAATCTACTTCTTCCACCACAGGTTTTTGATCTTCCAAGCGATATAAAATGGGTTTGTCATGCTGTGCGCATGCGACGTCATAACCGCTTCCACCGAAGGTTTTTTCCAGTAAGTCAAAAGCATTTACCTCGGCCCAGTTTGCTATATTGTTAATGAGGGTAGAAGAGGAACCCAGCCCCCAGTCCCGAGGAAAATCAAGTTCGGTTTTTACCTGTATTCCGTCGTTTTTGACTAAAAAAAGCGGATTTAAGGCTTGCGCAGCAGCAAGTATTTGCAGTAAACGCGTTTTAGGATCGCGTAAATTTTCTTTGGAAGTGTCAATTTTCAGTGCTTTGAGGTCAATTTTAGTCTCGAACCACCGGTTTTTATTTTCGTCCACACTCAACCAGTGCAACCCTTTTTCGGTTGAGGGTGCTACGCTGAGCGATTGTCCTTTTTTTGTGGGAAGTGCGAGTGCCCGCGCACCGTCTAACACGAGATATTCTGCAGTAATAAGTAGTTTTCCGTTGCTGTGGAAGGTTTTTTTAGTCAAAATTTAAATTTTAGCGATCCATTTATTCCTCAATTCCTGTTGGATGACTTTTGTATTATTCTCTGTTCCAAGTTGTTTTTCTCTTTCCTTCATTATTTGGAGTTTTAGGATGCGATACTGTTTAGATAATTATCGGAAGAAGTCCAGAAAAACGACAATTATAAAGGATTGGATAGCATTATTTTCTAATATTCTCCACATAATCCTCCACCGCACTGTGGGTAACCTTATTGGTCTTAAAATGGTTTATCGCTTGGTGTTTTTCGTTTTCACTGGCACCTACCTGGTTTAAAATATTCATGAGGTGCATTTTCATGTGCCCTTTCTGAATTCCGGTGGTGGTGAGCGATTTTATGGCGGCAAAATTTTGTGCAAGTCCCGCAACGGCAACAATCTGCATGAGTTCTTCTGCACTGGGATTTCCTAATAGCTCCAGATTAAGTTTGACTAAGGGATGAATATTGGTAAGTCCACCCACGGTGCCCAGCGCCAGTGGTAATTTAATGCTGAATGTAAACTGACCGTCTTCCAGTTTTACTTGGGTAAGGCTGCGATAGCTTCCTTTTCTGGCCGCATACGCGTGAATACCTGCCTCCACGGCCCTAAAATCGTTGCCCGTTGCAATAATGACCGCATCTACACCGTTCATCACCCCTTTGTTGTGGGTTACCGCGCGGTAAGGTTCTATCTGAGCGATCTGCACGGCCTGTTCAAATTTTGTCGCAAAAAGCTGGGCGTCAAAACCTGGCCCTTCAGCAAGGTCTGCAATGGGGCAGCTTATCGAGGCTTCCACTATACATTCTGGCACATAGTTGGAAAGTATGCTCATGATTACCGTAAGCTTCGCTTCATATTCTTTGGTAATCTCGTGGTGTTCAAACTCGCGTTGCAGGGTTTCGGCAAATTGCTCCAGACAGCTGTTTATAAAGTTGGCACCCATGGCATCCAGCGTTTCAAAAGTGCAGTGCAGCTGGTAATAATTGTCAAGCGCTTTGGTCTTATTTTTAAGTACAATATCCAATATTCCGCCGCCGCGACTATCCATTTTTTTTGTAATGGGCTGAGCCTCTTTGATCAGTTTTGATTTTATTTCCTCAAAGAAGAGTATAAGTTCATCGGGCTCGCCATCATAAGTGAAATGCACATGGCCTATTTTTACGGTGCTTAGCACTTCGGCCTTAAAACCACCGCGCGTCATCCAGAATTTTGCCGCCTTACTTGCCGCTGCTACCACAGAACTTTCTTCTATAGCCATGGGAATAGCATAGAAAGTACCGTTTATCAAAAAATTGGGCGCAATGGCCAGCGGTAAATAGTAATTGGAAATGGTATTCTCAATAAACTCGTCGTGTAGCTGCTGCAACTCCTTAGTGTCGTTCCAGTATTGGGAAAGAATACCCTTTGCATTGGGGTTTTTATTCAAATAATACGCGCACAACCAGTCTATTTTTTCGGTTTTGGAAAGACGGGAAAAACCCTGAATAGTCTTTGACATAATGTATAACACAACAATTAAGGCGTAAATATACCATTTTAGAAGGTTTTAGAGTCGGTCGTCAGAGGGTTGCTTCCAAAAGATTAATGAATGAAAAAGACCTCACAGATACTGTGTTTAAAAACAATTAAATTCGGTCTTTTTCTATAAATTTGATTTTCAAAGAAATCACTTTATGTGATTATCTACCGAGGGAGGGCAACCTCCCTTTTTCTTTTTTCTCCCTGCCACTGGTGATTAGG
>DRGP01000046.1 GCA_011050015.1 Leeuwenhoekiella sp. | reverse complement strand
TCACTTGTGGTAGTTTCGATCTGAGATTTGATCTGGCTCACACGCGCCTTGATATCTTCTTTTTTACCAGCACCATTTACAAGGGTGGTGGTATCTTTATCTAAAGTTACCGTTTCTGCGGTACCCAGCATGTCAATTGTAGTGTTCTCTAGCGTAAAGCCACGTTCTTCGCTTATTACCGTACCACCGGTTAGGATAGCTATATCTTCAAGCATTGCTTTACGACGGTCACCAAAACCTGGGGCTTTTACGGCCGCGATCTTAAGTGCACCACGCAATTTGTTTACCACAAGAGTTGCAAGGGCTTCGCCATCTACATCCTCTGCGATGATAAGCAAAGGCTTACCTGATTGTGCAACGGGCTCCAATACAGGAAGCAAATCTTTCATGGAAGAGATTTTCTTGTCAAAAAGCAAGATGTACGGGTTCTCTAGTTCAGTCTGCATTTTTTCGCTATCGGTAACGAAATATGGAGAAAGATAGCCACGGTCAAATTGCATACCTTCTACAACATCCACATAAGTATCTGTTCCTTTAGCTTCTTCTACAGTGATAACACCTTCTTTACCTACTTTTCCAAAAGCTTTTGCGATCAAGTCACCTATAACATCATCATTATTGGCAGAAATTGAAGCTACTTGCTTTATTTTATCTGAAGAATTACCTACTTCTATAGTTTGTTGCTCTAGGTGTTTGGTAATTGCTGCTACTGCTTTGTCTATACCGCGCTTTAGGTCCATAGGGTTTGCACCTGCAGCAACGTTTTTAAGACCTTCAGTTACGATAGCCTGTGCAAGGACCGTAGCTGTAGTCGTACCGTCACCGGCAAGATCATTGGTTTTAGAAGCAACTTCTTTTACCATCTGAGCACCCATATTCTCTAATGGATCCTTTAATTCTATTTCTTTTGCAACAGTTACACCATCTTTAGTCACCTGTGGGGCACCAAAAGATTTATTGATGATAACATTACGGCCCTTGGGGCCCAGTGTTACCTTTACTGCATTGGCTAATGCATCTACGCCACGTTTAATCCCGTCGCGAGCTTTAATGTCAAATTTTATGTCTTTTGCCATTGTTTTATTTTGTTTTATTTCCGCTTTGCGGAAGTGTTTTTAAATATGAATTGGTTAATTGTTTAGAAGTAAAAACCAGCTTTAGATTACGGCCAGGATGTCTTCTTCACGCATGATGAGATAATCTGTACCTTCCAGTTTAAGTTCGGTACCGGAGTATTTTCCATACAATACGGTGTCACCTTCCTTAACGGTCATGTCATGATCTTTTTTACCGCTTCCCACTGCAATTACTTTTCCGCGCTGCGGCTTTTCTTTAGCGGTGTCAGGAATGTATATTCCTGAAGCTGTCTTGGTCTCTGCGGCCATAGGCTCAATTAAGACCCGGTCTGAAAGAGGTTTGATGTTTACTCCCATTGTTTTATTAATTTTAGTTGAACAATTTCTTTAATATTTCTATTGCTAAAGGGCAGAAATTATGCCATGTGGCGGTTGCTGACAAAACGACAAAAAAAAGACCGCATTCTTGCGGTCTCTATAATTTAATACGACAAAATTGTCATTTTTAGTTGTCGGTGTTGTCTTCCGTTGTTGACGGACTTATATTTTGAGGTGCTTCCTGAGCGGGAGCATTGGGTACAATATTTTCTACATCAGTCCCTTGTATAACTTTAGATTCTGAAGAGTCACCCCTGCCAAAAATAGTGACGTTGGAAATGAGTATTAAGACTAGCAATAATGTAGCCAGTGCCCAGGTACTTTTATCAAGAAAGTCTGTAGTTTTCTTTACACCGCCCACTTGTTGCGAGCCGCCGCCTCCAAAAGACGATGATAAGCCACCACCTTTGGGATTTTGTACCATGATCACCACGATAAGCAAAAATGCCACTACGATGATGAGTCCTAAAAATATTAAAAACATAATCGGTTATTTTTTATAATCTTGTAATTCTTCTACTGCTCGAATTTGGTCTGCAAAGAAACCACTTTTTTCCGGATATTTCAAACTTAAAATTTTATAGGCCTGTTTTGCCTTTTTGTAGTTTTTCTGCTCCACATACACACGTGCTAGTGTCTCGGTCATTAATTGCTCATCTGGCACATTTTTGATCTCAGGTATATTTTTGGCCTGCGACTCTTCTTTGCCCTTCATTTTGATTTTGGGATTATTGGCTATAAAGCGGTCTATGAGCTTTATTTTCCGCCTGCGTTCTGGATTGGGCGGGGTGATTTCATGTTCTTTTTCGTCGTTTTCGGCAGTATTTTGGTCATTTTCCCTATTTATGGGGGTAAAAGAGGTGATTTTTAACCATTCAGCAAAGGAATGCGTCTCGTTTTCGGAAAAGTCAAGCGGTTTGCCGGTTCCCAGGATTTCTTCAGGATTCTGCTTTGTTTCTTTTTCGTTTTCACTTTTCTTCGGCTCAAAAAAATTGGGGTCGAGAATATGATTTGCTTTTTGTAGCTCTTCTTCTTCCACTTGTTCAGAGACATTCAGGGCCTCAATGACCGTCATATTATACAGGTTATACAGGCGGTTTTCCTGCTGCTTGATCTGGCTGCTTATCGCATTCTGATGAAAAACAGAGGAGGTGATGAACTCAAAAAGGATGCTTCTATCTTGTGTCTGGGCGGCGACGCGTTTTAATTCTTTATTATACCGGTAGCTTTCCTGGTTTTTTAAGCCTTTAAGATAAAGCGCCCTTGCAGACTGAAAAAAAGGGAATTGCTCCACGACTTCTTTCATATCATCCGTTTGTGTTGCGGTAATATGTTCGGGATGTTCAAGAAGATAAGTAAAGGTATCGAGGTTCATAAATTACCAGTCTGCAAGCGAGTCATTAAAAATATCCTGCGTAATGCGTTCAAAGATTTCATCAAGCGCGTCATCAAGGGCTCCTCCCACAAATTGGGTGCTGGCCGAACGATCTACAAAAAAGGAATAACGCTTGGTAAAATCTGCGCTGCCATCTTCCTGCTTCGTATTGACAAAGCGCACATTTACCGCGACGGTAAGCCGGTTTTGTGCAGCTACATTATCTGAGGTCGCGGTCTGGGGTGCGATGTAATAATCTACGATCTCGCCTTCGTAAATAAGATCACCGCCATTATTGACCAGCGTTAGACTGCTCTGGTTCTGTATTAAATCTTGTAAGGCAAAAGTAAACGTGCGTTCTATACCGGGCTCTACAAGTGGGGCATTGTTCTGAAAATAGTTGACTTGAAAACTTTCTGTGCCTTCTGGAATGCTTATTCCGCTTAGGGAATAAAACTTACAGCTTACCACTAGCAGCAGGCAGCCCATTAAACCCATGATCTTTAATTTATTCAAAAAGTGATTTTTTAAGGTTTTGCCCTAATTATTGACGTTTTAAGCCATTTTTTTACAGGTCGTATTGTTTGATTTTTCTATATAGCGTGCGCTCACTAATGCCCAGTTCTTTGGCCGCCATTTTGCGTTTGCCATTGTGCCGCTCCAGTGATTTCATGATGAGTTCAAGCTCTTTCTCCTGCAACGATAAGGTTTCCTCTTCTTCTACATCTTCGGCAAAGGAATATTTATCACTGCCATATTCCTGTAGTTTTGATTCCTGTGGAAGTTGCAGCACTTCGGTGATATCTTCGGCACTTTCATAATCATCTTCGGTATCCTCATTGTAGATTTTGTTGATGAGTGATTTGTTTTCCTCCTTGACCGCGTCGCTAGTACCTTTTTCCATCAGTTTTAGCGTCAATTTCTTCAGGTCGTTGAGGTCGCCTTTCATGTCAAAGAGTACCTTGTACAAGATTTCACGCTCGCTGCTAAAATCGCTTTCCCCTGATTTTTGCTTCACAACCGCGGGAAGGTTTGACCCCATATCTGGTAAATATGCGCGCAATTTTTCAAAGCCGATGCTGCGTTCCTGTTCTAAAACTGAAATTTGCTCGGCAATATTGCGCAGCTGCCTAATATTTCCGCCCCAGCGGTATTTGAGCAATAATTGGACGGCCGTATCTTCCAGCCGAATAGTAGGCATTTTGTACTTATTGGCAAAATCTGAAGCAAATTTGCGGAAAAGTAGGTGAATATCGTCCTTTCGGTCGCGTAAGGGCGGCAAGTGGATTTCTACGGTGCTCAACCGGTAATAAAGATCTTCCCGAAATTTACTTTTATCAATGGCTTCCGCCATTTTAACGTTGGTCGCAGCTACAATGCGCACATCGGTTTTTTGTGTTTTTGACGAGCCTACGCGTAAAAACTCACCGTTTTCAAGCACGCGCAAAAGCCGTACTTGGGTGGGAAGTGGCAGTTCACCTACTTCATCTAGAAAAATGGTTCCGCCATCGGCCTCTTCAAAATAGCCGCTTCGCGAAGCCGTGGCTCCTGTAAAAGCGCCTTTCTCGTGGCCAAAGAGTTCACTGTCTATCGTTCCTTCTGGAATTGCGCCACAGTTTACGGCAATGTATTTATTGTGTTTTCTGTGTGAAAGGGAATGAATTATACGCGGAATACTTTCCTTACCCACACCACTCTCACCGGTTACCAGTACCGAAATATCAGTCGGTGCCACCTGAATGGCCTTTTCTACAGAGCGGTTGAGTTTGGGGTCGTCGCCTATAATGCCAAAGCGCTGTTTGATTGCTTGTACGCTTTCCATACGATTTAATTAATTGTTTGGTGAATAACCTACGGCCTCGCCCAGTAATGTTGATTTTGTACAATCGTTTATTTTAACCATGACAAAATCACCCACTTTATACTGTTCTTTTGGGAATACCGCCACAGTATTTTGGGAATTTCTTCCGGCCCACTCCGCGTCACTTTTTTTCGATTCTTTTTCAATAAGGATTTCAACGGTCTGTCCCACCATTTTTTGTGTATTGTGGTACGAATGTTCCAGTTGCAGGGCGATGACTTCCGCCAGACGGCGTTTTTTTACCGAAAGCGGAATATCATCTTCAAATTTTCTTGCCGCCATGGTTCCCGGGCGCTCGCTATAGGCAAACATAAACCCGAAGTCATATTTCACATATTCCATAAGGCTCAGCGTGTCTTGATGATCTTCTTCGGTTTCGGTGGGAAAACCGGTCATCATATCCTGAGAGATCGCACAATTGGGAATAATTTTGCGTACGTTGTCTATTAAATTGAAATATTCTTCGCGGGTGTGCAGGCGGTTCATTTTCTTTAAAATACGGTCGCTACCGCTCTGTACGGGCAAGTGAATATAGTCGCATATATTGTCATATTTCGCCATGGTGTGTATCACATCAAGCGTCATATCCTGTGGATTTGAAGTGGAGAAACGAATGCGCATTTTGGGCTGGGATTCCGCCACGAGCGCCAAAAGATTTGCAAAATTCACCGAAGTGGCCTGCTGCATGACCGAAGCTCTTTCAAAATCTTTTTTGAGTCCGCCGCCATACCAGAGGTAACTGTCCACATTTTGCCCCAGTAAGGTAATTTCCTTAAAACCCTTTGCGGCCAGATCGTTCACTTCTTCCACAATGCTTTGCGGATCGCGGCTGCGCTCCCGGCCGCGGGTAAAAGGGACTACGCAAAAGGTGCACATATTGTCACAACCGCGGGTGATACTCACAAAAGCCGAAACGCCGTTACTCTGCAAGCGTACCGGTGATATATCACCATAAGTTTCCTCTTTAGATAAAATAACATTTATGGCATCGCGGCCTTCTTCAACCTCCTTGATGAGATTGGGCAGGTCTTTGTAGGCATCTGGCCCCACGACGAGGTCAACAATTTTTTCTTCCTCTAGAAATTTGCTTTTAAGACGTTCGGCCATACAGCCCAGCACGCCAACTTTCATCCCCGGATTATTTTTTTTAACCGCGTTGTATTTTTCCAGCCGTTTGCGCACGGTTTGCTCCGCTTTATCACGGATGGAACAGGTGTTTACCAGCACCAGGTCTGCTTCTTCAAGGCTTTGGGGGGGATTAAAGCCTTCTTTGGCCAAAATGGAAGCGACGATTTCACTATCGCTAAAATTCATTTGGCAGCCGTAGCTTTCTATAAATAATTTTTTAGAATTGGCCTCGGTACGTTCCAGTATGAGTGGTTGCCCTTGAATATTTTCGTCTATTATCTTCTCCATAAACCGGTGCTTCTCTTTATTGCAAGGCTGCAAAGATACAACGAATGGAATTTGTGACAAACTGGCAGCATGAGAATATTTCGCCTTTGGCGGAAAGCCAAAAAACAAACATTCATAATTTTAACATTGTCCAACGCAACGTTTTATGAAAATCGGTATCTACCTTATAAATAAATGATCTTAAAATGAATGTGTTATGAAAACAAATGTATTTTTTTACTCTTTAATTATGATCGTTATTTCAGGTTGTAGTAAAGATGATGACAACTCAAGGTCGGAAATGACAACAGTAATAGGGCAATGGAAGTTAATAGAACAACTAGCAGATCCTGGAGATGGGAGCGGAACTTTTAAATCGATTGAAAGTGAAAAAATATTGAAATTTTCTGAAGATGGCGTTGTTACCGCTTATAACGGGTCTTTGTGCCAGCCTTATTCTGATCAACAAATAGCTTCGGGTACCTATGATGAAAAGGGTATTAGCACTAATTGCGATAATGTTAATATTGCATATATAGGTTTTGAAATGAAAGATGGCTTTCTCATTCTTAATTTCGCTTCTAACGAAGGCTTTTCTCAGAAATTTGAAAGGGTGGGGCTAAGATAATTCAGATGTTGCACGTCTTAATTACGAGTATAGAATTAATCCTTAAATTTTATAAATCTACAATACTATAATAGTCTTAAAACGAATATATTATGAAAAAAATTCTACTACTTTTTATATTAGGAACTACATTTCCGTCCTGCAAGGATGATGATAATTCCGAATATGCAATGCAGAACATCGCCACACCGATAGTGATTGATAAAGCCGATCTGCGGGCGACTTTTAATCAACTGGAAGTTGAAGATCCCAAACCCATTGAAAATTCGGGTAAATTCTATGCGTACGGCGATTATATTTTTATAAATGATTTGGGCGCGGGCGTACATATCATAGACAATACAAACCCCAGTGCTCCGGTTAAAAAAGGATTTCTTGAAGTTCCCGGAAGCAAGGATATGGAAGCCAAAGATAATATTCTCTATGTAGATAGTTATTCTGATCTGGTCTTATTTGATCTTTCTAATATGAACGATATAAAGTACCTCAAGAGCTATGAAGATATTCTTGGGAACGGTAATTATGAATGGCCCCTATTTTCTCAAGATGTAGATCAAGTAGATTATGATGCTTATGATCCCGGTAGCCAGATTGTGGTGGGCTGGGAATATTCGCGGGAATTGCGCCCCATAGTACGTTATGATTATGCCGAGGATGGCGGTGTAGTAAATACGGCCAATGGTGCAGATGGCTTTTCCGGAAGCGGTCAGGGCGGTTCTTTTGCACGGTTTAATGTGGTAAATGACCGTTTGTATATCATCAATGATGGACAACTTTTAGTCTTTGACGTTTCTAATCAGGAAGATCCCATTGTTACCGGAAATCAATATCTGAACTGGAATGTGGAAACGATCTTTAATCAAGGCGATTACCTGTATTTAGGAAGTACAAACGGTATGCATATCTACGACATCACAGATTTGGACAACCCAACTTCGGTTGCTGTTATAGAACATGTTCTGGGTTGTGATCCTGTAGTTGTAGATGGCGATTATGCTTATGTGACCGTGCGTGGCGGAAACAATTGTGGTCAGGATCTTAGTTTTTTGGAGGTAATTGATATTTCAGACAAGTCGAATCCCGTCATTGTTAAAGATTATGATATGCAGGAGCCTTATGGTTTGGGTATTCGCGGTGATCAACTCTTTGTAAGCGATGGTCAATATGGCCTACATATTTATGATAAAACTGACCCAACAGACCTAAAATTGGTCAAAAACAAGGAAGAATTGAATATTTTTGATGTTATTCCGTTGGAAGATAAATTATTGATGATAGGAGGCCAGACCTTGCATCAATATAATTATACGGGCACGGGTATTTCCGAAATAAGTACCTATCAAATGAATTGATTACGGGAAATTGCCGCTTCAGGTGTTTTGGCTAAAGCGATGGCGGAAACCAAAAATGGATCGAGAAATGCTCTTAATTCTCAATTTTTATTAAAAGTGCAATATGCGGGGTTCTCGATACATGCTTCTATCGTCGCATACTCGAACTGAATTTTCTGATCGATAACTATGATGGGAACCTGAAATAAATTCAGGTTGACGAAAGATCAAATGAGTACGTTTCGGTTGAATTGATTGATGAAATTGACAAGGATTATGTCATTCACGAAATCACTCCCTTTCCTTTGGGAAGGGTCTGGGATGGGATCACCGCACACCATGAACCTTCATTTTTAAGGTATAAACCGCTTCGGAAGCCGTGATAAAAAGCGTTTTTTGATCAACTCCGCCAAAAGTGACGTTTGCAGTCCAATTTTGAGGTACATCGATGTGCTGGATCTGCTTTCCGTTTTTGTTGAAAATGGTCACGCCGTCACCGGTAAGATAAATGTTTCCCTTGTTGTCCATAGTCATTCCGTCTGAGCCCATATCAGTAAAGAGTTTCCGGTTTTTCAGTTGACCGTCTTTATTGATCTTAAACACATAGGTTTTATGGTCATCAATATCGGCGATATATAATTTTTTACCATCCGGTGTACCGATAATGCCATTGGGCTGTACTAGATTTTCGGCCGCAATTTGAGGTTTTTCGGCGGTTTTCGCCAAAAAATAGACGCGTCTGGCTTCTTGCTCCGGCTTGGTATGCGACCACCATGGGCGCTGATAATAAGGATCGGTAAAATAAATTCCTCCCTTGGGATCAACCCAAAGATCGTTGGGGCCGTTTAATTTTTTGTTGTCAAAGGCATTAATCAGCACACTAACGTTTTTATCGGGATCAATACTCCACAACGCTGTTTTTTCATCCGCCGTTGAAATTAAATTGCCATCATTGTCAAAATACAATCCATTGGAACGTCCAGAAGGCTGCATATAGGTAGTCACCGAATCGCTGACGGCATCCCATTTTAAGATGCGGTCATTTGGCTGATCGGTAAAATAAACATTTCCCGCTTTGTCGCTTGCGGGGCCTTCCGTAAAGGAATAACCGTCTGCTAGCAGGGTAAGTTTTTCGCCGTTGGCGATGAGGTTTTTTTCCTGCGCATGGCAAAAAATGGTACAAAAGAGCAGGAAAATGGCTGAAAAGGGGGTAAAAATGGTATGGGTTTTCATGGTTTTTAAATTTTTTAATTAAGAAAAAATACAGAATTAGAGGAATGATGATTTCATTGCTAAATATCAGCTTCTACTGCTTTTAATACCCTTCCATTGTTTAATTTCCATTCCGATAAACCATTTGCGCTTCTGCCCATAACAATAGCAGCTGCAGCTGAAGGGCTTGAGAATAAATAATCTTCCTTGAATATTAATTTATCATTTTGCAAACATATAATATCGTCGTCAATTAGACTCTGTCTCAATGTAATCCAGTTTTTAGGGAAAGAATTTGTCAATGAGATTGCAATTTCCGAATCTTTCAAAACCACAAATCCTTCATTGGTCATCTGGCCTTTTGCATTTGCTCCCCTTGCTGCTTGGATATAAAAAGTGCTTTTTATTTGTTCCTCAATAGTCTGGTCTTTTCTTAGTTCTTCAAATATTTTAAACCCTAAAGCATTGACTAAAAGTTTAATGTTCTCTAGAAACTCTTCCATTTCTGATTGATCAGATTCTGATATTGTTGACCTCGGAGGAATATTACCATTTTCTAGATCATATCTATTGACTTTTATAGCAATTTCATGTAGTCTGCTTTCCAAATATTTAATGTGAGCTTTATTTAGATTTTCATCTTTGCTTACGAAGACCAATGCTTCGTTCCAAAAATCCTTAGCTGATAAGTGTTGATTTAATCTATTATATATTCCTTCCGCTTCTCCAATGTATGCTAACTCCTTATTTTCAGATTTGTTGGATTTTCCAAATAAAATATAGATTCCTGTATTTTCTAATTCAGGTCTATCGGATGATTCTTTAATTTTCTTTCTTGGAATCTTTAATGCTTTTCCGGTCCAATTTGATAATTCGCAAGTCATTCTTCCATTTGGCTCACCATCTACAAGAAAGATTTTAATCGTTTTGCCAAAATTTTTCATTATTAAACACAGTTAAGATTACTCTTGAATGTTTTAGAATAGCCGCCTTTATTAGGAGCATATTTACCCGTTTTCAAATATATGGAAACCCAGCGTTTTTTAGGGGTTCTAAACTAAAGGTCTATAATACTTGTCAACTTATGCCAAAAATTTTCAGAATAGATTGTTGTCTCAAAAATCGACATATCATTAAAGTGAAACCGCAAAACTTAAAACAAAGAACCTTTCAAAACCTTCCTTGTCTCCCCAGAAAATTCCAGGTTGCTCACGATTCCATTTCTCAAAAATTGCCATATTAGCTGAAAAATCAGTTCAAAAAGAGGGTTTTTATATGGTTTATGCCAAAATATGGATAAAAGCCTCGTTATTTTTACTTGCTTTTGACGCGTAGGGGAGCGAATGGTGCCAAAAGGAGAGGGATTTGCTACTATAGGGTTCTGGGAAGCAGCTCGTTTGATCTTTAAATAAATTCAGGATAATAGTTCATAAATAGCATTCTCATGAATCTATACGCGTTTCAAATGCCCTGAAATCGAATAACAAAATCTGCTCAAAACCCATCTTTTTTACCTGAAATACCCACTTTCTTAGTCAAGAGTTTTTTTTGATATACTTTTGCACTTCCAAAGTTTCAAGTAAAAATGTATATTTTATACAGGCAAAAGGCTTTGAAGAGCAAATAAAAAACAGATTATGGCTAAAAATTTAGTAATTGTTGAGTCCCCCGCAAAGGCAAAGACCATCGAGAAGTTCTTAGGTGCAGATTATAAGGTAGAAAGTAGCTATGGCCATATAGCAGATCTACCCAAAAAAGAACTGGGCGTAGATGTAGATGGTGATTTTAAGCCTAAATATATAGTAAACAGCGATAAAAAATCGGTTGTCAAAAAGTTGAGGGACCTGGCCAAGAAATCTGAAATGGTCTGGCTGGCCAGTGATGAGGACCGGGAAGGGGAGGCCATTGCCTGGCACCTTGCCGAAGAGCTACATCTGGATAAAGCGAAGACCAAGCGCATTGTCTTTTCAGAAATTACTCAAAAAGCCATACTACGTGCGATCGAGAATCCACGTACCATAGATTACAACCTCGTCGATGCGCAACAGGCACGCCGTGTGCTCGACAGGCTGGTGGGATATGAGATTTCGCCCATCTTATGGCGCAAGGTAAAAGGTGGACTTTCGGCTGGACGTGTACAGTCGGTTTCTGTTCGGTTGCTGGTAGAGCGCGAACGCGAAATACGCGATTTTACCGCGGAAGATTATTTTCGGGTAGATGCAGAATTTGCCAATGAAGACGGCAAAACGCTCAAGGCCAAACTGCCCAAAAATCTAGATACTAAAAAAGAGGCACACGAGCTCCTCAATGCAAACGCTACCGCAACCTTTAAAGTAGCCGCGCTCACCACAAAACCGGCAAAAAAATCGCCGGCACCGCCATTTACAACATCCACCCTGCAGCAGGAAGCTTCCCGAAAACTCTATTTTTCGGTAAGTAAAACCATGACTTTGGCGCAACGCTTGTATGAGGCCGGTCTCATCACGTATATGAGAACCGATAGCGTTAACCTTTCGCAGGATGCAAAGGAAGCTGCGCAAAAAGAAATATTATCAGCTTATGGAAAGGATTTTCACAAATCCCGAAATTACAAAGGCAAAAGCAAAGGCGCACAGGAAGCGCACGAAGCGATACGTCCATCAGATTTTAGTAAGCATTCCGTAAATATAGACCGCGATCAAGCGCGTTTATATGAATTGATCTGGAAACGCGCCATCGCCTCCCAAATGAGCGAAGCCCAACTGGAGCGTACCAACGTGCAGATCGAATCTTCAAACCATCCCAGTAACTTTACCGCAAACGGTGAGGTGATAAAATTTGAAGGTTTCTTAAAAGTATATCTGGAAGGAAATGATGACGAAGATGATGAGGAAAGCGGAATTTTACCTCCACTAAAAGAGGGGGAAGTGCTCAACAATTTATTTATTACGGCCACCGAACGTTTTACACGGGCACCTTATCGCTATACCGAAGCCTCTTTGGTTAAAAAACTGGAAGAACTTGGCATTGGCCGTCCTTCTACCTACGCGCCAACGATTACCACCATTCAGAACAGAAAATATGTGGAAAAAGGAAATGTGGATGGTACTGAACGCGGTTATGCCCAATTTGTGCTGAAAAAAGGTAAAATCGAGGAAAGTGCACTTACCGAAAAAGTAGGTTCAGATAAAGGAAAATTAGTCCCTACCGATGTGGGAATGGTGGTCAACGATTTTTTGGTCAACCATTTTAAGAATATTCTCGACTACAATTTTACCGCAAAGGTAGAACAGGATTTTGATGAGATCGCAGAAGGTAAAGAGGACTGGACCAAGATGATGAGAAACTTTTATAAAGACTTTCATCCCAATGTAAAAGATGTTGCCGAAAATGCCGACCGTGAGGTGGGTGAGCGCATCCTGGGCAAAGATCCCAAAACCGGA
Source organism: Leeuwenhoekiella sp. (assembly GCA_011050015.1). Taxonomy (GTDB): domain Bacteria; phylum Bacteroidota; class Bacteroidia; order Flavobacteriales; family Flavobacteriaceae; genus Leeuwenhoekiella. The sequence continues at coordinate 29,034 of DRGP01000046.1, read as the reverse complement.
AAACCTGTGAGCGTACGCCTGGGTAAATATGGAGCGATGGTGCAGATAGGTAGTGTGGAAGATGATGAGAAACCGCAGTTTGCCGGTCTGGGGCCAGATCAACAGTTGAACACCATCACTTTTGAAGAAGCCATGGATCTCTTCAAATTACCGAAGGATTTAGGTGAGTATGAAGAGGAGCCGGTTGCCGTAAACAATGGCCGTTTTGGGCCGTATGTGAAATTCGGTAAAAAATTCATATCCCTGCCCAAGGGACGGGATCCACTGGATGTGGAGCTCAAAGAAGCGATTGAATATATTAAGGAGAAGCAAAAAGCAGACGCGCCCATTTATCATTACGAAGAGAAGCCCGTGCAGAAAGGCGTGGGCCGTTTTGGCCCCTTTATTAAATGGGACGGTATGTTTATCAATGTCAATAAAAAATATGATTTTGATAACCTGAGCGATGATGATCTTATTCAGCTTATTGAAGATAAAAAACAGAAAGAGATAGATAAGATCATTCACGATTTTAAGGATGAAGGCATCCGTGTGGAGAAAGCACGATGGGGCAGGACCAATGTGATTAAGGGAAAAACCAAGATAGAGCTGCCTAAAACCGTGGACGCAAAAGCACTCACGCTGGAGGAAGTAAAAGATATTCTGGCCAAAAAAGGTCCTAAAAAGAAAGCGGCCAAGAAAAAAACCGCTACCAAGAAGAAAACGACAGCAAAGAAGAAAACAACTTCAGCAAAGAAAACGACCAAGAAGAAAACCACCTCAAAAAAGAAGTAAACTATGCCCTTTGAGAACCTGCTACCGGTTGCTGATGCCGTGGTGGCGCAAGCACCCCTTTTTCACAAGCAAAGCCTGGGCAGCATTATAAAAATGCATACCGCTCAGGATGGCCTGCCCGACCTCGATGATGTATCGGTAGCGCTTATTGGCTTGCGGGAAAACAGGGGGCGCCTTGATAATCTGGCCGAAACACCCGATTTTCAGGACTTAAGGAGCGCTTTTTATAAGTTGTTTCCCGGGAACTGGCACACGGTGATTGCAGATCTGGGAGATCTGGATGGTGGCGAGTCTCTGGAAGACACCTATTTTGCTGTAAAGCAAATCATGGAGCGTCTTTTTAAAATGGATATCATTCCTATTTTTCTGGGTGGCAGTCAGGATCTGGTTTATGCCGTGTATCGCGGTTATGATAAACTTGATCAAATGGTCAATCTGGTCAATATAGATAGTCAATTTGATCTGGGCGACAGCAGTAAGCCTATGAGCAATACTTCATACCTTGGTAAGGTCATAATTGACAAACCTTACAATTTGTTTAATTATGCCAATATAGGTTATCAGAGCTTTGCCAACAGTCAGGAGGAGATAGCACTTGTGGAAAAACTTTATTTTGACGCGTATCGCTTGGGTGAGGTGATTCCTGATATTTCGCTCGTAGAGCCCATAATCAGAGATGCAGATGCAGTAAGTTTAGATTTGGGTGCTATACAGAGCAGTTCGCTTGGTTTTATGCACAAGAATCATCCCAATGGGCTAAACGGAAGGGAAGTGTGTGCTATTGCCAGATATGCAGGGCTGAGTGACCGGGTAAGCAGCTTTGGTATTTTTGAATATCAACAGGGGGGCGATGTGACCACCGCAAACGCGCTTCTTGCACAGATTTTATGGTACTTTATAGAAGGGGTCAATTATCGCGTTAATGAATTGGTGCCAGAACGCCGCAAGGGTTTTCTGCACTATAGCGTACCTGTAGATGATGAATTGCTGAGTTTCTATAAAAGTGACAGGACGGGAAGATGGTGGATCGAAATTCCGTTTTTACAAGGGATCAATAATAAATTAAAAAGGCATACGTTATTACCTTGCACGTACCAGGATTACGTAAACGCTTGTAATCAGGAAATCCCGGAACGCTGGTTTAAGGCCAGACAAAAAAATGAATTATAAATTGTTGAACATACTGTGATCAAAGGGATTTTATAAATAAAAAGATTGTGTATTAATTTTTTTATAAATAGGTTTACGCCCTCAAATCTAGTATTTAACCTAATTATCTACCTATGAAGAAGTTTATTGCATTTATTGCGATGATAAGCTTGTTATCTAGCTGTGGTCGTAGTGACCGTGGCGAACTTGTAGGGGCCGAAGGCAAAAAATGGAACTCTGAGAAACCGTATGGAATGACATTGGTTTCCGGAGGTGCTTTTATCATGGGTAAAAGTGATGATGATATTGCCAATGTTAAAGATGCCCCCACAAAAACAGTAACAGTACGATCCTTCTACATGGACGAGACTGAAATCACTAATTCTGAATACCGCCAGTTTGTAAACTGGGTAAAGGATTCCGTTATACGCACACGATTGGCCATTTTTGCCGATGAGCTGGGAGAAACTCCGGGGAACGGTGGTATAGGGGAGTATGCCTTCTTAAACAACGATCCCGAGGAAATGAGCCCTTATGATCGGTATATGTATGATAACTACTATAGTTTTAGTGGGGATTATGCTGGTCGTAAACTCAATAAGCGTATCGACCTGGCTGATGACCCGCAAGATTATCCTGATGAGTATTATGTAGAAGTTATGGACTCTATGTACATACCTCTGGAGGAAGCTTACAATGGCCACCGTACCGTAGATGTAGATAAGTTGGTTTTTAAATATACCTATCTCGATATGGAAAATGCCGCCCGTGAAAAAAACGGAAAGCGTTCAGATTATATACGTACGGAGCAGGTAAATATTTATCCTGACACTACGGTGTGGATCAAAGATTTTACCTACTCGTATAATGAGCCCATGCACAATGACTATTTCTGGCATACTGCTTATGACGACTATCCGGTAGTGGGTGTAACCTGGGAACAGGCAAGGGCCTTTTGCAACTGGCGCACGCTTTACAAAAATTCTTATAAGAAAAGCCGTAACCAGCAGATGGTGAACCGTTTTAGGCTTCCCAGTGAGGCAGAATGGGAGTATGCTGCGCGTGGTGGCCTACAAGGCGCGACCTACCCTTGGGGAGGTCCTTACGCTAAAAATGACCGCGGTTGTTTTATGGCTAATTTTAAGCCTTTAAGGGGGGATTATGCGGCAGACCAAGCACTTTATACCGTAGAAGCTGATTCATATAATCCTAATGATTTTGACTTGTATAACATGGCAGGTAACGTAGCAGAATGGGTGGAGTCTTCTTACGATCCCAATGCTTACGAATATGTATCGACGATGAATCCCAATGTATCAGACCCAAAAAATCAACGTAAAGTGGTACGTGGCGGTTCTTGGAAGGATGTGGCTTACTTTTTACAGGTGAGTACCAGGGATTATGAATATGCAGATTCTGCAAGAAGCTACATCGGTTTTAGGACTGTTCAGGATTATCTGGGCGTAGATAGCGATATCAGCATGAATAGGAGATAGTATTTATTTATTCCCAAATATATAATTGCAACTTAATCAATTCACTTACTTAACTTAATTATTTTTTAAAAAAATGGCAAAAAAAGGAACAGTTTCAATAACCAATTTCATTTATGGAATGGGTGCAGCAGTGGTAATCGTAGGGGCTTTATTTAAAATTCAGCACTGGCCTTATGCCTCGTTGATATTAACCATAGGGATGCTTGTAGAAGCCGGTGTATTTGCATTTTCGGCTTTTGAAAGATCTCAAAATGATTTGGATTGGTCGCTCGTATATCCTGAGCTTACAGGTGGTGCGCCAGCAAAAAAGGGTGCATTAAAAGAAGATGCTGAAGGCTTATTGTCCAAAAAACTGGATGTTATGTTGAAAGATGCTAAGATAGATGCACAGCTTATGGAAAGTCTGGGTAAAAGTATTCGCGGTTTTGAAGGTGCTGCCAAAGGAATAGCGCCTACGGCAGAAGCTATGACTTCTACACAACGCTACAGTGAGGAGATGGCACTTGCAGCTGCTCAAATGGAATCCCTTAATGGACTCTATAAAGTACAGGTAGAGACTGCTGGAAGACAAGCCGCTATCAACAATGAAGTGGTTAATAATGCAGGTGTTCTCAAAGAACAGATGCAAAGTCTGGCAACCAATCTGTCTTCATTGAATGGGGTCTATGGAGGTATGCTTTCTGCAATGAACAAACACTAACTGCTAAGAATAAAACGGGAAAGCGTATTATTCAATAGTAAAAAAATAAACTATGGCAGGAGGAAAATTGTCCCCAAGACAAAAAATGATAAATCTTATGTATCTGGTGTTTATTGCGATGATCGCAATGAATGTGGATAAGGAGATTTTGAGTGCATTTAAGATTTTTGATATGAAATTCACATCGTCAAACACAAGATTGACCGATGAGAATCAAATGGCATTGACCGGTCTGGAAGCAAAAGCTTCTGAACAGGCTGCTAAATATGAGCCGCTTTTTGAAAAAGCAAATCAAATTAAGGTCATTTCAGATCGTTTTTATACTTATTTAGGCTCTATTAAAGATACCCTTACCGAAGGGGTAGATACCAGCAGTTATGCAAACCTTGATAAATCATCGGTTCTTGACGAGCGTTGGTTTACCGGTGACCGTTATACAAAACAAGGCGATGCTTTTCTGGCTGAGCTCAATACGTATAAGGAAGATATGGCCGCGACATTAGGACCTGAATTTAGGGATGTAAATCAGTCCGTTCAGTCAGATTTTGATACGTCACCAGAAACCAACAAAGACGGTAAGGAGATTGAATGGTTGAAGTATAATTTTGAAGGCTATCCACTGGCAGCTTCCATTACACGTTTTACGCAGATGCAAAATGACGTCAAGTCTAATGAATCTGAAATCTATTCGTCTCTTTTACAAGGGCAGTTGCAGTCTGATGTTTCTATGAACAATTATACAGCGATCGTTGTTCCCGAAAAAAGTGCCTTCTTTTCTGGCGAAAATTTCAAAGGTAAAGTGATTTTAGGACGTTACGACAATTCGCTAAACTTTAATAAAGTAGTAGTAAACGGCAGGGAAGTAAAGCAGACAAGTGCAGGGCAGGTCGTTCTCGATTTTCCTGCAGGAAATGTAGGCGAACGTAAAATCACTGGAGAACTCCAGTTTAAAGAGGGGGATTCCATTGTACGTATAGCTATTAATGACTCTTACGCAGTTATAAACCGCCCCAATTCCGCCACGATTTCGGCAGATAAGATGAACGTGGTGTATCGCGGAGTTGCAAACCCTATGACGATCAGTTTTGCGGGTGTGGCAGACAATAATATATCGGCAAGTGCATCAGGCCTAAGTAAAACGGGTAGCAGTAGTTATATTATGAACCCAGGCAGTGGCCGCGAGGTTACCATTAATGTATCAGGTACCTTGCCAGATGGTTCTAAAGTGAGCGATTCAAAGCAATTCCGTATCAAAGATATTCCCCGTCCTACCGGTACTGTACGTGGAGAGTCTGATATAATAAAAATGCAGAAGAATGCGTTAACTATATCAACCATAGGTGCAAATCTTCCAGATTTTGATTTTGATTTGAACCTTCAGGTTAGTGGTTTTAAAGTGAATGTGCCTGGGAAACCCACGATAGAGGTCAGCGGGAGTAAAATGAACGCAAGGGCAAAAGATCTAATTAGTCAAGCGCCACGGGGTTCCACAGTTCAGATTTTTGATATCAATGCCAAGATTTCCGGAAACAGTTCTTACCTTTTAAAACAGGTTTCACCGGTATTTGTAGAACTTACTAATTAAAATTATATGATGAACATAAAGCGTTTATATATATTTTTCAGTCTCTTTCTTTTGGGAGGGGTGGTTTTTGCCCAGAATAATATTCTCAATGCAAAAGCGCCAGATGAGATGTATGAAAAGACCGAAGGTCAAAAGCTTCTGGATAACGATGAACCCATGGAATATGGTTATGTAGATAGCCGTGATGTATTGTGGGGACGCAACGTTTGGGAAGTAGTTGATCTTGATGAGCGGGTGAATTTTCCGCTGTATTATCCTATAGATACCAATAATATTGGTGCAGACCGCAGATCGTTATATGACGTTCTCGTTACCGCAGCAAAAAAAGGGAAAATTGACTTATATTCAGATTCTTATTTTAATAGGAAAATAACCCTAGATGATGTTTCCGCTGCTATGTCTAAAGTAGACACGACCGACTTGGGTATTGAGCAAATTAATGCCGGTGAAGAACTTGATGCGCAATATATAGATAGGCGTGACATTAGCGCAGCAGATATTGAGCAATATTATATAAGGGGCTACTGGTATTTTGATAAACGCCAAGGCGAACTGAAATATAGAATGATCGGGATTGCTCCCGTTGCTCCAGATGTGAATTTTATAGATCAAGATAACCCTGTGCTTGTTCCACTTTTCTGGGTTTGGTTTCCTAAAGCAAGAAATGTTTTGCATGAGGCAAAAGTATTTAACCCACAGAATTCTGCGCAACCGCTATCGTATGATCACCTGCTGAACTCAAGAAGGTTTAGTGGTATGATCTATCAGATAGATAATATTCAGGGCGATAGGGAAGTTAAAGAATATATTGCCGAAAACTCAATGATGCAATTGCTGGAGTCACAACGTCTACAAGATGAAATCCGTAATATGGAAAGTGACATGTGGAGTTATTAAAAACCGCTAATTTTCAACAAAAATCAATGAAAAAGCACCCATTTTTGGGTGCTTTTTGTGTATAATAGGAAATGAAAGAACTTGATTATATCGTGGTAGGGCTGGGGCTTGCAGGAATGGCATTCTGTGAGCAGTTGTATGGTCATGATAAAAAATTTATAGTTGTTGACAGTGGTGGTGCTTCGGCAAGCCGCGTTTCTGGAGGGGTGTATAATCCTGTTATACTTAAACGTTACACACTTCCCTGGGAAGCCGAGAAACTTATGGATATCGCGGTTCCTTATTATAAAATGCTGAATAAAAAACTCGAGATTGATGCAATGCGTTCCCTCCCCGTGCTGCGGGTGTTTACATCTGCAGAAGATCAGAACAATTGGTTTGAGGCTATCGATAAGCCTGGTTTATCCCGTTTTTTGAATCGGCAACTGCGCAAAGATCCCATAACCGGTATCAAAGCTCCCTACCATTTTGGCGAAGTCTTGGAGACCGGCCGCATTGATGTGCCGCGCTTAATGGATGCTTACAGCGCATCTTTGCTTCAAACCGAACGACTCATTCGGGAACCCTTTGATCATGCCCAGATCCAGTTTATAGACGATCATGTTGTTTATAAAAATTGGAAAGCAAAACGTATCGTTTTTGCTGAAGGTTATGGCTTAAAGAAAAATCCCTTTTTTGCGAACTTGCCACTGGTGGGTAATAAAGGGGAATATGTAATCATAAAAGCGGAAAAACTAGTCTTAGATGCTGCGCTTAAAAGTAATTTTTTTATTATTCCACTGGGGGCAAAACGGTACAAGGTGGGGGCGACCTTTAACTGGCAGGACAAGAATAATAATCCAACTTCTGCAGCGCGAGATGAAATTTTAAACAAACTGCGTAAGGTGATCACCTGCGATTTTGAAGTAATCGGCCAGGAGGCCGGAGTACGACCCACGACCGGAGACCGCCGGGCTTTACTGGGGACACATCCCCACTATCCACATCTTGCGCTCTTAAATGGGCTGGGTACTCGCGGCATCATGATGGCACCTTATCTGGCTCAGATGCTTTATGAGTATTTAGAAAATGATCAAATCCTCCCAAAAACCGTTGATATTATGCGTTTTCCCAAGAAATTTAAAAAGAGGGTTTAGATAAGAGAATAGAGATAAAAGAAAAATGAAAGTAGCAAAACCTGCAAGGTGTCGGCGCAGTCCTCCTTGTAGGTTTATGTCCAGATCAATAAGACTTAATTTTTCCACCCTCCCGGCAATGTTGATGGAAGCTCACAACGCCATTAATCAGTGATTTTCAGAAGGATAATGAATATATTATAGTTCAAAAGTTCAACAGATCTTCACTCATAAAAACAAAACTACTTCGCCTTTTCAGGGTTATAGTTCATAAAGAGATTGATCCATATATTTCGGGAAAGGCGCATAATAATAGGAAAAAACAACACTAATACCCCTATAATTGCCATAAAAGAAGTCATTAATCCACCGCCCAGAAAAAAATGGGCAATCACAAAAGCAGCAACAGCAAAGGCGATGCCCAGGCCGTAACTTACATACATGGCCCCATAAAAGAAGGAAGGTTCTATCTTAAATTTTTTGTTGCAGTGGCTACAATGCTCATGCATTTTGAGGATTTGTGTAAGATTGTATGGGTTGTTGTTAATGTACATATCCCCTTGATGGCAGACCGGGCATTTTCCCCTGAATATACTGTAGAGTTTCGTTTCTTTTAAGAAATTGGCCATAAGCTTGATTTTGCTACCTTAAACATTTGAAAATGCAATTGGTAATGAGCGTAAATTTAGGCATCTTTGCAAAAATTTTCGACGTAGTCGCCATATAAAAGTCAACGAGCTCCTACTGTACGTTTTAAACTCTTTTTATGCTTAATATACACAATCTTTCGGTCTCTTTCCAAGGCGAATATTTATTTAATGAAGTTACGTTTAGACTGGGCGAGGGCGACCGCATAGGTCTGGTAGGTAAAAACGGTGCGGGTAAATCTACCATGCTGCGCATTATTTCTGGAGAGCAGGAATATGATACGGGACAAATCGCGATAGAAAAAGACATCCGCATCGGGTTTTTAAAACAGGATATTGATTTTGTAGAAGGCCGCACCGTGCTCGAAGAATCGTATGAAGCTTTTGAGCTCATCAAAAAACTGGAAAAACAATTAGAAGAAATAAATATACAGCTGGCTGAGCGTACTGATTATGAAAGCGAGGGATACCATGATCTTATGGTATCTCTTAGTGATGTGCAGCATCAGTACGAGATACACGGCGGTTACAGCTATCAGGGCGAGACCGAGCGTATTTTAATGGGACTGGGCTTTATGCGCGAAGATTTTAATAGACTTACCGATACTTTTTCCGGTGGGTGGCGCATGCGTATCGAGTTGGCCAAGTTGCTCCTGCAAAACAATGAAGTGCTGTTGCTGGATGAGCCTACAAACCACTTGGATATTGAATCTATCATCTGGATAGAAAGTTTTCTAAAAAGCTACAGCGGGGCGGTGGTAATCGTTTCGCACGACAGGATGTTTCTCGATAATGTGACTAATCGTACCATTGAAATTTCCCTGGGAAGGATTTACGATTACCCAAAACCATATTCCGAATATCTGGTACTTCGTGAGGAAATGCGTGGCCAGCAAATGGCCGCACAGAAAAACCAGCAGAAGGAAATAGACCAGACCGAAAAACTTATCGAAAAGTTTAGGGCCAAAGCTTCTAAGGCGACCATGGCGCAATCCCTTATCAAAAAACTCAACCGTATGGATGTCATCGAGGTTGATGAGGATGATAACAGCGTAATGAGCCTTAATTTCCCCGTTTCTGTGGTACCCGGTAAAGTGGTGATAGAGGCCGAGGGTATTTCAAAAAACTACGATGATAAAGAAGTGCTCAAAAATATAGACCTTTTTGTAGAACGTAATTCTAAAACCGCGTTTGTAGGGCAGAATGGACAAGGGAAATCAACCTTGGCAAAAATCATCGTCGATGAGATTTCGCATAGCGGAAAATTAAAACTGGGACACAATGTACAACTGGGCTATTTTGCTCAGAACCAGGCCGATTATCTGGATGGTAATAAAACCGTGCTGGATACCATGATTGATTCGGCCAATGAAAAAAACAGGAGTCGGGTGCGCGATATTCTGGGTTCGTTTCTCTTTCGTGGGGATGAGGCTGAAAAATACGTGCGTGTACTTTCTGGGGGCGAGCGCAATAGGCTGGCACTGGCTAAACTCATGTTGCAGCCGTTTAACGTGCTGGTTATGGATGAGCCCACAAACCACCTGGATATCAAGTCAAAGAATGTACTCAAGCATGCCTTGCAGCGCTTTGCGGGGACACTCATTATCGTATCGCACGATAGGGATTTCCTGCAGGGCCTCACCTCAACTGTTTACGAGTTTAAGGATCATAAAATCAAAGAATACCTTGGTGATATCGACTTTTACTTAGAGCAGCGTGCAGTAGAAAATATGCGGGATATTGAAAAAAGGGATGTAAAGAAAAAAAAGGATACCAGGAAAAACGAAAGTAAAAAGGCGGTTCCAAAAGATCAAAAGAAGATGAAAACGCTCTCTAATAAGTTGAGCAATATTGAGTCGGATGTGAATAAGCTGGAGCGAGAAATTAAAAAAATGGACGCCCAACTTGCGGCCAATTACGAACAGACAGCGGCTAAAGATGGTTTCTTTGAAGGGTATCAAACCAAAAAGAAAAAGCTTGAAAACCTGATGGAAGACTGGGGCAAAGTTTCGGAAGAACTGGAAGAATATGCCTAAAAACAGGTATTTTTCTTGAATTTTTGGTCAAAATTTAAAAGCTGTTCACCATGTTAGAACATTTTTTTTCCTGTCCCTACTGTTGGGAAGAAATTTCGATGCTTCTTGATCCCTCGGTAAGTACGACTTATATTGAAGACTGTGAGGTTTGCTGCAATCCTATAGAGCTAAGCGCTACGTTTGAAAATGGCGAATTAGTAGCGTTTGATGCTACGGGCATTGAGCAGTAAAAAGAGATATTTATAGGTAAAAAAGGGTCGTTTTTGACCTTATTTTCCTGATTTTTGGCCGCAGCAGAGTACTTAACAATCCCCATATTATAAATGGATCTGGGTATAAATACAGGCCTATCTTTAGATTACCGATTTTTTTCATTTTAGTCATTTTTCTTGTCAAATAATCCGAAATTTGTATTCTACAGGTGCTTGTAGGGCATCATATTTTCAATAGTGAAATTTCTTGCGTTGTGTTTTCCCAAAAGGGCAGACCGTTTTAAAGTACCATTAGAACATTTTTCAAATAATTTATAGCATGGCTACAATACAACATAATGTGCAGTCGCAGATCACAAAAACCATCCTTATGGTGCGGCCTGTTGCTTTTAGAAAAAATGAACAGACCGCTGTAAATAATTATTTTCAGGAAGATCTGAAAGTAAAGAATGCCAAGATCAACGCAAAGGCGCAACACGAGTTTGACTCGATGGTAAATACCTTGCGCAGCGCCGGAATACAGGTGCTTGTGCTTGATGATGACTTGATAGAAGATACGCCAGATTCTATATTCCCTAACAATTGGGTTTCTACCCATGCCAATGGTGATGTGGCCGTTTACCCGATGTATGCCGAGAATAGAAGGAAAGAACGCCGCGATGCCTTTTTTATCCTGCTGGAAAATCACGGTTTTAGAATAGAAAATATTGTTGATTATACCGATGCCGAAAAAGAAGGCCTTTTTCTTGAAGGTACCGGAAGTATTGTTCTAGATCGGACTAATGAGAAGGCATATTGCGCCCGCTCACCGCGCGCCGATGAGGAACTTTTTATAGAGTTTTGTGAGGATTTTGAGTACTTTCCGGTGGTTTTTAATGCATTTCAAACTGCTGATGGTAAGCGGCTGCCTATCTACCATACCAATGTTATGATGTGTATTGCAGAACAGTTTTCTGTAATCTGCCTGGACTGTATTGACGATAAAAAAGAACGTAAAAATGTGGTGCAGCACTTAAAAGATTCCGGTAAGGAAATCATAGCGATCAGTGAAAAGCAGTTGGAACACTTTGCCGGCAATATGTTGCAGGTTATGAATGATAAGGGCGAAAAATTTCTGGTTATGAGCAAGAATGCGCATGAGAGCCTTTCTCAGGATCAAGTACAAGCGATCGAAAAGTACAATAAAATTATAAGTAGTGATTTATCAACTATCGAAACCTGCGGTGGGGGAAGCGCGCGCTGCATGATGGCCGAAATTTTCCTGCCAAAACTTTAAACCCATCAGGGTATTGTTTCCCGAAAGTTTTTGATGGTGTTTTTGTAAAATGATTACGGCGTTTTCTTAAAATTGAAAATAATTTTAGGACCTCCACCAGAGATTTTGGCTGTTAATTGGTCGTTTTTCAGAGAATAAACCACTTTTTTTGGGTACTCATTTTGTGGGCTTTCCGCGGTAAAAGCATTTATTTTATGGTCAGTAACTTCAAAAATAACGGGCTGTTCTCCAGGTGCGGTCACCTGGAGGTTCCAGATATTATCTTCTTTATAAATTCTCAGGTCTTCCTTAAAAATAGTATCGTTTTCCTGTAGCGTAAAAGCCATCCCGGTATATTCTTGATCGGCAATTTTTTCCCAGTGTTCATAAGTAGCTTTTCCGGCTTCTTCATTAGTGCGTATCCAGTCACCCTGCATTTTTTCAAAAAAAGGGGGCGTATTTTTTCGATTTTGACAGCTTGAGACAAGAAAAAGGATGCTTAGTAAACTTAAATATTTCATGATATGTTTTAAAAAATAGTATAGCCAAAAATCAAGGAGAAACCACCATAATCAGAGTCATAATAAATATAATCGCTCAATACATTACGATCTAGGTCGTACCGAAATTCAAAACTATAGCGATCACCATATTTAAAACCAGCACCGAGGGCAATGTTATTTCTGCTTTTTGTATCCAGTTGAACGCGATCTCTATATGTTATGGTAGAATTCAAAGAAAAATCAAGCACAAAGGCAGCGTTCACAAAAAGTTTCGATGTATCGTTTAAAAAAAAATAATGCCTCACGCCCAGCGGCAATTCAATAGACTTATAATCGGCAGAGGTTGTTTCGTTATCTAATTCTCCTTCTGATTTATAATATTGATAAGTAGGTTCTACAAGTATAGACCATTTGTTTTTGTTGAACGGCAGTATAAACTCTGCTTCTAAACCTGCCCGTACACTCCACGCATCATCGAGATTTACTTTACGGGAAGCGAGGCCTATAGTAGAAAATCTTTCTAGTTTGAGGTTCGCATATTTTACTCCTGGCCTGATACTTAAATGAAAAAATTCACGATGTTCTTTAACGATAGTGTTTTTATAATCAGGATTTATACACGAATTGTAATCTGTAAAAAAGTCAACTAAGGAAGTACTCTTGTATTTTAGTTTTTTTATTCGATTTAATGAGATTGAAGAGCATTTCAAATTGTTAAACAGCTCTTGTTTATAAGATTCATTTTTTCTTAAATCTTGGTCTTGCTCTATATATTCTTTATAAACCAGTGGTTTAATGCCCGTATCGTTCTTGCTGTAGAAATACCTGATCATATTGCCATCTTCATAACGATAAAGCATGGCTTCGCCTTGCACAAGTAATTTTAAAAACAACTCTTGCGTTACAAATTCTGGAATACGTTTCTTGCTCAGGTTTTGCAAAGCCGCGCTTGAACGATCTAGTTTTACCGTGGCGCGTATATATTTATAACGGTTCTCAAAGCCAAATTCCTGAGCGTATTTTAAGGTGATGGTTTTAGGAGTTGCATTTTCCGTTGCTTTAAATTCAAATTGGGCAGGATTGCTTTTCCAGTCTTGGTTTTTAATGTAACCATCTATACGCTGGTCTAGATTATCAATGTAATAGCCTTTTTCAAAATTTATTTGGGCTGTCGCGGAAAAAATAAAATAGAACGCGCATAAGAAGAGGTGAAATCTTTTCATGTGTAAAATTTGTAAAACGAATTAAGATTTGGGTTCAACGTGTTATTAGGAGCGCAATATAATTAAATCGTCAATTTTTACCCTTTCTAAGGCTATTTTTTGACTAAAAAGACCATTTTTATAGATTTTTTTCAGCACTTTACTTTGTAAGCTGCTCCCGTTTTTGAGTATCGCTTTTCCAAAACCAGAGGTCGATCAACCATAAAACGATCATAAGCACCAGGAGCAGACTCAATGGGAGCGAAGTGATGATAAGCAGTTTTTGCATAGCGGTAAGTACATCGCTATCTGCCCGCGCCTGGCCCAAAAGAACGATAGCGACCGAAAAAACCATAAGCGCAACACCCCACAAGGTGCGGTGCATTTTGCCCGGTTCTGGCCGCTTATCAGTAAACATGCTGAGCACATAAATAGCAGAATCTACCGAAGTGACCAGAAAACTCACGAGCAGTAAAATAACCACCCCGTTTACCACCGCCTGCAATGGATAATGCTCCAGAAACTTAAAAATGGAGGTGAATACATTGTCAAACTCTCCCTGATAAGTGCCCCATTCCTGTATCATTTGAAAGGATGATGTGCCAAAAGCGCTGAACCAAAAAAACGTGCCCAGTGAGGGAATGAGCAGCACGCCGATTATGATTTCGCGCAGCGTACGCCCCTGGGAAATACGCGCGATAAAAATACCGGTAAACGGCGCCCAGGCCAACCAGAACGCCCAGTAATAATACGTCCAATCCGTGAGAAATGCCTCGCCGGGATCATAATTTCCCAAAGCAATGCTCATGGGTACAAAATCAATGATATACCGGTAAAAAGCGCTAAAAAACTGCCCGAAAATGGTCAATATATCACTTTGTAGCAGCACAAAAAGCAAGAGTGCCACGGTAAGGTAAATGTTTAGGGTAGAAATATTCTTAATGCCTTTTTCCACACCGCTCAGCGCGGAAAAAAGTGCCAAAATACTAATGACGATAACCAATAAAATAATCACGGTATAATCGAGCTGGTAACCCAGTAAATGATTGAGCCCCCCTTTTATTTGGGAAGCGCCCAGTCCCACAGCAGCCACCAGTCCAAAAACGGTAGTAATAATGGTAAGCACATCTATGCCGGTAGAAAAGCGTTTCGCCAGGTTTTGTTTTTTTTCACTAAAAAGACGGGCAAAACTACTGCTGGTGGCCACTGGAAGTTTCCGTTTAAAGATGGCATAGCCAATGGCCAAAGCAAAAATGGCGTAAAATGCCCATGCGGTAAAGCCCCATTGATAAAAAGTAAATTCCAGCGCGATTATTTCTGCGGGAGCGTCAATGTGTAAGGGCGGGTTTTGCTGCATATACACCGGTTCCTGAACGGCACGCAGCAGGATGCCCGCGCCCATACCGGCACTATAGAGCATAGAAATCCATGCCAGGCGGTTAAAGGCGGGTTTGTCATCGGGCTTTCCAAGTTTGTAATTTCCCCATCGGGAACAGGCAACGGCGACTAATAACAATACGCAGGCCAGTCCCAGATACAGATAAAAGGCGCCAAAATAAGTGCGTACCCATAAAGAGGCTTGCTCAATGGCGTCGTAACTGGCTTTGGTATAAAAATAAAAAGGAATAGAGCAGCCCAGAAGTATCCCCAGCGGGATGCTCAATAACAGATTTTCCTTAAGAAATTTCAGGAATTTAATGCGCGTTGGTTTTTAGGACTATATGTGGCAATATTACGTATCATTCCATCAAAAATGAAATAATGAAAGGGCAACATGGTGTACCAATACAACCTGCCCGATAAACCTTTTGGCCTAAAAGTGGCCGTCTGGTGCAGTACGTTATCTTCATCAATTTCCCATTCCAGCCAGGCTTCACCGGGCACTTTCATCTCTGCAAAAAGTAATAAGCGCTTCTTCTTCTTATCGGCCAGAATTACCCGCCAGAAATCCAGCGCGTCACCTTCTGAAATTTCATGGGCGTGGGTACGGCCGCGGCGTAAGCCCACACCACCTATTATTTTATCCATAAAACCGCGTATTTTCCATAGAAAATCGGCATAATACCAACCGCGATCACCGCCTATTGCCCAGACATTTTCAAGGGCCTGCTGCGGGTTTTCCAGTTTTTGGCTCTTTTTGTCCTTGACGCAGCCATATTCGGGAACTTTTACATATTTTTTGAGATCACTGTTAAAGCGCCCGCTCACCATACTGTCTTTCCAGCTTGAAACCACCTGGTGCTGTTCAATTTTCTCAAAGGCCAGCTGTATGGCCTGCGCGTAACTTATAGGCTCTATCTCCAGCATTTCCTGCAGGCGTGTATCGCTGGTGATGACTTCCACACGCATACTGTCCACAAGGTTCAATGCCAACTTATAGGAAGTTGAGGTCACAAAATACAACCAGTAAGAAGAAATTTTTGGACTCAAAAACGGCACATCTACAATGGAAAGTGACAATTTGCGGATGCGTGAATACTCGAGCATCATCTCTTTGTAGCTCAGAATGTCTGGCCCGCCAATGTCAAAAGAATCCCCATAACATGCTGACCTGCCCAGCACACCGGCAAGATAATTTAAAACGTTACGTATAGCGATGGGCTGGCAGCGGGTTTTCACCCATTTTGGGGTGATCATTATGGGGAGTTTTTCACACAGGTCCCTGATAATTTCAAAAGAAGAACTTCCCGATCCCACAATGATCGCAGCGCGTAAAACAGTTACGGGACAACTCCCTTTATATAAGGTTTCCTCTACATTTTTGCGCGATTGCAGATGCTTACTCAATATTTTTTCGTTAATAATACCGCTGAGGTAGATTACCTGTTTACAGTGGGTTTCCTCGATATAGGTATTAAAATTTAAAGCTGAAAGCGCTTCTTTCTCCCCAAAATCTGAAGTAGAGGTACTCATGGAATGAATGAGGTAGTAGGCCGCATCTATATCTTTGGGAAGTAGGTCTGGTCGTGGTTCTTTGAGAAAATCAATTTCCACCACTTCAATCTGATTGCGGATGTCCTGATCTACCGAAAGGCGTTTTTCATCCCGTACCGTGCAGACCACTTGGTGACCCATATCAAGCAATAAAGGCAGCAAACGCATGCCAATGTATCCATTGGCTCCTGTTATAAGTATTTTCATAGCAAGGTTGAAGATAGCGATAAAGCGTGAATGCACAGTTTAAAACCTTCCTAAAAACGGGGAGTTAGGACATAAATCCGCTTTTTTGGGCTTAAAATCAGAGATCTTCCGGGCCGAGGGGCTGGTTTTCTGCTTTATAGTTCATTACTTTTTTGATGAATTTGTGAGTAGATTTATCTTTTGCCAAGGCCCTGATCTTCACAAAATAATCATCGCGGTAAATACTGTATTCTTCGGCTTTGCCCTTGTAGAGTGAGAGTTTGTAATAAGGGATAATAAGCGCATACGATTCAAGCAGGGAACGGAAACCCAGAATAATCCCATTGGGGCGCATCTCGATGTTACACGTGTTAATATAACTGTCAAGTATGAGCAAATTGTAAATTTTTATACTGGCCGAAGTAATAAAAAGCTTTGAAGAACCTATGCCGCCCATTTTAAAACGTTCTTTAAGGGTAAAAGGTTTTCCCACTTCTTCATCTATCTTTTTTTTGACCTTCGGGTTGTTGTAAGATACGTTTAAAAGCATGGCGTTTTCAAGTAAATTTAGGCAAAAAGGGCGGTTTATAGTGGGGTGTTATTTGCAATTAATAATGAAAAATTGAACCTAAATTTTTAGATATATGGGTTTTTCACTTAAAAAAGGCTCAAAATCAACCGATTTTGAGCCTTTTTGTGCCGTTTTAATGGAATTTAATTCGCTTCAAAGTTTAACGCGACACCATTAATGCAATGCCTTTTACCGGTAGTCTGCTCCGGGCCGTCGTTAAAAACGTGGCCTAAGTGGCTGCCACAATTGCTGCAATGCTCTTCAACACGGGTGTATCCCAGTTTATCATCAGAAGAAAAGCTTACGTTTCCTTCAATAGAACGGTCAAAGGAAGGCCAACCGGTTCCACTATCAAATTTATGTTTACCTTCAAAAACCGGGTTCCCGCAGGCGGCGCAGGTGTAAGTGCCTTCCTTTTTGTTATCGAGCAGATCGCTGGTAAAAGCCCGCTCGGTTCCGCTTTGACGCAAAACGTTAAACTCCTGGGGCGTGAGTTCCGCCTTCCATTGAGAAGCGGTTTTTTCTACAGGATAATCTTCTTTTTTGGTTTCCTGCTGAGCATTGCCCTTACAACCGGTAAATGCGGCAACAAGCAGAATGAGCATCATTTTTTTCATAGTGGCTATTTTATTTTAAGGTACTCAAAGAATACGCCACGATTTTGGAAAAGTAAATTTTTTAACAAGCCTTAACGCTGCGAGCGGCGTATTTTAAAATTTAGGGCTGCACCATCAATAATTGCGCTATAATTAACCACTTTTGCTGCAAAATTGATATTTTATTGCTATTTTTATAACAGACTAATCAATTTCACCACTTTTGAAGCAAGAACGAATAATCATAGAAAATGTAGCTCCGCAATTACAAGGTGGGGCTTTTTTTATTAAACGCATTGTAGGCGAGATCGTGACGGTGACCGCAGATGTGCTGGGCGATGGTCACGATATCCTGCAGGCCGAACTTTGTTATAAGCAGGAACATGCCAGGGAATGGCAAACCGAGCGTCTGCACCATCTTAAAAATGATAGCTACACGGCCTCTTTTCAAGTAGAAAAGCAAGGGTTTTATACCTACAAAATACGAGGATGGATGGATAATGCTCTTAACTGGCAGCACGGCATCGATGCCAAGATTACCGATGGGCAGCAGGTAAATAGTGAATTGCTGGACGGTATACAATATCTGGATGCAATAAAAACAAAGGCAAGCAAAGAACACAAAAAATTTCTCACCGAAGCCAAAGCAGCTTTTGACGACCTGAAACGCTATGAAGAAGCCTGTAAAATGGCTGTTTCTGATGAATTGCATGGTATTTTTAAGGATAACCCCACACGCAAACATGCCTCGGAAAGTGGTGAATTACAGGTCTATGTAGATCGAAAAAAGGCGGGTTTTAGCACCTGGTATGAGTTTTTTCCGCGTTCAGCGGCACGGGAAGAAGGGCAGCACGGTACTTTTAAGGACTGTGAGCGCCTGTTGCCCAGAATTGCAGATATGGGCTTTGATACGGTTTATTTTCCGCCCATACATCCCATTGGCGAGGTAAACCGGAAAGGAAAGAACAACGCTACGCACGCTAAAGAAGGTGATACCGGTGTGCCCTGGGCAATAGGTTCTAAAAAAGGTGGACATAAGTCCATTCATCCTGAACTGGGCGATGAAGAGAGCTTTCGGCACCTCATCAAAAAAGCAAATGATCATGGGCTGGAGATCGCGCTAGACCTTGCTTTTCAGGCCGCGCCAGATAACCCGTATCTGACCGAGCATGAAGCGTGGTTTAAAAAGCGTCCCGACGGAACGATGCAATATGCCGAAAATCCGCCCAAAAAATACCAGGATATCGTCAATTTTTACTGGGAAGGGCCTGAATATAAAAAGATGTGGCAAGAGCTACTGAGTGTGGCCCTGCATTGGATAGATTTTGGCGTCAAGATATTTCGGGTGGATAACCCGCATACCAAACCCTTCTACTTCTGGAACTGGTTTATAGCCGAAATAAAAAAAGAACACCCCGATGTACTTTTTCTCGCGGAAGCGTTCTCGCGGCCCAAGGTCATGCAACAGTTGGCCAAACAGGGCTACACACAATCTTACACTTATTTTACCTGGCGAACAAGTAAGCATGAACTTATCACCTACATGACCGAGCTTACCCAGACCAAACAAAAAGAATATTACCGGCCCAATTTCTGGCCAAATACACCAGATATCAACCCCTGGCACTTGCAACATGCCAACGAGTCACAGCATATTATACGCTACGCACTGGCCGCTACAATGAGCGGTAACATCGGGCTTTACGGTCCCGTGTATGAATTTATGCAGAGTGAGCCCGTAGAAGGTAAAGAGGAATATTTAAATTCTGAAAAATACCAGGTACGCCATTGGGACTGGACGCATGACAATAGGTTGATGCATCTTATTAAACGTATGAATTTCATACGCCGGGAGCATGCGGCCTTGCAGCAGACCAATAATATACGTTTCTGCACGGTACACAACGAAGCGCTTCTCGCATTTTATAAATGGGATGAGGCACACAATAATGAATTGCTCATTGTGATAAGCCTTGATCCACACCAGTCGCAAAGTGGCTATGTACAGCTTCCGCTGGAAGAATTAAAAATCTATGCCGGCTATCACCTGCATGTAAGAGATCTTGTAACATCAAACCAATACACGTGGTACGATGAATGGAATTTTGTAGAACTGCATCCCGATTTACCCTTTCATATTTTTCAGATTCATAAATAGATAGCAGCTAGAAATCTGCTAAAAAATGCCCAAAACCAGTCAAAACCAGCAAAAAATCAATAGTTATTCGCAAAAACCGCTTTATTAATATACCAACTTATGCCTGCTTCAGAAGAAATACATAAAAACCTGATTTTTAAATACGATTGCAACTGGGAAGAGCTGCTTGATCAGGAGCGCTTCCATAAAGAGTTCTGTGAGGATATTCTAGAACCATATATTATAAACCAACGCTGGTATGGCGGGAAGGCAAGCGCCTTAAAATATATAGAGATCATAGACTGGTTTCCCATACAACGGGATGCAGACCGCTTTTATGGTATTGTTCTCGAGGTCAATTTTAAGGAAGCCTTTGTACAGAATTATTTTTTGCCCGTGGGCATTGTGACCGATAAAGATTACGCGCAGGACAATGTCATTGCCTATCTGAATCTCAATGGGAAGATGGGATACTTGGTAGATGCCTTGTACCTGGAGGTATTTAGAAAGCAGATTTTTGAGAAAATTTTAGAAGGGGAAAAATTCCGGTATACAGATGTTGCGTATCGTCGTGGTCGGTTTAATGAAGCTACAAGGTATGAGAGTAGCCGTTTTCTGGGTGTAGAGCAGAGTAATACCTCCATTATTTATAATGAATCGCAGATTCTAAAGATCTTTAGGAGGGTTTATGTAGATGAAAATCCAGATTATGAGATCAGTAAATACATGACCACCACGGGGGCTTTTAAAAACACGCCTAGATATTTGGGTAGCATCACCCTGCGCTTTAGTGATAAAAATGTCATTACGTTGGGGCTTTTACAGGAACTGGTTCCCAATCAAGGTGATGCATGGGCCTATTTTACTAATAACCTTAAAACGGCTTTTGAAGAACTTACCCGGCAACAAATAGATGTCTATCAGCTGCAGAAAACACGTACTTTTCAACAAATACAAATCAATAAAGTACCAGAAAATATCCTGTCATGGTGTCCCAAATCCTTTTTTAAAGACGTATCCCAGCTGGCCAAAAGAACCGCGCAGATGCACATTGCTTTGGGGCAAGAACGGGTAAACAATGCGTTTACGCCACAGGCATTCGGTAATGATTATACAGTTTGGCTTAAAAACCGCTTGATCTATCAGTTTGAAAACAGGACCAACCTTGTAGAGAACAACCTGCATAAACTGGAAGATATGCGCCTGGAACTGGCGCAGGAATTTCTGCGCAACAAAAAAATAATCAGAAAACGTCTGCTCGATTTTGATGAAGATAAGCTGAAAAGTGAGCGTCTGCGCATCCATGGCGATTATCATCTGGGGCAGGTGCTGGTCAATGATGGTGATTTTTATATCATAGATTTTGAGGGTGAACCCGAGAGTACCATACGGGACCGTAAGGTAAAGCAACCACCCATTAAAGATATAGCGGGCATGTTCCGTTCCTTCCATTATGCTATTTACGCGACTATTTTTAACAATCAGGAAAGCTACAACTATCCCATAGAAGATTTATTTTATGTTGCTGAGGTACTCTACAGCCATATGGTGGGCGTATTTTTAAAAACGTACATTGGGGCGGTACAAAAGGCCAATTTAAATATAGGGTATATAAGCGAAATAGAATTTTTGCTGCAATATTGCCTACTGGAAAAGGCCGTTTATGAACTGGGCTACGAGCTTAACGCGCGACCACGCTGGGCCATAATCCCTTTAAAGGGCATTTCAAACATACTTAACACAACCGAAAATGAATAATGTACAGGCTTACAGCCTTTTTACAGATTTTGATATTTACCTTTTTAAAGCAGGCAGGCACTACCGGCTCTATGAGAAAATGGGATCACACCCCATGACCGTAGATGGCGTAGAGGGTACTTATTTTGCCGTGTGGGCGCCCAGTGCGCAGTCAGTATCTGTGGTGGGCGATTTTAATTTCTGGTTAGAGGGAGAGCATCCGCTCCATGTACGCTGGGATGATAGCGGTATCTGGGAAGGTTTTGTCCCTGGGGTGAAAGCCGGTGCGATTTATAAATATAAAATACAATCTACTGTAAACGGGGTCAAGACCGAAAAGGCAGATCCTTACGCACGGCGCTGTGAGCATCCACCCAGAACAGGCTCAATTGTTTATAAACCGGATTATAAATGGAAGGATACCAAATGGCTTAAAAACCGAAAAAAGAAAAATGATCTGGATACGCCTTTTTCGGTGTACGAGGTGCATTTGGGCTCCTGGAAGCGCAGGGTGGAAGAAAACCGAAGCCTGAGCTATACTGAACTTGCCGATGAATTGGTAGAGTATGTTAAAGAAGTACAGTTTACCCATGTGGAATTAATGCCCATCATGGAATACCCGTATGATCCCAGTTGGGGCTATCAGTTAACCGGTTATTTTGCGCCCACCTCACGTTTTGGCTTTCCGGAAGAATTTATGCTGCTGGTGGATAAGCTGCACCAGGCAGGAATAGGTGTTATTCTGGATTGGGTACCGTCTCATTTTCCTGAAGATAAGCACGGACTCGGTAGTTTTGACGGGTCACACCTGTACGAGCATCCAGACCGCAAGCGTGGATATCACCCCGACTGGAAATCGCTGATCTTTAATTATGGCCGCGCCGAAGTGCGTGCGTTTTTAATTAGTAATGCCCTTTTTTGGCTAGAAAAATACCATATTGACGGACTGCGCGTAGATGCGGTGGCCTCCATTCTTTATCTGGATTATTCCAGAGAAGAAGGGGAGTGGGAGCCCAACGAATTTGGTGGTCGTGAAAACCTGGAAGCTGTTTCATTCTTAAAAGAATTCAATGAAGCGGTATATATTAATTATCCCGATGTACAGACCATTGCCGAAGAATCTACCAGTTTCCCGCAGGTTTCAAGACCTACATTTACTGGGGGACTTGGTTTTGGTATGAAATGGATGATGGGCTGGATGCACGATACGCTGCAATATTTTAAAAAAGAACCGGTTTACAGGCAATATCACCAGAATGACATTACCTTTAGTTTGACCTACGCCTTTACCGAAAATTTTATGTTGCCCCTCTCGCACGATGAAGTGGTTTACGGTAAAAAATCCCTGCTGGACCGTATGCCGGGCGATGAATGGCAAAAGTTTGCAAACCTGCGTCTGCTTTACGGCTACATGTTCACACATCCTGGGACCAAACTCATATTTCAGGGGGCAGAATTTGGCCAGTCTGGGGAATGGAATTTTCAGGAAAGCCTGGATTGGCATCTGCTGGAATACGATTTTCACAAAGGCGTTAAGGAAACGGTTACAGCTCTGAATGCGTTGTACAAAACCCAACCGGCACTGTATGAAAAGCAGTTTAGCCCAGAAGGATTTGAATGGATTGAGTTCAACGATGCGGCTAATTCCGTGTTGACGTTTCTGCGTAAGGGCAATAAACCAAAAGATACGCTGGTGGTGGTGCTTAATTTTACGCCTGTTCCCCGTTATGGTTATAAAATAGGTGTTCCCGGGGATATTTTCCTTAAAGGGGAAAAAGCAAAACAACTTTTCAACAGTAACGAGCAAAAATTTGGCGGTAGTGGTGATCACGTGATCAAAGAGGTTATGATAGATGAAAGTGGCTGGAACGGGCGTTCCCATTCCATAACTTTAGATGTTCCACCCTTGGGAATAGTTGTCTTTTCGGCCAAATAATGATCGTATTTTAGCGTTTTTCAGGCCAAAATGGCAATAAATTCAATTTAAAAAGTTTTTAAATGTGTTTTATATGCCGTCTATTTGTACTTTATTATAGAGATTTAGAAAATGATCATAAATACAGAACTGGAGCAAAAAGGTAATGAGTTTCCTAATGCGGTGGTACATGTGCGCAAAGAAGTAGATACTCTTTTTTTTGAGACAGAGAACAAAGTCATCCTGGAGTTAACCATACTTAGGGATAGTGTTGTTCGTTTTCGGTACGGAACCCGGGGGAACCTGGAGGAAGATTTTTCGTACGCGATCGACAAAGAAGATGTGCGCACAGGGTATAACGAATTAGCCATTACCGAAGACGAAGAATTCCATATTGTGACCACCTCAAAACTGGTCATTAAAATAGAAAAACAGAGCCTGCAGAGCCATATTCTCGATAAGCAGGGCAATATTATCAATGAAGATGAGATCGGCTTTCATTATGAGGAAAGTTTTCTCTATGGCGGTAATATCGTCAAAATGAGCAAAAAAGTGCAGCCTGGCGAAGGCTTTTATGGTATGGGAGATAAACCCATGCACACAAACCTGCGCGGGAAGCGCATGCAAAACTGGGCTACCGACTCATACGCCTTTGCCAAGGATCAAGATCCCATCTATAAATCGGTTCCTTTTTATATAGGCCTCAATAAAAAAAAGGCCTACGGAATATTTTTTGACAATACGTTTAGATCCCACTTTGATTTTTGTCAGGAACGGCTGGATGTGGCCAGTTTCTGGGCCGAAGGTGGAGAGATGAACTACTACTTTATTTACGGTCCCAGCATGGCCGATGTGGTAAAAAATTATACCCACCTTACCGGAAAACCCGATATGCCGCCCCTATGGACGCTCGGTTTTCAGCAATGTAAATGGAGCTATTATCCAGAGGCACGCGTTAAGGAAATCACCAATACCTTTAGATCGCTAAAAATACCTTGCGATGGTATTTACCTGGATATCGATTATATGGAAGGTTTTCGTTGTTTCACCTGGAACAAGGAATACTTTCCAGATCCCAAGCGTATGGTCAAAGAATTGGCAGATGATGGTTTTAAGACCATTGTCATCATTGATCCCGGTATCAAGCTCGATACAGATTACTGGGTGTATAACGAAGCACTGGAAAAGGATTATTTCTGTAAACGTGCAGATGGCCCCGCAATGATTGGCAAGGTCTGGCCTGGGGAGTGTGCTTTTCCAGATTATACCAATCCTGATGTACGCGAATGGTGGGCAGGTCTTTTTCAGGAACTTATTGAAGAAATAGGTGTAAAAGGGGTCTGGAATGATATGAACGAGCCCGCGGTCATGGAAGTACCGGGAAAAACCTTTCCCGATGACGTACGCCATAATTATGACGGTCACCCGTGCAGCCACCGAAAAGCCCACAATATTTACGGCACCCAGATGGCACGTGCTACCTATGAAGGTGTAAAGCGTTTTGTGTACCCAAAAAGGCCATTTGTCATTACGCGTTCCGCATATAGTGGGGCGCAGCGTTATACCTCGTCTTGGACGGGAGATAACGTGGCAACCTGGGAGCATCTCTGGGTGGCCAATATACAGGTGCAGCGCATGTGTATTTCTGGAATGTCTTTTACCGGAACAGATATAGGTGGATTTGCAGAGCAGCCCACCGGCGAACTTTTTGCCCGATGGATTCAGTTGGGCGTATTTCATCCTTTTTGCCGGGTACACTCTTCTGGTCATCACGGTGATCAGGAACCTTGGACCTTTGGTGATGAGGTTACCGATATATCCAGAAAATTCATTGAGATTCGGTATACCTTGCTTCCGTATTTATATACGATGTTTTATGAATATGCCACAAATGGCGTACCCATGCTTAAGCCGCTGGTGTACTACGATCAGGATGACGCACACACGCATTATCGAACTGATGAGTTTCTTTTTGGCCATAAAATGCTTATCTGTCCCATAACAGAACCCAATGCCCGAGGTCGTCGCATGTATATGGCCCGAGGCCGCTGGTACAATTACTGGGATCATAGTGTGGTAGAAGGGGGGAAAGAAATGTGGGTAGATGCAGATCTCGCCTATATGCCTATTTTTATTAAAGAAGGCGCAATGATCCCACGCTATCCTGTACAGCAATATGTAGGCGAAATAGAAATTGAAGAACTGGTCGTAGAAACCTTTTATAAGAATGGTACCGAACGTTCTAAGGTCTATGAAGATGCCCAGGATGGGTATGATTATAAAAAAGGCAGGTACTCCCTACGGGAATTTAAACTCACTGGTAAGGAGCAGGAGGTCATTATTCAGCAACATAAAACCGGAACCTTTATCACTGGTTATGAACACCTGGTTTTGAAGTTTATAGGCTTTCCTTTTGATATCAAAAAGATAGAGATCGATAATGTGGCCTATGACTTGGAAGAGATCGATTATGATGCTGAAAAAAAATGGCTTAAAGTCACTAAAAATTTTACCGAAATACACATTTTGGGATAGATTTTGGTAGGTGCTAAATAATATGGATTATCCCTTAAAAAAGAAAATTATGAAAATAAATAAATTAATACTTATAGCAACGCTTATTTTTATGGTAAGTGGTTGTAAAACAAGTCCGTTTACCGGTAAGCAAACCCTGAATTTTGTAAGTAATGAAGAGCTATTTCCTATGTCTTTTCAACAATACAATGAATTTTTATCAGAAAACAATGTGGTTACCGGCACTGCAGAATCGCGTATGGTAAAACAAGTAGGGGAGAAAATCGCAGTGGCCGCGGAACGCTACATGACCGCGCTGGGTTACCCCGGTTACCTTAAAGATTATAAGTGGGAATATAACCTGGTCAAGGATGATGCGGTAAACGCATTTTGCATGCCCGGCGGAAAAATTGTGGTCTATACCGGTATTCTTCCCATAACCGAAGATGAAGCTGGACTAGCCATGGTGATGGGCCATGAACTTGCGCATGCCCTTGCAAATCATGGTGCGCAGCGTATGAGCGCATCTCAGGTGCAACAAGGTGTAGGTGTGGCAGGAGGATTAGCCCTGGGCGACTCAAAATCTGGGCAGCTCTTTAATCAATATTATGGGACGGCAAGTGAATTGGGCGTTATGCTTCCCTTTAGCCGTAAACATGAGTCTGAAGCAGATGAAATAGGAACTATAATCGCTGCAATTGCCGGTTATGATCCTGCTGCAGCTCCAGAATTATGGAAAAGAATGCAGGCTAATTCTGGTGGGCAGGAACCTATGGAAATCATGAGTACCCACCCTTCTTCCGCATCCAGGATTGAAGCCCTTACGGCACTCATTCCAAGAGCAAAAGAAGAAGCGGCAAAATTTGGCGTGACCAACTTTAAAAATTAAAATCAATTAGAGTTATACTGGCTGTCCGTTGAAGTTTTCCCCCATCAGGAATTTGACTTCAACGGACAGTTTTTTTATTGGGTAGAGCATAAAAAATAGATGCATCTTGTTCCTGCCTGATCGCGTGTTATTGCCTGTTATTCTTTAGATTTGATAAAAACTGGTTATAACAATGGAAAATCTGCCAAAAGGAGATAAAAAACTGCTCAATGCCTGGGCTTTTTACGACTGGGCAAACTCCGTTTATAGCTTGGTGATCGCCTCTGCGGTATTCCCTATTTTTTATGGCGCGCTAACCGTTATTCGTGATGAAAACGGTAAGATTCTGGACGATACGGTTTATTTTCTCGGTTTCGATTTTAACAACGACACCCTTATCAGTTATGTTACCGCGGCCGCTTTTTTGGTGGTTTCTTTTTTGAGTCCGTTGCTGAGCGGGATTGCCGATTATTCGGGCAATAAGAAAGGATTTATGAAATTCTTCTGCTATCTGGGCGCGGTTTCCTGCATCGGGCTTTTCTGGTTTGATATGGAATATCTGTGGTTTGGACTTTTGTGCTACTTTTTCGCATTGATCGGTTTTTGGGCCAGTCTGGTTTTTTACAATTCCTATTTGCCAGATATCGCGTTCCCCGATCAACAGGACCGCATCAGTGCAAAGGGATTTTCGATGGGGTATCTGGGCAGCGTGATTCTGTTGGTGCTTTGTCTGGTGATGATCCTGTTTTACGATACGTTCGGTTTTGAAAATGAAGATCTGCCCACCCGACTTTCTTTTGTGCTCACCGGACTCTGGTGGATCGGTTTTAGCCAGTACACGTATTATTATCTTCCAAAGGATTCCAAAAAACAGAAAATCACCAAAAACGTACTTTTCAACGGATTTAAAGAACTGCGGAAGATTTTTATAAAGATCAAGGCAGATAAAACCCTGCGCACCTATCTGAGCGCTTTTTTTATGTACAGCATGGCGGTGCAGACCATTATGCTGGTCGCGGTCTATTTTGGCATTGAAGAGCTGGACTGGGGCACGACCGATAGTACGATCGGGCTGATCGTGAGTATTTTGCTCATTCAGTTGGTCGCGATTCTCGGCGCTTGGGGAACGGCAAAAATATCAGCGCGTTTTGGCAATATTCAGACCTTGATAGGCATCAACATCGTGTGGGTGGCCATTTGTATATACGCGTATACGATACATAGTCCCATGCAATTTTATGTGACCGCTGCCTTTGTGGGGCTGGTCATGGGCGCGATACAATCGCTTTCGCGCAGCACCTATTCCAAAATGATCCCCGAGGGCGAAAAAGATACTGCATCCTATTTTAGTTTTTATGACGTGGCCGAAAAAATCGGGATCGTCATTGGTATGAGCAGCTATGGGTTTGTGGCGCAGCTTACCGGAAGCATCCGTTATGCGATCCTTTTTTTTATTGTCTTTTTTATAATGGGTATCATTTTGCTTGTAATTACGCCAAAAAAGAGGCTAAAAACGTCGATTTAAGACTGTTTTTGGGAGTTTTTAAAGGGGTTGGGATGAAGATTTCTGAGGTAATCTTTTGGAATTGATTAAATTTAGTTGGAAGAATAAGAGTAAAGTTACTCTTATTAGTAGGTTAGCAACAAGCAAAAAAAGAACACTAAAAAATAATCTAGTTAATATTGAAAACCTTATTAGAACTAACGCATACTGAAGCAAGAGATTATTTTCTTAAAAAAGAAAGATATTCAGATATTGACCTTCCAAAATATTTTAATTTCCAACCGTTATTAGATGCTTTATCGCAAGATAGTAATGTTGATAATTTACCATTTGATAAAGCAAAAAAATTAAATGATAATTGATTAAACGCTTTTGCACCAGTACTGATGAGTTACTGCAACTACTAGCCTATCAAAGAGTCCCTTACCGAAATATCTTCGGTTGAGCTTATAACAAAATTCATCTAAGTAATTCTGAAGATATTTACCATCAATTTTATGG
>DRGP01000045.1 GCA_011050015.1 Leeuwenhoekiella sp. | reverse complement strand
GTACAATAACGCCATAGAAACCAAAAATGGTCTTTTAGAAACTAAAGTTGACCTTATCTTTCTGGATATAGAAATGCCCATACTTACCGGCTTTGACCTTCTGGATGATCTTGTGCATAAACCGCAGATCGTTTTTGTGACCGGTAAAACAAAATATGCGTATAAGGCTTTTAATTACAACGCTATAGATTACCTGCGAAAACCGCTTACCAAAGACCGTTTTATGAATGCCGTGCACAAAGCCTTAAGCATGCACAAACTTAAAATGGAAGGTAACGTGCAGGAGGACGATTATATTTTCGTTAAAAGCAACCTTAAAAAGAAGAAGGTTTTTCTCAACGAACTTAAATTTATTGAGGCACTCGGCGATTATGTAAAGCTCATCACCTACAATGAGCCCATCATTGTACTTTCAACCATGAAAGCCTTTGATGAGCAATTACCGTCAGACCGTTTTATGCGTATTCACAAATCCTATATTATAAATATAGACAAGGTGGAAAAATACAACAGTCGAAATATTGAAATAGAAGGTGACAAAATACCCCTGAGCAGGCATAAAAAGGCCAAGCTTATGGAAGTGCTTTCTGCTTAACATACCCCCAAATAAACCCATCTTAAAATCCCTTTGTTCTTTAACAAGGGGATTTTTTAATGCTAATAGTTATCCACATTCATCACCAGTTTTACACTGCGAAACTGACCTATGCTCAAGAAACTACTGCGCACCTTGAGAATGGCTTTTTTGGTTTTGTCCAAACTTTGGTTTCCGGGAATTTTAATTAAAATATTACGGTAATATTCATTGCGTATTCTTGACACCGGCGGTGGTTCTGGCCCCAGAACATTCTTGCCAAAAAGATTGCTGAGCCCCTGCCCCATCCATGCGGAGGCTTCCTCTATTTTCTGATAATCCCGATGTTTCAGGGTTATTTTTATAAGTCGGCAAAAGGGTGGGTATTTATAAATATACCGTTCTTCCAGCTGTTCTTTGTACATGCCCTCATAATCATTTACAGAGACCTGTTGCAGGATCTGGTGATACGGATTGTAGGTTTGTATAAAGACTTTTCCCCTTTTTTGTGTTCTCCCCGCGCGTCCAGAAACTTGCTGTATGAGCTGAAAGCTGCGCTCGTGCGCCCTAAAATCAGGTATATTCAACATACTATCTGCATTGAGAATACCTACGACACTTACCTTTCTAAAATCTAATCCCTTGGTAAGCATTTGAGTACCTACGAGAATATCGGTCTCCCCTTGCTCAAAAGCGGTTATTATTTTCTCAAAGCCATATTTGCCGCGGGTTGTATCAGAATCCATACGGGCAATAGTAGCTTCTGGGTACAGGGGCTTCAGTTCGGTCTCGATCTGTTCTGTGCCAAAACCTTTGGTATCCAACTCCTCGCTTCCGCAGGCCATACATTTTTGCAACATGGCAATGTGATAGCCGCAATAGTGGCACCGCAGCTGGCTGCGGCGTTTGTGATAGGTAAGGCTTACATCACAATTGGGGCATTGTGGGGAATGGCCACAGGTCGTGCATTCCAATATAGGGGAATATCCTCTTCTATTCTGAAAAAGGATGACCTGTTCCCCTTCAGCAAGCGCATCGGTGATACCGCGCAGCAACACATCACTAAAGTGGCCGGTCATCAATTTTTTAAAGTATTTTTCTTTGATATCAATAATGATGTTTTCGGGCATCATTACATTACCAAAACGCCTTTTTAACGTGACCAGTCCATATTTACCGTGCTGGGTGTTATAATAGCTTTCCATCGAAGGAGTGGCCGATCCCATAAGCACTTTAGCACCGTGGTTATATGCTAGCACTACGGCAGAATCCCTGGCCTGGTAACGTGGTGCGGGATCAAATTGTTTATAACTGGGCTCGTGCTCCTCATCTACAACGACGAGTCCCAAATCCTGAAAAGGTAAAAACAGCGCGCTGCGGGCGCCTAAAATTAGCTGGGCTTTCTGGCGTTTGTGCAAAACGTTATTCCACACCTCTACGCGCTCATGAATGGTATATTTAGAATGATAGACTGAAAGTTGCTCGCCAAAATAATGCTGCAACCTGGAAACAAGCTGCGTGGTCAACGCGATTTCCGGCAGGAGATAAAGCACCTGTTTTCCCTGATCTAGCTGTTCTTTAATAAGGTTTACGTAAATTTCGGTTTTACCGGAAGAAGTTACCCCGTGCAACAGGCAGACTTCCTTTTCTTTAAAGACCGCTTTTATTTCCGCGAGCGCTTGAGACTGCGCTTCATTCAGTTCTTTTATTCCTTTGGCTTCTTCTCCTTCATACTGAACGCGATCCTTCTGAATTTTATAGTTCTCAAAAATCCCTTTTTTCTGAAGCGCTTTCAGTTGGGCGCTCGTGGCATTGGCCGCTTTTTGGAGTGCTTTAGCCTTTATGGGGGTTTTTGAGCGCGCACTAAGGGTAAAATAGTTTAGTACGAGTTCGCGTTGCTTGGGTGCCCGCTCCAGATCATCCAGCAATTCATGCATTTGCTGCTCTTCGCTATAATGCGCAGTAAGGCGCACATAATTGACCAATTTTGGCTTATAGGCCTCATGAATTTCTTCCTCCAGCACTACGATATCCTGATCGATCAATTTCTGAATGACCGGAAGTACTTTTTTCTTTCCCAGGATATCCATCACTTCCTTAATGCGCAATGATGAACTCTGCTGCAGTGCATCGAGTAGCAATTGTACATCATCATCGGCTACACTGGCAGCTTCCAGATCTGCATCTTTGTTACGCTTAATGAGCGTTTCACTCTCCAGGATAAACGCGTTGGGCAACGCAGCACGCATGACCTCTCCCAGCGTACACATGTAATAGGATGCCACCCATTTCCAGAACTGTAACTGGCCGAGGTGAACAATGGGTTGATCGTCAAGAATATGTTCAATATCCTTGGTTTCATAGATACGTGGTTGGGTAGTGTGCACCCCAATGGCCAGGGCTGTGTATATTTTTGATTTTCCAAAGGGAACCGCAAGCCGCATGCCGGGTTCAATAAAAGAATATTCAGCCTCGCTAATACTGTAGGTAAACGTATTTTCTATGGGAATGGGCAGTATGACATCTACAAAAAACATGCGCTCAATATAAAAAGAATGGCTGCCCAAAGATAAGGACAGCCAGATAAAGTATAGCTTTTAAATCCCACCAGTGGGTTTTATTCACGGGACCTTTGGGTCAAAATTCAAAAGATTGTTTCTAATCGAACCTCAGAGGCCCGCACTGAGAAAGTTGATTGTTAATCTAGACGGGACCAGTATTGCGTTCTGCCCAGCAGGGAAAAACCTACGTATCCACGTACTTTAAGACGGTCTGGATTTTCGAGTGCGATGTAGCATTTATAAAGTTTTCCAGAAATGGGGTCTAAGATTTTGCCGTCATTATATTCATCGCCATCCTTTTCAAGACCGCGTATGATTACAAGACCGGTTAAAGGTTTATTTTTATCACTACCAGGACATTCTTTACAGGTGGCATTTTCGTTTTTGGGGTTTATAAGATCTATAATCTTACCGTAAACCTTACCGTCTTTCTTATAAATTTCAACAATAGACTTGGCATCGCCAGTCTCATCTATTGTTTTCCATTTACCGGTCACATCCTGCGCCATAAGGTGCACAGCTGTAAAAAGAAATATGGTAAGCAAAAATCCGGTTTTTTTCATAATAAATAAATGTTAGCGTTTGCTTTTCAGGTTATACAGTGTTGCGTTAAGCTCAAAACCCAAAAGCAAAAGATTTGAATTCAACCAAATATAAACCATCATGATCAATAAAGCGCCTATTGAACCGTACAACTGGTTATATGTTGAAAAATTAGTAATATAAATACCGAAAAAATAGGTGGTCAATAAAAAAAGTATAGTGGTGAGCAAGGCCCCTGCAGAAAAGAATC
This sequence comes from Leeuwenhoekiella sp., assembly GCA_011050015.1. Classification (GTDB taxonomy): domain Bacteria; phylum Bacteroidota; class Bacteroidia; order Flavobacteriales; family Flavobacteriaceae; genus Leeuwenhoekiella. Next base: position 16,683 of record DRGP01000045.1, on the reverse strand, counting down.
GGTAATACCGCCCCTCTTTGGTGCCAAAATAATAAAGCGTTCCCACGACGCAATAGATCATCACAATAATAAATACATAACTCCCCAGTGAAGATATCCAGGAATTATCTTCAGTAAATATAAAATGTTGATTGATCTGGTCAATTCTATATTGATAATATACAATAACAATCACGCTCAAAAGCAGCATCAGGGCCAGAATAATTGAAACACCTACCGCAATGATATATTGACGTAAAATGGTTCGGTTTCTAGAGGTGTGATAACTATATTCAAAACCAGTAAAAATAGAATTAACACCATTGGCCATCAAAAAAATGGCAAAAATAAGGGTGAAAGAAAGAAGGCCACCACGTGGATTTGCCGCGATATCGAGTAAAATAGGCTCAAAGAAATCTGCCGTTTGTGGCGGCAGCACTCCATAAACAAAATTGAGAAATTTCTGCTGAAAATCGGCTATGGGCACATAAGGAATAAGGTTAAGGATAAAGAGAAAGAAAGGAAAAAGCGCCATAAAGAAACTAAATGCGATCGCACCGGCGCGGGTAGAAAAGGTACCTTTAATGATACCCACGGAATACAGCTCCCAAAAATCATAGAGCGACAGCCCTTGAAATCCGGGCAAAATAATGCCCTTCATGTACAGTACAATATCGCTTACTACAGGGATTTTTCGCAGTTCCTTTTCTACATTTTCATCCATTTATATCGCTTTCAAGCTTAAATCCATATTATAGACCGAGTGCGTTAACGCACCGCTGGATATATAATCTACACCACATTCTGCATATTTTCTGGCTGTTTTCAGGGTGATGTTACCCGAAGATTCGGTTTGACATGCATTTCCAATGAGCTCAACGGCCTTGCTCGTGTCTTCATAATTAAAGTTATCCAATAATATACGATGAACGTTACCGGCACTTAAAATTTCCTTTACCTCATTAAGATCACGGGCCTCCACGATAATTTTAAGATCACGTTGCTCGTGTTTAAGATATTCCTTTGTTTTACCTATGGCCTGGGTAATTCCACCGGCAAAATCTATATGATTATCCTTGAGCATGATCATATCATAAAGGGCAAAGCGGTGGTTCTCACCCCCTCCTATTTTCACTGCCATTTTCTCCAAAGCGCGTATGCCAGGCGTGGTCTTACGAGTATCCAGAATCTTGGCTTTTGTTCCCTGTAACAAGTCGGAAAAACTTTTAGTTTTCGTTGCGATCGCACTCATGCGCTGCATCCCGTTAAGCACCAGTCGTTCTGCTTTTAAAATAGACTGCGCTCTTCCTTCCACATAAAAAACGATATCGCCATTTTTTACCGGGTTTCCATCTTTAATGAGAACATCAAGTTCAAGCTCAGTATCTACATAATTAAAAACTTTTTGGGCAAAAGCAACCCCAGCTATAATTCCCTCATCCTTTACGAGCAATTTTGCCTTCCCCGATGCATTGGGCGGAATGCATGCCAGCGAACTGTGATCGCCATCTCCCACATCTTCCCGTAGGGCATTCGCAATAATTAATGCTACCTCGTGGGCTAGCTTCGTCTCTGAAATCATAATTTTTCTAGTATTAAGGCACAACGTTTTTCATTTCAAGAAGTTGTCTTTTTATTGCATTCCTACTGCAAAATAAAGACTGTAGCGGCTAAAAATCAATTTTCATGACCAAAATGTTGAAATTATAATAGTACCGGGGAAATATGCACTTATTTTTACCTAGCCCGCGCACAAAATCCTATTTTTGTTCCATGAATATAAAATTACTCTGCATAGGGAAAACGGATGATCGCAATCTGTACGAACTTATCTTAATGTATAGTAAACGGCTGGGGTTTTATATCAATTTTCAATTGGAAATCATACCAGATCTCAAAAAGACAAAAAACCTGAACGAAGAGCAACAGAAGGAAAAAGAAGGGCAGCTTATCTTAAATAAGTTGAACGCTCAGGATCAATTAGTTCTTCTGGATGAAAAAGGGAAAGAATACACCAGCATGGGTTTTTCCAACTACCTGCAAAAAAAGATGAACAGCGGCATAAAAACACTGGTTTTTGTGATAGGTGGCCCCTATGGTTTTTCAAGGGAGGTTTACGATAAAGCACAGGGGAAAGTAGCACTTTCTAAAATGACTTTTTCACACCAGATGATTCGCTTATTTATGGTGGAGCAGCTTTACCGGGGTTTTACCATTTTAAAGAATGAGCCGTATCATCACCAGTAACGAGAAGACAAGAAGACATATCTTTTTAAAACTATTAAGATTTGAAAACCCGGTAAAATCAGCTATTTTTAATCAAAATCTGCCAAATGACACTCGTTTTTGCCACTCATAACCCTAATAAATTAAAGGAAATACAATCTTTATTGCCAGATATCATTCAGTTAAAGAGCCTGACCGATATAGGCTGTACCGAAGACATCATTGAAGATGCACAGACCCTGGAAGGCAATGCGCTTCTAAAAGCACGGTACGTAAAGAATAAATACGGCCTGGACTGCTTTGCAGATGATACTGGTCTTGAAGTGGAAGCCTTAGATGGCGAGCCCGGGGTATTCAGCGCCCGTTACGCCGGTGAACAAAAAAATGCCAGTGATAATATGGCAAAACTGCTGGATGCACTTAAAGATCTACAAAATAGAAAAGCCCGTTTTAAAACGGTGATCGCACTGTGCCTTAACGACAAAGAACACACTTTTGAAGGTGTTTGCAACGGTTCAATAACCGATGAAAAAATGGGAGAATCCGGTTTTGGCTATGATCCTGTTTTTAAACCCGAAACTTATACCGAAACCTTTGCCCAAATGCCGCTAGCGCTTAAGAATGAAATTGGCCACCGTGGAAAAGCATTTCAAAAGCTGGTTGGTTTTTTAAAAAATCAAGAGTTGCAGCAAAATAAATAAATGGTCACTACCGATTCAAACGCTGAAGAAAAAAGCTTTATAAGCATCATACGTTTTATATAGTATAATTTTTTGATATTCTGCTGAAATCCAAATATAAATTTCTAACGATAATGACCTTATGATAAAATAAGTTATTTAAAAATCTGAAAATCAGTATTATACAAATAATATAAAACAGAAGAAAGTTATCTTTATAAAGAGTACCTTTGCGCCCTCATAGCCACTACCGGTTATAATAAATATTACAGAATGAATAAATTTCAAGCGTTAGGACTTAATGATGCTATCCTTCAGGCCGTTGCCGACATGGGTTTTACAGAACCTTCAGATGTACAGGAGCAAGCCATCCCCGTCCTACTTAAAGACGATACCGATATCGTCGCACTCGCCCAGACCGGGACGGGAAAAACGGCAGCATTTGGTTTTCCGCTTATTCAAAAGATTGATGCAAACAGTAAAACTACTCAAGGGCTTATTCTTTCTCCCACCCGTGAGCTTTGTCTGCAGATTACCAAAGAAATACAGGCGTACTCTAAACATGTAAGAGGCGTTAATGCAGTAGCCGTTTATGGCGGTGCCAACATACAGGAACAGGCGAGACAAATTAAGCGTGGCGCTCAGATCATCGTAGCCACCCCTGGTCGTATGATGGATATGATGCGCAGAAAAATGGTCGATATAAGCCAGATTAACTACTGCATTCTCGATGAGGCCGATGAAATGCTCAACATGGGCTTTTATGAAGATATCACCACCATTCTTGCAGATACCCCAGAGCATAAAAACACGTGGTTATTTTCTGCCACAATGCCTAAAGAGGTGGCTCGTATTGCCAAGAAATTCATGAAATCCCCGATAGAAATTACCGTGGGAACTAAAAATACTGGCGCAGCAAATGTTTCGCATGAATATTATCTAGTCAATGCACGCGATCGCTATCAGGCTTTAAAGAGACTGGCAGACGCCAACCCCGAGATATTCTCGGTTGTATTTTGCCGAACTAAACGCGATACACAAAAGGTGGCAGAACAATTAATCGAAGATGGTTACAATGCAGGCGCCATTCACGGTGACCTCAGCCAGAACCAGCGCGATCTGGTAATGAAAAGTTTTCGTAACAGACAGATACAGATGCTTGTGGCCACAGACGTTGCGGCCCGGGGTATTGATGTAGATGACATCACACACGTGGTCAACTACCAGCTTCCAGATGAGCCAGAAATCTACACCCACCGCAGTGGTCGTACCGGCCGTGCCGGAAAAACGGGTATATCTATCGTGATCGTTTCAAAAAGCGAAGTGCGCAAGATAAAGCAGATCGAAAAAATAATCAATAAGAAGTTTACCCAGAAAGATATTCCTACAGGAATGGAAATCTGTGAAGTACAGCTCATGCACTTGGCGAATGACATTAAGGATACCAAGATCAACCATGAGATAGACCCTTACCTTTACAGTATCAATGAGGTTCTTGAAGGGTTAAGCCGTGAAGAGATCGTAAAAAAGGTATTTTCTGTAGAGTTTACCAGGTTCTTTAATTATTACAAAAAGACCAAAGATCTCAACACAGAAGTTGCCGCACAGATTAAAGAGGCTTCGGGCGATTCTACCCGTTATTTTATCAATGTGGGTGCTAAAGATAACTTTGACTGGATGAGTCTCAAAGATTTTCTCAAAGAGCTTACCGGCCTAGGTGATGGCATTTACAGAGTGGACTGCAAAGACAGTTTTAGCTTTTTTAATACAGATACAGAGCACAAAGATACTGTTCTTGCTTTATTTCAGGATTTTAAACTGCAAGGCCGTGATATTCACGTGGAAATCACAAATGACACTCGCGGTGGCGGTGGCGGTGGTGGCAAAAAACACAAAGGAAGAGGAAAAGGCCGTAAAGATGGCTCAAGCGGCAGAAACAAGGATAAAAGTTTCTCTAAAAAAAGAGGCGAAGGTAATAATAGAAGCGAGCGACGAGGCAGTAATGATAGTGGCGGCAAAGCGCCATTTTCAGGAAAAAGAAGACGTAGAGAAAGAAACTAAAAACCAAAATTTGTTCAAATCGATAATTTTGGTATGATTATTCCTTCTCTTTTTCTAAATTGACGCCTCTTATGAAAAAGATTTTTCTTACGCTACTGCTTTTATGTGCAACGGGCCTTTGTTTTTCGCAAGAAGATGAAGACACAGAAACCATAAGTGGTACGGTGCTCAATGCTTCTACAGACGAAGAACTAGAAGGTGTAAACATCATAAACCTCAACAACGTAAAGGGTGCCATTACCGATGCCGAAGGTGTTTTTAAAATACCGGCAAAAGTAAATGACACCCTTTATTTTTCCTTTTTGGGTTTTAAGACCTTGCAGGTGCGTGTCACCAATGACTGGCAAAAATTTGGCGATGTCAAGGTGAAAATGACAGAAACGGGTATCGCCCTTGAAGAAGTTGTCGTTAAAGACGTAGAACTTACCGGTTATCTGGAAATAGACGCTAAAAATGTACCCGTATTTAAAAATGTGCGCTATAGCATCAGTGGTCTCGATGCAGGTTATGAGGCAGGAAATAGCCAGCCAGGAGCTATAAATAAAGTGCTCAATGCTGTTTTTAACCCAGCAGATTTTCTCTATAAAGCCTTTGGAAAAAGGCCGCAGCAGATGAAAAAAATGCGCGAAATGAAAGAAGACGACAAAATCAGGGAGCTGCTGTTGACCAAATTTGACCGCGAAACCCTTGCCGCATTGTTACAGGTCACCACGGTAGATATAGATGAGATTTTACGTCGCTGTGATTACTCCGAAAGTTTTGTCAAGACTGCAAATGACCTTCAGATTCTGGATGCTATAAGCAGCTGCTATGAGGAATACAAAGTACTCAATCGCCAAAAATAGGTCTTCCCTAAAAAACTGTTAAAAAACTTTTTCTCTACTGCTCAGCATGCCAGTTGTTCAGGATTTCATCAACATTTTTGATATGCTTTTTCAGCCATTGCAGTTGTAGTTTTTGCTGTTCTTCATTGCTAAGTTGCCATGCAATTTTACTTCCGCGCAAGCGTGCCATCAGTTCTTGAATAATGATAGCGGCAGAAACCGAAATATTTAAACTTTCGGTAAAACCGTAGGTGGGAATATAAATAAAACTATCTGCAGTTTCCAGCACCTGTTCACTCAAACCTTTGGCTTCACTGCCAAAAAAGAGTGCCGCAGGCTGTGTACAATCAAAATTGGCCAGCGTGGACTCCTTTTTATGTGGGGAGGTCGCCACAATTTGATATCCTTTTCCCCTGAGTTTTTCTACGGCATCCTGTGAAGAAGTATGTCTTTGAACGCTCGTCCATTTTTGGGCACCCATGGCAATCTCTCGGTCTATGCGCTTACCAAAGCGATCTTCAACCACCTGCACTTGCTGAATGCCAAAGGCTTCGCAACTGCGTATAACCGCGCTGGTATTGTGCAAATGCCCTACATCTTCTACCGCTACCGTAAAATGATGGGTTCGGGTGGCAGCCACGGTCTCAAACAATTGCTTTCGCCTCGGTGTTACAAGACTTTGCAAATAAGCAAGTACTTCTTTTTCTTCCATAGGCCGAAAATAGAAAAATCCGGCCATTAGACCGGATTTTTAATCTTTTTTGTCACATTTTTAAAATTATTCCGCGTTAGCGCCAATATTTCCCTGTGCCACAAGAACGCCTAAATTACTGGCACTTAAATGCGCGTTAATGTATCCGTCAAATTCCAAGAGTTGCTCATAACTTATAGGATCACCGTCATTTAATGTATCAATCTGGCTCAAACTCACCCCAACTGGACCGCGAATGGTATCTAAATTAATGATAATGGGACCGCTTTCTTCAGCAGAATTTCGATGAATATGCGCTGGAAAAGCATCACCTTCAGCTGTTCCTTCTAAGGCAATGGTAATGAGCGTTGAACCATTTACGCGCTGAGCAAAGTTTGCCGTTCCCCTGATATTTGGGTCAGACTTGGAGCCTAAAGTATATTCTTTACTTTCGCCGGTAAGTTCATTAGCGCCTATATCCCCCTGTGCTACAAGAACGCCTAAATTGTCGGCACTAAGATGTGCGTTGATGTAACCATCAAAAGCTAAAAGTTCTTCATACGTAATGGATTCTCCAGTATTTAAAGTATCAATCTGACTTAAACTCATGCCAGCAGAACCACGGATGGTATCTAGATTTATAATTATTGCCCCACCTTGAGCGGCTGAGTTTCGGTGAATGTGCGCCGGGAAAGCATCACCTTCAGAAGTTCCTTCAAGTGCAATGGTAATAAGCGTAGTTCCATTTTTACGCTCGGCAAAAGTAGCATCGCCCATTATATTGGGATTGGACTTGGAGCCCAACTCGTAAACTTTAGATTCCCCAGTGAGTTCATTTGCCCCGATATCACCCTGAGCAAGCAACGTACCCAGTTTTGCTACGCTTTCGTGCACATTAATGTAAGCATCAAAATTCAATAACTCCTCATACGTAATATTCATTCCGTTGTTAAAAGCGCTCACATGCGTTACGCTTGTAACAGAATCGTTTACCGGGGTTAGATCAATCACAATAGGACCACTTTCAGCGGCAGAATTAGCATGAATGTGCGCAGGGTGCATTCCCACTGTAACACCATCCAGATCTAATGTAATCGTGGTAGAACCGTCACGGTTTTTCTCAAATGTGGCCTCCCCGTGAATAGCAGGATCAGTCACCGCCTTCAATGCATAGGTCTTTTGCTCGCCAGTGGGATCATAACCATCGTCCACGTTTTCACACCCGGCAAGGAAAACCGATGCACTCAACAACAAAAACATAAATAATTTTTTCATAGCAATGTGTTTTAAGTAATTTTAGATATCTCTAAAAAATTGGGTTATTTTATCAGAATATAATAAAAATACGCAATATTCAACTTAAGGAGAGTCATAAATTATTGATAATGAAAAAAGTAGCTGTACTTACCGGAGCTGGAATAAGTGCTGAAAGTGGACTGAAAACCTTTAGGGATGCTCATGGCTTATGGGAAGGTCATGAGGTTATGGAAGTCGCCAGCCCGCAAGGTTGGGAGGCAAACCGGGAGTTGGTGCTCGATTTTTACAACCAGCGGCGTAAGCAACTCCTCAGTGTAAGCCCCAATGCTGCCCATAAGGCGCTTGTAAAACTGGAAGAAAAATTTGATGTTACCATTATTACCCAGAACGTAGATGATCTTCATGAGCGTGCGGGCAGTACAAACATTATTCACCTGCACGGCGAGCTATTGAAAGCGCGGAGCAGTGTAGATGAAAACGATATTCAAGAGTGGAAAAAAGACATTTGCGTGGGGGATTTATGTGTGAAAAAGAGTCAATTGCGGCCACACGTGGTCTGGTTTGGAGAAGCTGTGCCTTTGCTTGAAGATGCTGCTATGGTTGTCATGCAGGCAGATTATGTCTTAATTATAGGTACTTCTATGCAGGTCTATCCAGCGGCAGGCCTCATGGATTATGCCCCACAAGAGGCCCAGCTTTTTTTTATTGACCCACGACCCACAATAGCATCTTCCACAAATCTTAAAGTCATTGCAGAAAATGCCACCACCGGTGTTCCTACTGTGGTAGATCAGCTTTTAAGCTATAAATGATACGCGCGGTTTTTGCCCAGGTAATCATCGCATCGGTCTGTGCTCTGGTTAAATGAGCATCTTGGTGGATCAAGGTGTACGACTCAAGTGGCATTTCTCCATCGGTTACCTCTTCTATAAGTTCATCTAATTTGTCATCTTTCCGCTTTGCGGAATACCCTTGCCAGGCCGAAAAATTCAAATGGTGTTTCCCTTCTTGTATATGATCGCTCAACCAGAAAGAAACGGGTGCTACCTCAGCATACCAAGGATATTGGGTCTGGTTACTATGGCAATCATAACAGGCCGTTTTTAAAATCGCCGCCACCTGCTCAGAAGGCTTGGTTTCCGCCAGAAAAGGTTCTAGGGATTCATAACTGTCCTCATTGCGCTCTGGCCTTATAAATTGAATTCCTATAAGCGCTATGAGTAACAGTATCAAAAAACGTTTTACCCAGATCATAATTTATATTTGGCAGAAAAATACAAAAAAGGAGCTTTGCGCAATTTATATTATTAGAGAACACCTTAAGGAGCCCAAAAAAAATTATCCATACGCACCACGTAAGGTTTTAAGGAAGAAGCAGCGTCCTCTTGAATAGACTAAAAGAGTCTATTTTTATCTTATTGGCACTTGCCGTTTGAGAACCCGTTTACGCAATGTATCTTTACCTTTTTAACAAAACAACCTATGTCTAAAGCACTGGAAGCCGTATCGCCCATAGACGGCAGATATCATAATAAAACATCCTCTTTAATTCCTTTTTTTTCTGAAAAAGCCCTCATTAAATACCGGGTGCGGGTAGAAGTGGAATATTTTATCGCGCTTTGTGAAATTCCGCTTCCGCAGCTGAAAGAGGTAGATCACAAAAAATTTGATGCACTACGTAAGCTCTATACTGAATTTAGCACGTCAGATGCCCAATCTATCAAGGACATTGAAAAAGTGACCAATCACGATGTGAAGGCGGTGGAGTATTTTATCAAAGAAAAGTTTGATAAACTGGAACTTTCGGGTTACAAGGAGTTTATTCACTTTGGGCTTACCTCACAAGACATAAATAATACCGCTATTCCTTTAAGTCTAAAGGACGCGATCAATGCGACCTACCTTCCACAATTAGAAGAACTCAAGGCCTTTTTAAAACACCTCGCCGAAGAATGGGCTACCGTCCCCATGCTTGCCCGTACACACGGCCAGCCGGCATCCCCCACCAGATTAGGCAAAGAACTTATGGTATTTGTGGTTCGCCTTGACGAACAGCTTAAGCTACTCAACGAAGTGCCCAGCGCGGCAAAATTTGGCGGCGCCACCGGAAATTACAACGCTCACAAAGTTGCTTATCCCAAAATAGACTGGAAATCATTTGGAACCCATTTTGTGCACAAAACCCTAAATCTGCACCACTCTTTCCCTACCACACAGATTGAGCACTATGACCATATGGCGGCGCTCTTTGACAATTTAAAGCGTATAAATACGATTTTGATTGATTTAGACCGGGATTTATGGACCTACATCTCCATGGATTATTTTAAGCAGAAAATCAAAAAAGGTGAGATAGGTTCATCAGCGATGCCACATAAGGTAAATCCCATCGATTTTGAAAACAGCGAAGGAAATCTGGGAATGGCCAACGCCATTTTTGAGCATCTTTCGGCAAAATTGCCACTTTCGCGCATGCAGCGTGACCTTACTGATAGTACGGTGCTGCGCAATATAGGGGTGCCTTTGGGACATACGCTCATTGGTATGCAAAGCACCCTTAAAGGACTTAAAAAACTGGTGCTCAACGCAGCAAAATTTGACAGCGATCTGGAAGATAACTGGGCCGTGGTAGCAGAAGCCATACAAACCATTTTGCGCCGTGAAGGCTATGCCAATCCGTATGAAGCTTTAAAAGGACTTACACGCACCCATGATAAAATCTCTCAACAATCAATCGGCTCCTTTATAGAAACGCTCGATGTGAATGAGCAAGTCAAGACAGAGCTAAAAGCTATTACCCCCCAGAATTACACGGGTATTTAGGAGAGAATCTACTCAAAACGAACTAAAAACCGGCTATTATGGCCGGTTTTTAGCGTTTATAGGCCAATAATCGTAAGGCATTAAAAACCACTACAAGAGTGGAACCTTCATGAATAGCAACGGCCACGCCTATGTTTGCCAAGTTAAGAATGGTTGCAGGTACTAAGAGCGCGACCACGCCCAGGCTCAACCAGAGGTTTTGCTTAATAATACTTTTAGCCTTTCGGCTCAAGCCTATAGCAAAAGGTAGCGTTGCTAGTTTATCAGCCATCAGGGCGATATCTGCGGTTTCCAGTGCGACATCACTTCCCGCGGCACCCATGGCAATTCCTACGGTACTATTTGCCATAGCGGGCGCATCGTTCACCCCATCACCTACCATGGCCAGTTTGTTTTCCTGTGCCTTCAGTTCTTTGATCGCTGCCACTTTTTCTTCGGGAAGCAAACTTCCCCGCGCTTCCGTCAGCCCTATTTCGCGAGCAACGGCATCGGCTACTTTTTGATTGTCGCCGGTGAGCATAATCATTTTCTTAATACCTATTTTTTTTAGTTCACTAAGGGTTTCTTTAGCTTCTTCACGCGGGGTATCCATAAGACCTAAAATGCCAATAAAATGGTCATCACGTTTAATGAGCATGGTCGTTTTACCTTCAGATTCAAGCGATTTTACCTGATTTTCGATGGTTTTTGGCACTTTTTTATCCATATCGCCATACAAATTCAGATTTCCTATAAATATTTCGCTGTCGCGGAAACGTGCTTTGATGCCTTTTCCCTGAACGGCTTCCAGATCATCAGCTTCGGGAATATCTTGAGTATCCCCTAATTTTTCTTTCCCATCCCGTACCACCGCCCTGGCCAGTGGGTGATCGCTCAATGCCTCTATGGCGACGACCGTTTTAAGCAATGTCTGCTCATCAATATCATTTAACGAAATCACGTCTGTGAGTTTTGGTTTTCCCTCGGTAAGTGTTCCGGTTTTATCAAAAGCGATCGCAGTGAGTACGCCCAGATCTTCCAGCGGTTTACCCCCTTTTATCAAAACACCTCCCCGGGCAGCACGTGCTACACCACTCAATACCGCAGAGGGCGTTGAAATAGCCAGTGCACACGGGCTAGCGGCAACAAGCACCGCCATGGAACGGTAAAAACTAGCGCTCCATTGCTCATCTATTAGCAAAAAAGCAAAATTAAGGAGCACGACAAGCGCAATTACAGCAGGCACATAATATTTTTCAAATTTATCGGTAAGGCGCTGGGTGGGCGATTTTTTTTCCTGGGCTTCCTGTACCATGGTGACCAGACGCTTTAAAGTAGAATCCTGAGCTTCCTTTATCACGCGGATTTCCAAAGTGGCATTCCCATTAATCGTACCTGCAAAAACTTTACTTTCTGCCGGGATTTCTTTTTCATCTTTAAATTGCTGTTGGGCATCAGCAATGGCTTTTTTATCCGCTGGCACGCTCTCGCCGGTAATGGGCGCCTGGTTGATACTGCTCGCCCCTTTTACAATCACGCCATCTGCGGCAATCTTGCTGTTGGGACGCACTACGATAATATCGCCTAGCTTTAATTTATCAATCCCCACCTCACGCGTATCGCCGTCCTTTTTGAGCAGGGCTGTTTTTGGTGCGAGATCAGTAAGCGAAGCGATAGAATTTCGGGCCTTGCCCATGGCATAATGCTCAAGCGCGTGGCCTAAGCTAAAAAGAAAAAGAAGCAGTGCCCCTTCTGCCCATTTATCAAGAAAAGCAGCCCCCACCGCGGCAACGATCATTAGAAAATCAATCTCAAATTCTCCATTCGCAATCTTTTCCACCGCTTCTTTTACGGTATAAAAACCGCCAAAAAAATAAGCTGCGAGGTACAAATACCAAGGAATATTTAAAATTTCGGTAAAGGTGTCCAGTAAAAAACCGGTGATTAGACAGATTCCGCTTAAAATAGCGAAATACAATTCGGTGTTTTTGCCTAAAAAACCACCGTGTTCTTTTTCCTCGTGTACGTTTGCGCAACAGTTGGCCATAGTTGATTATTTATCGGCAAAATAGTGTTTCCTGAAGCGCAATGGAAGTGCAAAAGTCCTCTCCCTAGCCCACTCCCAAGGAGGGGGAATTGAAAATATTTTTAAATTAGGATATAGTGTTTTGAACATCACATTTATCACAAGTCCCCTGGACGACGAGGTTCATATCGTCTGCGCTGTAACCGGGCGGCAGACTGATCTGTGGAATTTTATATTCGGTTAGGCAGGTAGTCTCGTCACAATGGGTACAGTGAAAATGTAAGTGCAGGTCATGATGATCTTCTACAGTACAACCTCCTTCACAAAGCGCATATTTTGAAATACCCGTGCCATCTTCAATCTGGTGAACAATGCCCTTATCTTCAAAGGTTTTTATAGTGCGGTAAAGGGTGGTACGTTCTGCTTTGGCGAAGGCTTTTTCTATATCCGTAAGTGCTACGGCTACTTGTTTTTGAGCCATGAATTTATAAATAAGCTGGCGCATGGCCGTGGGACGCACCTTTTTATTGCTTAGAAATTCCTCTATTTTGGTCATTTTTGGTTTATTTTTTTGGGGCAAACTGCTCATACATTAATCTAGCTTCCCCTTTATAAGCGGTATGTTTTTTTACTAGGTATCTGCACTAGATGGCTGACTCCACAACGTATCGTTCTTTACAAAGTTAAGCGGTTTTTATGAGCCGCTATCCTTTGCCGGAAATAAATGCAAGTTATTATAGTAACACTATTTTAAAAATATAAAGATAGCAAGCCTGGCATATAGCCTGATTGCAAAAAAACTATATTTGAAACCTATGAAAAACAACTCGAATAGCTTGTTGACACAACCGGTATTGATCATTGTGATTTTCGCAGTGTTCATCAGTTGCAATCAAAAAATACAACATACTTCCCTTTCCGGAATAACTACTGATAGTTCAGGCCTCATTGCTCAGGCTAATAATTTCGCGGTCAGCGAAAAAAACTATAACATTCCGACTAAAAAAACCAATAATTACACGCTAGATCCTGCAGCTTGGGGCATTCAAGAAGGGAAAGTCAATGATGCAATAGCCTTAAAAAACAGGATTCAGCTGGAGGCGGCTTTTCAAGATGCAGTACAAAAAGAGGTAGATACCTTTAAAATTGGTGCTCTTGATGCGTTTTTTGACGTGGTGACCGTTACCAAGGGTAGAAAACGTTTTGAGTCGTGGAAAGAGGCAATCACCATTCCGGCCAATTTTAACCTGGCCATGAGCCCAGAAACGCATTTACGCACACAGCCTAATAATAATGCCAGATATGCGCTGCTAAGCAACGGGACTCATGATAATATAAGCATCACTGGCGGTCATTTATATGGCGAGCGAAACGCACACACGTATTCTGGCAAGAGCAGTGATGAATGGGGGCAAGTACTGGATCTTATTGGTCTGGAAAATGCGGTTATAGATGGAGTTAACATTAAAGACGGTAATGGCGATGGTATGACCGTTCATGAACTCCATTTTACCTTTGCCGCAGATCATGACAAAACCAGAAACCTACTGATCAAAAATTGCACTTTTGATAACAACCGTCGAAATAACCTGGCGATAACTGGCGGCGCTTCTATTATCGTGGAAGCAAACACCTTCCTGAACGCCGGTCAGGACACGCCTACTTCAAAAGGCACCAGCCCTAAGGCAGCTATAGATGTAGAGCCCTATAAAGAACGTAGTAAGAAAACCGGCGAATTAGTACATTATGAGGAAGCAGAAGATATAATTATAAGGAACAATATTGAAAAAAGCAGTCGATGGCAGGGCTTTGTCGTGGCCACCGGTCGTGATGTACTTATTGAGAACAATACGCTGGAGTCATCAATAAATTTTGGATACTCCGATCATATGGTTATTAGGAATAATACAATCATAAATCCACAAATGGGCAGCGTAGGTATGAACCTGGGCGCTGATGGGGATCGTGTTTTTGATAATAAAATCTACAATAATGTGGTCAAAAATTTTAAGCAGGCACTCAGTATTCGTGGTCGCGGATATGAAATTCATGATAATGATTTTGAAAATTTCAACACCGGACTTAGAATCTACGATCTTATTGATAGCGAAATCTACAACAACACTTTTAATGGTAACTTCCCTGACAGCAGAGGGCTGTTCATACATGTGACTACCGCAAATAATTCTATTATAAAAAATAATCAATTCACAACGCAAAAAAAACCCTTACATATTTTTAACCTTAATTTTTATGACGGGAAGCAAAATGAACTACAAATTGTAGCTAATACTTTTACAGGTAATGCCGCTGCAACAATAGGTAATTCTTATGGAGTTTCCCTTCGAGAGAATATTTTTGAAACTGGCATACGGGTGCAGGGAACAAAGCGAATTTCCTTTAAGGATAACCAGATTAACAGCGACAATCTGGACGGTATACAGATTAGGGAAGGAAATACTGATTTTCAATTTATAGGTAATAGAATAAGCAGTAATAAACAATGCATTCAGGTTCTGGAAGTGCCTGATAATTTTATAAAAGAGAACAATACCTGTAATAAATAGCCTTAAAAGGTCCATTTTGGGCTAAAAACGCCATTTTTTAAGGCTTCACAACGACTTTTAACTTTTCTTTGATTGTATTGCATTCCTCATTTAGTAAGTTCCCAACCAATAATTAGAAACAAAAGATATGAGCCAAGTTAAAGCTGAAGATACAGTACAAGTACATTATACTGGTAAACTAGAAAACGGTCAAGTTTTTGACAGTTCTGTAGATCGTAAGCCCATAGAAGTTAAATTGGGACAAGGTCAACTCATTCCCGGATTTGAAAAGGGACTGATAGACATGAAAGTAAAAGAAAAGAAAACGGTAACCGTACCTCATAATGAGGCTTATGGTGAAGTAAGGCAAGACCTCTTTCAGGAAATTCCAAAAAGTGAATTACCTGATGAAATTACCCCAGAAAAAGGAATGGGACTTGTCGCTAAAAACCCTGATGGAACGGAGCGACAGCTGCGTGTGGCACAGGTTAAAAAAGACTCGATCATCATAGATGCAAATCACCCTCTTGCCGGTCAAGACCTAGTCTTTGAGCTTGAGGTACTTGATATAAAATAAATCGCACAATTTGTGATCAGTAAGCTCGGAAGCCTAGTGTTTTCGGGCTTTTTTTGTTTGCAGTTTTTCAAGTATAGCATAAAAAAAACCGGCCTTTTAGGCCGGTTTTTCTATTCTTTTTCCCTATTAATTTTAGCCTATTAAGTATAAAACCCCAACTCCAGCAAAATACCCCAGGAGGGCGAGCCAACTTATATTTTTTACGTACCACATAAATTCAATTTTGAGCAGTCCCATAATGGCTACACCAGCAGCAGAACCTATGATAAGCACACTACCCCCAGTACCGGCGCAATATGCAAGTAATTCCCAGAAAGTAGCATCTGGAGGGTAGGTTGACATAGGATACATCCCCATTGCACCCGCAACCAGTGGCACATTATCTACAATGGAAGATAGCAGACCTATAAAAATATTCACCAAGTAAATATTATGAAAGGTGTTATCAAGAACATGGGCCAGATCTGTAAGGATGCCGGCAGTCTGCAAACTCGCCACAGCAAGTAAAATACCCAAGAAGAACAAAATACTGGGAGAATCTATCTTCCTGATCACACCAGAGACCGAAAGCGCCCGTTTTTTGTGCTGTTCTTTATCTTTATGCATTAATTCGGTTACTACCCATAAGACGCCTAGACTGAACAACATCCCCATAAACGGTGGTAAATGGGTAAATCCTTTAAAAATAGGTACAAATAAGAGGCCACTTACTCCCAGCCAGAAAACCACCCGCTGTTCTAAGGTATTCACTTCAATGTGCTGTTCATTCAGCGAAATGGGTTCTTCGGGACGGTTTACAGAGCCTCCCATTTTGAAGGTAAGAACGAGCAATGGAACCAGCAGACAAAACAAACTGGGTAAAACCACGACCGAAACGATATTAAGCGCGGTGATCTGACCGCCTATCCAAAGCATAATTGTGGTCACGTCGCCTATGGGCGACCAGGCACCGCCAGCATTTGCGGCAAGAACCACCATACCCCCAAAAAACCATCGATCTTCACGCTCCTTGAG